>NC_015556.1:4605000-4920769 GCF_000213805.1 Pseudomonas fulva 12-X | reverse complement strand
CAGCGCCTATTGTAGCTTCAAGAGGTGGAGTTATCCACATAGGAAGACCAATCAGTGCACGTTAAATCAAGGTGTTAGGCAATTTGCCACACGTCGGAAAGGGCCTGATTGTACTCTGTGGATAACGCGGCATAAGCACCGTTTAAAAGCGGGTGGAAAACTCTCTGGATATTCACCCTGTGGGTAAAACCGCATTCCATCCCCAGGCAATGCCCAGTGCGCGAACATGCGCAGCACGGTTTTCTGACAGACTTTTGAATCGCCGTAACACTCGGCATTTCTGGTCCGCATGAAGTTATCCACAGATAGGCTCGAGCTAAGCTGTAAATACTAAAACAAGCCTTTCTAAAAAGATTCTTTCCTTTATATTTCTCTATCTGCAAAACAACTGGTTGGAAATTGACCTGGCCTGCGGCTTTCTCTAGAATCGCCGGTCTCTTAAAACGGGGACCATTCCGGTCCGTTGTCGATAACCAGGTAACCGCATCATGAAACGCACTTTCCAACCCAGCACCATCAAACGCGCTCGTACCCACGGCTTCCGTGCTCGCATGGCTACCAAGAACGGCCGTGCCGTCCTGTCGCGTCGTCGCGCCAAGGGCCGTGCTCGCCTGACTGTCTGATTTTTCCAGTCTTGTGGTGAGTCGAGGCTTCGGCCGGGAGAAGCGCCTGCTCACTCCCCGGCAATTCAAGGCAGTCTTCGACTCTCCAAGCGGCAAAGCGCCGGGCAAGAGTGTCCTGCTGCTGGCGCGCAACAATGAGCTCGATCATCCACGCCTTGGGCTGGTGATCGGCAAGAAGAGCGTCAAGCTCTCCGTTGAGCGCAACCGCCTGAAACGCCAGATCCGCGAATCGTTCCGCCTCAACCAGGACAACCTGGTGGGCTGGGACATCGTGGTCGTTGCGCGTAAAGGCCTGGGTGATCTGCAGAACGCCGAGCTGGCTCAACAGTTCGGCAAACTGTGGAAGCGCCTGGCTCGCAGCAAACCTGCCCAACAGGCCAATGCCCAGACCGGGGTGAACGACAATCCCCATGCGTAAACTGGTTCAAGCTCCAATCCGGTTTTACCAGTACGCCATCAGTCCGATGATGGCCAGTCATTGTCGTTTCTACCCCACTTGTTCCTGCTACGCGCTTGAAGCCATCGAAACCCATGGCGTCCTGCGTGGTGGCTGGCTGACCGTTCGTCGTCTGGGACGCTGCCACCCCTGGCATCCCGGAGGCTACGATCCGGTGCCCCTCGCGAAACACTCCCGTTCCTCTTCGATGGCCGAATAATCATGGATATCAAACGTTCGATCCTGATCGTCGCCCTGGCAGTCGTGTCCTACATGATGGTTCTTCAATGGAACCAGGACTACGGCCAGGCCGCTCTGCCGAATCAGACCGCTTCGACCAGCAAACCCACACCGAGTCTGCCGGAAACCGCTTCGACGGCGGCCAGCAATGACGACGTGCCGACCGCCAATGCCGGCAACACCGAGCCAAGCCCGGTGGAAACCGCTGCGGTCAGCGACGAGCTGATTCAGGTCAAGACCGACGTACTGGATCTGGCCATCGATCCGCGTGGTGGTGACGTGGTTCGCCTGAGCCTGCCGCACTACCCGCGTCGTCAGGACCGTCCGGACGTTCCCTTCCAGCTGTTCGACAACGGCAGCGAGCATCTGTACCTGGCCCAGAGCGGCCTGACCGGTGCCAACGGCCCGGACGCCCGTGCCGGCGGCCGCCCGCTGTACAGCAGCGAGCAGCGTGTTTACCAGCTGGCTGATGGCCAGGATCAACTGGTGGTCGACCTGACCTTCAGCGAAGCCGGCGTCAACTACACCAAGCGTTTCACTTTCCACCGCGGGCTGGACACCAGCTGCTCGGCCAAGGAAGTGGAGCAGAAGAAAACCGGTTGCATCACCGGCAATGGTTACGAGATCGGCGTTACCTACCTGATCAACAACCAGAGCGCCAATGCCTGGACCGGCAACCTGTTCGCCCAGCTCAAGCGCGACAACAGCGGTGATCCGTCTTCCAGCACCGCCACTGGCACCGCCACTTACCTGGGTGCTGCCCTGTGGACCCCGGAGAAGCCGTACACCAAAGTGTCCATGAAGGACATCGACAAGCAGAACCTCAAGGAAACCGTGCAGGGCGGCTGGGTCGCCTGGCTGCAGCATTACTTCGTGACTGCCTGGATTCCGGCCAAGGACGACACCAACCTGGTACAAACCCGCAAGGACAGCCAGGGCAACTACATCATCGGCTACACCGGCCCTGCACTGACCGTTGCGGCTGGTGCCGAAGGCCAAGCCAGCACCACGTTGTATGCCGGCCCGAAGATCCAGAAGGATCTGGCCGCACTTTCGCCTGGCCTGGACAAGACCGTCGACTACGGCATCCTGTGGTTCCTCGCCGAGCCGATCTTCTGGCTGCTGGAACATATCCACAACCTGCTGGGTAACTGGGGCTTCTCGATCATCGTGCTGACGCTGATCATCAAGCTGGCGTTCTTCCCGCTGTCGGCTGCCAGCTACCGCTCCATGGCGCGCATGCGTGCCGTGTCGCCGCGCCTGCAGGCGCTCAAAGAGCAGTTCGGTGACGATCGCCAGAAGATGTCTCAGGCGATGATGGAGCTGTACAAGAAAGAGAAGATCAACCCGCTGGGCGGCTGCTTGCCGATCCTGGTGCAGATGCCAGTGTTCCTGGCCCTGTACTGGACCCTGCTGGAATCGGTCGAGATGCGTCAGGCACCGTGGATCCTGTGGATCACCGACCTTTCGATCAAGGATCCGTTCTTCATCCTGCCGATCATCATGGGAGCCACCATGTTCATCCAGCAGCAGCTGAACCCTACGCCGCCGGACCCCATGCAGGCACGCGTAATGAAGATGATGCCGATCATCTTCACCTTCTTCTTCCTGTGGTTCCCGGCGGGTCTGGTGCTGTACTGGGTGGTCAACAACGTCCTGTCCATCGCCCAGCAGTGGTACATTACCCGCAAGATCGAAGCCGCGAACAAGCCTTCCGAGGCCTAAGCGTTCGCGCTTCACCCGCTACATGACAGACGCCCCCTCGTGGGGCGTTCTGCTATCCAGCGTCTGGAGAACGTTATGTCCGCCCCCCGTGAAACCATCGCCGCCGTCGCCACCGCCCAGGGGCGTGGCGGCGTGGGTATCGTCAGAGTCTCCGGCCCTCGGGCGCGGATGATCGCAATCACCCTGAGCGGCATCGAGCCCAAACCGCGGCATGCCCATCACGGCGCCTGGCATGACGATGCCGGCGAAGTGATCGACGAAGGCCTGCTGCTATTTTTCCCCGGGCCCCATTCGTTCACCGGTGAAGACGTGCTCGAGCTGCAGGGCCATGGCGGCCCGGTGGTGCTGGACATGCTCCTGCAACTCTGCCTGGAGCTCGGTGCCCGCCAGGCGCGCCCGGGTGAATTCAGCGAGCGGGCATTCCTCAACGACAAACTCGACCTGGCCCAGGCCGAAGCCATCGCCGACCTGATCGAAGCCAGCTCGGCCGAGGCGGCGCGTAATGCCGTGCGCTCGCTGCAGGGCGAGTTCTCCCGGCGCGTGCACGAACTGACCGAGCGATTGATTGCCCTGCGCATCTATGTGGAGGCCGCCATCGATTTTCCCGAGGAAGAAATCGACTTCCTCGCCGATGGCCACGTACTGAGCTTGCTCGAAGGCGTGCGTGAACAGTTATCCACAGTTTTGCGTGAAGCCGGGCAGGGCGCTTTGCTGCGCGACGGCATGACGGTGGTCATTGCCGGCCGGCCGAATGCCGGCAAGTCCAGCCTGCTCAATGCCCTCGCCGGGCGTGAGGCGGCCATCGTCACCGATATCGCCGGCACTACCCGTGACGTTCTGCGCGAACATATCCACATCGATGGTATGCCGCTGCATGTGGTCGATACCGCCGGACTGCGCGATACCGAGGACCAGGTCGAGCGCATCGGTGTGGAGCGCGCCCTGAAAGCCATCGGCGAAGCGGACCGCGTGCTGCTGGTCGTCGACTCGACGGCGCCGGAGGCGGCCGATCCCTTCGCCCTGTGGCCCGAATTTCTGCAGCAGCGGCCGGATATGGCTCGAGTTACGTTGATTCGCAACAAGGCGGACCTGTCCGGCGAACTGGTGGCGCTGCACAACGCCGCCGATGGCCAGGCCACCCTGGCGCTCTCGGCCAAATCCAGCGAAGGCCTGGAACTGCTGCGCGAACACTTGAAGGCCTGCATGGGTTTCCAGCAGACCGCCGAGAGCGGTTTCAGCGCCCGCCGCCGCCACCTGGACGCCCTGCACCAGGCGCAACGCCACCTCGACCATGGCCACGCGCAACTGACCCTGGCCGGCGCCGGAGAACTGCTTGCCGAAGACCTGCGCCAGGCTCAGCAGGCCTTGGGCGAGATCACCGGGGCATTCAGTTCCGATGACCTGCTGGGCCGGATCTTTTCCAGCTTCTGCATCGGTAAGTAAGGATTCGCGGAACGCGCTGTGGATAAGTCCGCCACCGCGTGCTAGCGGGAACGCTAGCTGAGCGGGATAGTCTGATCCTGCGGCAGCTACAATCGGCGCCTTCAGATAGCTTCAGTAAAGGACTACAGCATGAGTGGCCTCCCGGTTTCTCATATCGGTCACAAGGTGGCCGGTTCCGTGATCGTTTCCGGCTCGCCCAATGTCTTCGTGGGCAGCACCGCCGTCGGCAAGGCCGACCGTCCTTCGGCGTGTGGCCCGGCAACCGGCCAGCCGGTCAACCCAATGCTGGGCGTGAAGATTCTTCCGGGTGAAGTGGATTTCTCGCTGCCAGCGCCCATCCCTTTCGCCTTCATGCGAATGTATGTCTCCAGTAATGAGCGCATCGGCAGCCTGGGCCAGGGTTGGGCGTTGCCCGCCGAAGGGCTGGGGCTGGAAGTATGCGATGAGCACACAGCACTGATCGATTCCCAGGGCCGGCGTATCGGCTTCCCGGCATTGGCGCCAGGCGCTGCGTTCTATTCCGGTAGCGAGCTGCTGTGGATTCGCCGCGGTGGCAATAGTCCCGAGCAGTCGTTTGAGCCCTGGAGCAGCAAGTGGACCGGCGTGCCGCTGTCCGTGCAGCAGCACGAGGGCTCGGTGGTGGTGCTGCGCGAGCGGGTGTTCCTGCACTTTCTGCGTAACGGCGAGGGGAGCTGGCTGCTGCACGCCAGCTTCGATCGCAATGGCTACCGCACCGAATACAGCTGGAATGCCTCGGGCAGCCTGTCCTGCGTAAGGGACAGTGCCGGGCGCAGCTACGCCTTTATTTATCAACAGGTGGGCGAGCCGGTTCCCGGCGATTCGGGGCTGCGTCTGTACGGGGTCATTCTCGGCAATCCGGACGGCCCGCTGCCTGTTGGCCTCGATCCAACCCAGCCGGGGCTCGACTGGCTGGTGACTTACAGCTTCAACGACAGTGGCGATCTCATCGAAGTGCGTAACCGCATGGGGCAGGTGACGCGTCGCTTCGAGTGGCAGAACCATATGCTGGTGGCTCATGCACAGCCAGAAGGCCTCGAAGTCCGTTACGAATGGGACAGATATGAGCCTTGCGGCAAGGTCATCCGGCAGATCGAACGCGATGGCCTGAGCCGCGCCTATCACTACGAGCCAAACCATACCGAAGTGGTCGATAACCTTGGCCGGCGCGAGCTCTATCTGTTCGAAGGCCAAAGCGCCGATCGTCAGTGGGTCGCCCACGAACGGGCCGACGGCAGTCGCATCGAATTCACCTACGATGCTTACGGCCGCCTGTCGACCATCAAGGACCCGCTGCAGCGGGTCATGCAGGCGCGCTTCAATGGCGAGGGCATGCGAGCAGAGCTCGAGGAACCCGGCAAGACCGGTACTCGCTACTTTCTTGATGACGGCAACGGCTTCGTCACCGGCATACGCAACGCTGACGACCATGAATGGCAGATGCTGCGCGACGAGCGCGGCAATCTGATCAGCTTTATCGACCCGCTGGGTGCGCAGACACAACGGGCGTATCGGGATCCACGTCTGCCCGATCGCCCGACAACGATCACCGATGGCAAAGGCGGTACGCGGCACCTGGCCTGGAATCGTTTTGGCGCCCTGGAGCGCTACACCGACTGTTCCGGGCACACCACAACCTGCGAATACGACAGTAATGGCTGGCTGATTTCGCAAACGGGGCCACTCGGACAATGCGTTCGCTATCAACGCGACGCCATGGGCCGTTCGCTCAGACGAGTCGAGCCCGATGGTACCCAGATCGACTTCACCTACGATCACCTTGGCCGCATGGTTGGGGCTGCCAGCCAGGGCAAGCAGGCGAGCTTTACCTGGGACCGCTTCAACAGGCTGACCAGCCTGACCAACCCGAACGGCGGTACCCAGCACTACGCCTATGACCCGGCAGGGCGCCTGATCAGTGTGCAGAACGAGAACGGCGCACAGATTCGCTTTGCCTACGACGAAGTGGATCGCCTGATTCAGCAGCAGGATCTCGACGGCCGCGTTCGCCAGTACCGTTACGATGCGGCCGGCAACCTGCTGGAAGAACGTGATGACGAAGGCCGCCTGATCCGCTTCGAATACGATGCGCAGGGCAGGTTGCTGTGTCGGCATCTGCCCGCCACCGAGCATGCCGAAGCGTTCAGCGAAAGCTATACTTGGAGCCCCGGAGGTCAGCTACTGGGTGTGAAATCCCAGGACAGCGATGTGCGCTTCAGGTATGACGCGGCCGGTCGGATCGTCCATGAGCTGCAAACCCTCGGCACAGACTGGGTATACGACGTTGAGCATCAGCTCGACCCATTGGGCAACAGGGAAAGCAGCCGCTACGGTGATGCCCCGCGGGTCAACTGGCTACTCTATGGATCAGGGTATCTGCACGGCGTGGTGGTCGACGCGGTCGAGCTGGCCTTCGAACGTGATGCCGGCCACCGGGAGATCCATCGCGATGCCCGCCGCCGAACCGATGGCAGCGTACTGTTCAGCGAGTCCCGCCAACACGATCAGGCCAACCGACTGATTGCCGGTGCACTGAAAACCTCAGGCGGAGCACAGTGGCAGCGTCGCTATCAGTACGGCGCTCAGGGCGACCTCGTTTCTATCCATGACACTACCGCGCCGGTTATCGAGTACCGCTACGACCAGGCTGGCCGTCTAGTCGCAAGCACGCAGGGTGATCTTTCCCGTTACTACCACTTCGATCCGGCCGGTAACCGTGTGGATAACTTTGGCCAACACTGCGCGGATAACCGTATCGCTCATCTGGACGGCTACCAGTTCCGCTATGACAGAGTCGGCAACTTGATCGAGCGCGTCGAGCCCGATGGAGCCCGTATGCTGTTCGGCTATGACGGCGCCAACCGCCTGGTTCATCTACAGCGTGTCGAATCCGATGGTCGGACGCTGCAGGCCCGTTATCACTATGACGGCCTGTCGCGGCGCATCGCCAAGGACGTGTGGCGCGATGGCCAGCAACAACGCACTTATTACGGTTGGGACAACCATCGTCAGTGCGCTGAAGCGCACACAGATCGGTTGCGCACCACCGTGCATCAGCCAAACAGCTTCGTCCCTTTGTTACGTATGGAACAGCTACGCCAGCAGGAAAGTGCCGAGGTTCTGGAGATCCGCCGGCAGTTGGGCCACGAAGGGCAGCCTCTACCAGAGGAGATGCGCCCTGCGGGCGAGAATCTGCATCTGGCGTTCTTCCACACCGATCATCTGGGTACGCCGCTGCGCCTGACCGACACCCACGGCAACCTGCTGTGGAGCGGCGAATCGAGCGATTGGCATGCCATCGGTAACGAACAGGGCAGCACGGATCAGCCGATTCGCTTCCAGGGTCAGTACCTGGATGTGGAAAGCGGCCTGCATTACAACCGCTTCCGCTACTACGATCCGCAGGCCGGGCGCTATCTGACCCAGGACCCACTGGGACTGCTGGCCGGCGTGAACACCTATCGCTATACGGAGCTGCCGACGCTGGGCGTGGATCCCCTAGGGCTGTGGGATTTCATCACCAATAGCCCTGGCATACAGCAGCAGGTTTCGCTGGCTCAGTACATGTACCAGAACGGTGCGACACCGGAGCAGGTCAGCGAGGCGCTGTATCCAACTCGAGGCTTCGAGGGTTCCATTTCGGCCGATGTCAGCATGGCGGGTAACGCTGGTGGCGGTGGCTCTGGCGCCTTCGGCATAGCCACAGGAAAAAAGAAGAAGGACCAGTGGTTCAACCTCTGCGTGTATTACACGACCTGTGGAACGCTTGGCCCCGGTGCGTCCTTCGGTGTCGGCGGCAACGTATCGGCAAGCAACGCGCCTCCAACCAGTGGTACGACAAAAAGCGTCGGCGTGTTTGGCGGTGGCGGATTCCTGGGAAAATTTGGCGGCAGTGTGATGTCCGAAATAGGCAAACCCAGCAACGTCACGGTAAGTGGCGGCGCGAGCATCGGAGGTGGTGCTTCTGGCGGCGTGATGGCCTGTGAACAAAAACAGATTTGTTTGAGGGATTGATATGAACTGGATCGGCAAAGCCCTGGCGGCACTGGGCTGCGTGCTCTTGATCGGCTGCTCGGCAGGTGATGATGACTTCACCAGCGCCGGCAACGACTACGTGGAACGATTCCATCAGGATATGCAGCAGGGTCGCTACGCGGCCATCTACCAGGCTTCGGGGCAAGGCTTGAAAGCCAATGCCAGCGAGCAGGAATTCGTCGACCTGCTGACGGTGGTCAATCGTGGTTTGGGAGAACCGCAGGAAACACGGTTGATGAGCCAGGCTTCCGTGAAGGCCGATACCGGACAGCCGCTTACCCTGCTGCTGTACAACACCCGCTTTGCCGAGGGGGAGGGCACCGAATCCTTTTACCTGGAAAATGTGGACGGCAAGCCTCTGCTGTTTCGCTATGACGTCAAATCCGACACGCTCATGAAGAAGATGATCGAGCAGGGCGCTCGCGCTCCCCAGTAACGTCCTCCCTCTTATCCACACCCCCTTGGCCACGACGCCACGGGGGTCGTGCGAATCTTCAGCAAATCCATCGATCTCCAGAAGAATTCACAGGGCAAATGAACCCTGTGGAAAAGTACGCCTGAGCCTTGCCGATAACCCGGTGATCAAGCCAGGGATAAACCACTCTGTGAATAACGATAACTTTTATGCACAGGCTGATCACTGTCATCGCACATGAGCCGCGCAGGATAATCCCGCTTTCATACATCGCTGTACATCTCATGAATAAAGGCTTGTAGCGATCTATCCACAGATGTCGCGAGAACCATTTATAAACATAAAAACAAGCCTTTTAAAAAAATCATTCCTTTTTCTTTATTTACTTCCCAGCCCTGCACCACGTACCAATGGGAAACGGTCCGCAACCAAACGCTCCTTTCTTGAAGGCAAGACCAGTTGGCTATTTTTTGTGCAAAAGGCTTCTTTCAGCCCTGCTAAATCCCTATACTTGCCGCCCTTTCCTAAAAGCTCCCTTCTCAACAGGCACGAGGTGCGTGGTGGATTTCCCTTCCCGTTTTCAAGTGATCGTCATCGGCGGCGGTCATGCCGGTACCGAGGCTGCGCTTGCAGCGGCGCGCATGGGCGTGAAAACCCTGCTGCTGACCCACAACGTGGAAACCCTCGGGCAGATGAGCTGCAACCCGGCCATTGGCGGGATCGGCAAGAGCCACCTGGTCAAGGAAATCGACGCCCTCGGCGGCGCCATGGCGACCGCTACCGATCTGGGCGGCATCCAGTTCCGCGTGCTCAACAGCCGTAAAGGCCCGGCAGTACGTGCCACTCGTGCCCAGGCTGACCGCATTCTGTACAAGGCGGCAGTACGCGAGATTCTGGAAAACCAGCCCAACCTGTGGATATTCCAGCAGGCCGCCGATGACCTGATCGTCGAACAGGACGAAGTCAAAGGTGTGGTCACCCAGATGGGGCTGCGTTTCTTCGCCGACTCCGTGGTGCTGACCACCGGCACCTTCCTCGGTGGACTTATCCACATCGGCCTGCAGAACTACTCTGGCGGCCGTGCAGGGGATCCGCCCTCGATCTCCCTGGCCAAGCGCCTGCGTGAATTGCCGCTGCGCGTCGGTCGCCTGAAGACCGGCACGCCGCCACGCATCGACGGTCGTTCGGTCGACTTCACCCAGATGACCGAACAACCGGGCGATACGCCGATTCCGGTGATGTCGTTCATGGGCAACAAGGAACAGCACCCACGCCAGGTGAGTTGCTGGATCACCCACACCAATGCGCGCACCCACGAGATCATCGCTGCCAACCTCGACCGCTCGCCGATGTACTCGGGGGTGATCGAAGGCGTGGGCCCGCGGTATTGCCCGTCGATTGAGGACAAGATCCATCGCTTCGCCGAGAAGGACAGCCACCAGGTGTTCATCGAGCCGGAAGGCCTGACCACCCATGAGCTGTACCCCAACGGGATTTCCACGTCGCTGCCGTTCGATGTGCAGTTGCAGATCGTGCAGAGCATCCGCGGCATGGAAAACGCCCATATCGTGCGCCCGGGCTACGCCATCGAATACGACTACTTCGACCCGCGCGACCTCAAGTACAGCCTCGAGACCAAGGTCATCGGTGGCCTGTTCTTCGCCGGCCAGATCAACGGCACCACCGGTTACGAAGAAGCCGGGGCCCAGGGCTTGCTCGCCGGTGCCAACGCCGCGCTGCGCGCCCAGAGCAAAGAGGCATGGTGCCCACGCCGTGACGAAGCCTACATCGGTGTGCTGGTCGACGACCTGATCACCCTGGGTACCCAGGAGCCGTACCGCATGTTCACTTCGCGGGCCGAATACCGGTTGATCCTGCGCGAAGACAACGCCGATCTGCGCCTAACCGAGAAAGGCCGCGAGCTGGGTCTGGTCGACGACGCCCGCTGGGCAGCCTTCGAGGCAAAGCGCGAAGCCATCGCCAAGGAAGAGCAGCGCCTGAAAAGCACCTGGGTGCGCCCGAACACGCCCCAGGGCGAGGCCATCGTCGAGCGCTTCGGCACGCCGCTGACCCACGAGTACAACCTGCTCAACCTGCTGTCGCGCCCGGAAGTCGATTATGCCGGCCTGGTCGAAGTGACTGGCGAAGGCGCCGAAGATCCCCAGGTCGCCGAGCAGGTGGAGATCAAGACCAAATACGCCGGCTACATCGAGCGTCAGCAGGACGAGATCGCCCGCTTGCGCGCCAGTGAGGAAACTGAGCTGCCTGTGGATATCGACTACGCGACCATTTCCGGGCTGTCCAAGGAGATCCAGCACAAACTCGGCAACGCTCGGCCGCAGACCCTCGGTCAGGCCTCGCGGATTCCGGGTGTCACCCCGGCGGCTATCTCGCTGCTGCTGATCCATCTGAAAAAGCGCGGCGCTGGTCGCCAGCTGGAGCAGAGCGCCTGATGTCCGTTACCGCTCGCCACGCCGAAGAACTGCAACAAGGCGCCCGTGAACTGGGCGTCGATCTGACCGAGCAGCAGCAAACGCAGCTGCTGGGTTACCTGGCGCTGCTGATCAAGTGGAATAAGGCCTACAACCTGACCGCCGTGCGCGATCCGGACGAGATGGTGTCGCGCCATCTGCTCGACAGCCTCAGCGTGGTGCCTTTCGTCGCCGAGGCTGGGGATAACTGGCTGGACGTCGGCAGTGGCGGCGGCATGCCGGGCATCCCGTTGGCCATCCTGTTTCCCGAGCGGCGCTTTACTTTGCTCGATTCCAATGGCAAGAAGACGCGCTTCCTCACCCAGGTGAAGCTCGAGCTCAAGCTGACCAATCTCGATGTTATCCACAGTCGAGTGGAAGCCTTTACGCCCGAGCAGCCGTTCAGCGGTATCTGCTCGCGGGCGTTCAGCTCACTGGAAGATTTCTCCAACTGGACGCGCCACCTGGGCGATGGCCACACCCAGTGGCTGGCCATGAAAGGCGTGCACCCGGACGATGAGCTGCAGGCGCTGCCGGCGGACTTCCGTCTCACCGCCACCCACGTGCTCAAGGTTCCCGGTTGCCAAGGCCAGCGCCATCTGTTGATACTGCGTCGCTCGGTTTAGGGGGAACGGCAACATGGCTAAAGTATTCGCAATCGCCAACCAGAAAGGCGGCGTGGGCAAGACCACGACCTGCATCAACCTGGCGGCGTCTCTGGTTGCGACCAAACGCCGTGTGCTGCTCATCGACCTCGATCCGCAGGGCAACGCCACCACGGGCAGCGGCATCGACAAGCAGACGCTGGAACACTCCATCTACGACGTGCTGGTCGGCGACTGCAACCTGGTCGAAGCCATGCAGTTCTCCGAGCACGGTGGCTATCAGTTGCTGCCGGCCAACCGCGACCTGACCGCCGCGGAAGTGTCGCTGCTGGAAATGAAGATGAAGGAGAGCCGCCTGCGTTATGCCCTGGCGCCGATCCGCGAGAACTACGATTACATCCTTATCGACTGCCCGCCGGCGCTGTCGATGCTGACGATCAACGCCCTGGTCGCCTCGGACGGGGTGATCATCCCCATGCAGTGCGAGTATTACGCCCTCGAGGGGCTGAGCGATCTGGTCAACAGCATCCAGCGCATCGGCAAGCTGCTCAACCCGTCGCTGAAGATCGAAGGCCTGCTGCGCACCATGTACGACCCGCGCATCAGCCTGACCAGCGACGTGTCTGCCCAGCTCAAGGAACATTTCCCGGACACGCTCTATCAAACCGTGATCCCGCGCAACGTGCGACTGGCCGAAGCCCCCAGCTTCGGCATGCCGGCGCTGGTCTATGACAAGCAATCCCGTGGTGCGATCGCCTACCTGGCGCTGGCTGGCGAGCTGGTTCGCCGCCAGCGCGCGAACGCCCACACCGCAACCGTATAAGGAAACTGTGCATGGCTGCCAAGAAACGTGGGCTCGGACGAGGCCTGGACGCCCTGCTGGGAGGCACCAGCGTCGATACGCTCGAGCAGGAAGCGGTCAAGGCCGATACCCGTGAGCTGCAGCACCTGCCTCTGGACCTGATTCAGCGCGGCAAGTACCAGCCGCGTCGCGATATGGACGTCACCGCGCTCGAAGAGCTGAGCCAGTCGATCAAGACTCACGGCGTGATGCAGCCCATCGTGGTGCGTCCGGTGGGCGAAGGGCGTTTCGAGATCGTTGCCGGTGAGCGTCGCTGGCGAGCCACCCAGCAGGCGGGCCTGGACCGCATCCCGGCACTGGTGCGCGAGCTGCCGGACGAAGCCGCCATCGCCATGGCGCTGATCGAGAACATCCAGCGCGAAGACCTCAATCCCATCGAGGAGGCCATGGCCCTGCAGCGTCTGCAGCAGGAATTCCAGCTGACTCAGCAGCAGGTCGCCGAAGCCGTCGGCAAGTCGCGGGTGACCATCACCAACCTGTTGCGCCTGATCGCCCTGCCCGAGGAAGTGAAAACCCTGCTCGCCCATGGCGACCTGGAAATGGGCCACGCCCGCGCACTGCTCGGCCTGCCGGTCGATCAGCAGACCGAAGGTGCGCGACACGTTGTCGCACGAGGCCTCACCGTGCGCCAGACCGAGGCACTGGTGCGCCAGTGGCTCAATACCCAGGAGCGGCCAACTGCCACTACCAAGGTCGATCCGGATATCAGCCGGCTCGAACAGCGCCTGGCTGAGCGGCTGGGCTCTCCCGTGCAGATCAAGCATGGCCAGAAGGGCAAGGGCCAACTGGTCATTCGCTACAATTCCCTCGACGAACTTCAGGGCGTTCTAGCCCACATCCGCTGAAACAATTGCTCCTCGAGCACTACGGCGAAAAGACTTTCGGGCAGTTGAATGGGGTGGGAACCACCCCTATACTCTGCGCGCATTTCGGCGGCACAAAATGTGCCAAGTTATTGATTAGCTTGGCAACGATATCTGAGAGCTGTTTCCCCGGGAAAAATGATGGATACCCGCACGCCCAAACGCCTGCCGCTCCATCGTCTGCCGGTGTTTCCGATTCTCGTGGTGCAACTGCTGGTGCTGTTGGTTCTCGCCGCTGCCTGCTGGCAATGGAAGGGCACAACCGCCGGCTATTCCGGGTTGTGCGGCGGGCTGATCGCCTGGCTGCCGAATCTGTATTTCGCCCATAAGGCATTCCGGTTTTCCGGAGCGCGGGCAGCCCAGGCCATCGTCCGGTCGTTCTACGCCGGCGAAGCAGGGAAACTGGTTTTGACAGCGGTGCTTTTCGCACTGGTGTTTGCAGGTGTGAAGCCTTTGGATGCGGCGGCCTTGTTCGGCGTATTCCTGCTGACCCAATTGGTCAACTGGTTCGCACCCTTGCTGATGAAGAGATGATTTTTAAAGCCTTAGAGCGTTTGAGGGATTTATGGCAGCTGCAGAAACCGCTTCGGGTTATATCCAGCATCACTTGCAGAACCTGACCTACGGTCAGCACCCGGTCAATGGCTGGGGGTTCGCCCACAATGCCCAGGAAGCCAAAGAAATGGGTTTCTGGGCTTTCCACCTCGATACCCTGGGTATCTCCGTGGTGCTGGGTCTGATCTTCATATTCCTGTTCAAGGCAGCTGCCAAGCGTGCCACTTCCGGCCAGCCCGGCGGCCTGCAGAACTTCGTAGAAGTGCTGGTCGAATTCGTCGACGGCAGCGTGAAGGACACCTTCCACGGCCGTAACGCCCTGATCGCCCCGCTGGCCCTGACCATCTTCGTCTGGATCTTCCTGATGAACCTGATGGACTTGGTGCCGGTGGACTGGATTCCGGTCGCTGCCGCCAAGATCGCCGGCGACGAGCACCTGTTCTTCCGCGCCGTACCGACCACTGACCCGAACGCCACCCTGGGCATGGCCCTGTCGGTATTCGCGCTGATCATCTTCTACAGCATCAAGGTCAAGGGCATCGGCGGCTTCCTGGGCGAGCTGACCCTGCACCCATTCAGCGCCAAGAACATCTTCGTCAAGATCCTGCTGATCCCGGTCAACTTCCTGCTGGAATTCGTGACCCTGATCGCCAAGCCGGTTTCCCTGGCACTGCGACTGTTCGGCAACCTGTACGCCGGCGAGCTGATCTTCATCCTCATCGCGGTCATGTTCGGTGGCGGCATTCTGTTGGCGGCACTGGCAGGCGTCCTGCAGTGGGCCTGGGCAGTCTTCCACCTGATCATCATCACGCTGCAGGCCTTCATCTTCATGATGCTGACCATCGTCTACCTGTCGATGGCGCACGAAGACAGCCATTGATGGACGTGTCGCGCGTCACCGACGCGCGGCGTTGTCGATGGATCCGGCCTCGGCTGGAACGCCCGCAAGGGCACTGGAAGTAACGGTTTTGCTTTACCGCTTTACCCTTAGAAAAACCTTAACCAATACGACGTAAAAAGTCGGGAGGAAAGATGGAAACTGTAGTTGGTCTGACCGCGATCGCTGTTGCTCTGCTGATTGGCCTGGGCGCTCTGGGTACCGCTATCGGCTTCGGCCTGCTGGGCGGCAAGTTCCTGGAAGGCGCTGCGCGTCAGCCGGAAATGGTTCCGATGCTGCAAGTCAAAATGTTCATCGTCGCCGGCCTGCTGGACGCCGTGACCATGATCGGTGTTGGTATCGCACTGTTCTTCACCTTCGCGAACCCCTTCGTTGGTCAAATCGCTGGCTAATCACTCGAATTTATCGAGTTGATTGGTGTGATGGACAACGAACGAGCGAGGTGTTGGCGTGAACATTAATGCAACCCTGATTGGCCAGTCCGTTGCCTTCTTCATCTTCGTGCTGTTCTGCATGAAGTTCGTATGGCCTCCGGTCATTGCGGCTTTGCAAGAGCGTCAGAAGAAGATTGCTGAAGGTCTGGACGCTGCCAGTCGTGCGGCTCGTGACCTGGAGTTGGCCCAAGAGAAAGCGGGTCAGCAACTGCGCGAAGCCAAGACACAGGCTGCTGAAATCATTGAGCAAGCCAAGAAACGCGCGAACCAGATCGTCGATGAAGCCCGTGATCAGGCTCGCGTCGAGGCGGATCGTGTGAAGGCTCAGGCTCAGGCCGAGATCGAACAGGAAATCAACAGCGTCAAAGACGCCCTGCGTGCCCAAGTGGGTGCCCTGGCCGTCGGCGGTGCCGAGAAGATCCTGGGCGCATCCATCGACCAAAACGCGCATGCGGAGCTGGTTTCCAAACTGGCCGCCGAAATTTAAGCGAGGGCGCGATCATGGCAGAACTGACCACGTTGGCCCGACCTTATGCCAAGGCGGCTTTCGAATACGCCCAGGCCCACCAGCAGCTGGCCTCTTGGTCAGCCATGCTCGGCCTGGCAGCGGCGGTGTCTCAGGACGCCACTCTGCAGAGCGTATTCAAGGCCCCGCGTTTGACGAGTACAGACAAGGCCACCACCTTCGTCGAGGTGTGTGGTGACAAGTTCGACGCCCAGGTACGCAATTTCATCCACGTTGTCGCAGAGAATGATCGTCTGGCCCTGTTGCCGGAAATCTTCGCGCTGTTCGAGCTGTACAAGGCCGAGCAGGAGAAGTCGATCGACGTGGACGTTACCAGTGCCTTCGCATTGAGCGATGAACAGCAAGACAAACTCGCCAAGGTTCTCAGTGCACGGCTCGGCCGGGAAGTGCGCCTGCACGCTGCGGAGGACGCCGCCTTGATTGGTGGTGTCGTGATCCGCGCCGGCGACCTGGTTATCGATGGCTCAGTTCGCGGCAAGATCGCGAAGCTGGCCGAAGCATTGAAATCTTGAGTTTGAAGGGGCAGCAGAGCTATGCAGCAACTCAATCCTTCCGAAATTAGTGAAATCATCAAGGGACGTATCGAGAAACTCGACGTCTCTTCCCAAGCCCGTAACGAAGGCACCATCGTCAGCGTATCCGACGGTATCGTGCGCATTCACGGTCTCGCCGACGTCATGTACGGCGAAATGATCGAGTTCCCGGGCAGCGTCTACGGTATGGCACTGAACCTGGAGCAGGACTCCGTCGGTGCCGTTGTCCTGGGTGCGTACACCACCCTGGCCGAAGGCATGAGCGCCAAGTGCACCGGTCGCATCCTGGAAGTTCCGGTTGGTCCGGAGCTGCTGGGCCGCGTCGTCGACGCACTGGGCAACCCGATCGATGGCAAAGGCCCGATCAACACCGCCGCTACCGACGCTGTCGAGAAAGTGGCTCCAGGTGTGATCTGGCGTAAGTCGGTCGACCAGCCGGTACAGACTGGCTACAAGTCGGTCGATGCCATGATCCCGGTAGGCCGTGGCCAGCGCGAGCTGATCATCGGTGACCGTCAGATCGGTAAGACTGCCCTGGCCGTCGACGCCATCATCAACCAGAAGAACAGCGGTATCTTCTGCGTCTATGTAGCCGTTGGTCAGAAGCAATCGACCATCGCCAACGTGGTTCGCAAACTCGAAGAGTCCGGCGCTCTGGCCAACACCATCGTCGTCGCTGCTTCGGCTTCCGAATCCGCTGCGCTGCAGTTCCTGGCTCCTTACGCCGGCTGCACCATGGGCGAATACTTCCGCGACCGCGGTGAAGATGCACTGATCGTTTACGATGACCTGTCCAAGCAGGCCGTTGCCTACCGTCAGATCTCCCTGCTGCTGCGCCGTCCGCCAGGCCGTGAAGCCTACCCGGGCGACGTGTTCTACCTCCACAGCCGTCTGCTGGAGCGTGCTTCGCGCGTTTCCGAAGAGTACGTCGAGAAGTTCACCAACGGCGCCGTGACTGGCAAGACCGGTTCCCTGACCGCTCTGCCGATCATCGAAACCCAGGCTGGCGACGTTTCCGCGTTCGTTCCGACCAACGTGATTTCCATCACCGACGGTCAGATCTTCCTGGAATCGGCCATGTTCAACTCGGGTATCCGTCCGGCCGTCAACGCCGGTATCTCGGTATCCCGTGTGGGTGGTGCTGCGCAGACCAAGATCATCAAGAAGCTCTCCGGTGGTATCCGTACCGCTCTGGCTCAGTACCGTGAACTGGCGGCATTCGCCCAGTTCGCTTCTGACCTGGACGAAGCCACCCGCAAGCAGCTCGAGCATGGTCAGCGCGTTACCGAGCTGATGAAGCAGAAGCAATACGCTCCGATGTCCATCGCGGACATGGCGCTGTCGCTGTATGCCGCCGAGCGTGGTTTCCTGACCGACATCGAAGTCGCCAAGATCATCAGCTTCGAGCAGGCTCTGATCGCCTTCTTCAACCGTGATCACGCCGACCTGATGGCGAAGATCAACGAGAAGGGTGACTTCAACGACGACATCGATGGCCAGCTCAAAGCCGGTATCGAGAAGTTCAAAGCCACCCAAACCTGGTAAGCCGCAGCGGGCGTCGGGAGACGCCCGCCTGCTAACCCGATAGGTGTGAAATGGCAGGCGCAAAAGAGATTCGCAGCAAGATTGCGAGCATCAAAAGCACGCAGAAGATCACCAGCGCCATGGAAAAGGTGGCGGTCAGCAAGATGCGCAAGGCACAACAGCGCATGGCAGCTAGCCGTCCCTACGCGGAGCGTATCCGCCAGGTAATTGGTCATCTGGCCAACGCCAACCCGGAATACCGTCATCCCTTCATGATCGAACGCGAAGTAAAGCGCGTCGGTTACGTGGTGGTGAGTTCGGACCGTGGTCTGTGCGGTGGCTTGAATACCAACCTGTTCAAGGCCCTGGTCAAGGACATGTCGGCAAACCGCGAGCGCGGCGTGGAGATCGATCTCTGCGTAGTTGGCAGCAAGGGTGCGGCATTCTTCCGCAACTTTGGTGGCAACGTGGTCGCTGCGATCAGCCACCTCGGCGAAGAGCCGTCGATCAACGATCTGATCGGCAGCGTCAAGGTGATGCTCGATGCTTACCTGGAAGGGCGCATCGACCGTTTGTCCGTGGTTTCCAACAAGTTCATCAATACCATGACCCAGAAGCCGACCGTGGAGCAGTTGATTCCACTGGTGGCCGATGCGGATCAGGATCTGAAACACCACTGGGACTACCTGTACGAACCCGACGCCAAGCAGCTGCTTGACGGGCTGATGGTGCGCTACGTGGAGTCGCAGGTGTACCAGGCAGTGGTCGAGAACAATGCAGCCGAACAGGCCGCACGGATGATCGCGATGAAGAACGCTACCGACAACGCTGGCGATCTCATCAAAGACCTGCAGTTGATCTACAACAAGGCACGTCAGGCAGCGATCACCCAGGAAATTTCGGAAATCGTCGGCGGCGCTGCCGCGGTTTAACGGTTCAACTGTCTAGAACGGTTGGACAAGTCAGAGGAATCAAAGATGAGTAGCGGACGTATCGTTCAAATCATCGGCGCCGTCATCGACGTGGAATTCCCGCGTGACAAGGTGCCGAGTGTTTATGAAGCGCTGAAAGTAGTCGGCGCCGAAACCACTCTGGAAGTTCAGCAGCAGCTGGGCGACGGCGTGGTGCGTACCATTGCGATGGGTTCGACCGAAGGCCTCAAGCGTGGCCTGAACGTCGACAGCACCGGCGCTGGCATCCAGGTACCGGTCGGGGTCAAGACCCTGGGCCGTATCATGGACGTGCTGGGCAACCCGATCGACGAAGCCGGTCCGATTGGCGAAGAAGAGCGCTGGGGTATTCACCGTGCCGCACCGACCTACGCCGAGCAATCGGGCTCCAACGAGCTGCTGGAAACCGGCATCAAGGTTATCGACCTGGTCTGCCCGTTCGCCAAGGGCGGTAAAGTCGGTCTGTTCGGTGGTGCCGGTGTCGGCAAGACCGTAAACATGATGGAGCTGATCCGTAACATCGCCATCGAGCACAGCGGTTATTCCGTGTTCGCCGGTGTGGGTGAGCGTACTCGTGAGGGTAACGACTTCTACCACGAGATGAAGGACTCCAACGTTCTCGACAAGGTAGCCCTGGTCTACGGTCAGATGAACGAGCCACCAGGCAACCGTCTGCGCGTCGCCCTGACCGGCCTGACCATGGCCGAGAAGTTCCGTGACGAAGGCCGTGACGTTCTGTTCTTCGTGGACAACATCTACCGCTACACCCTGGCCGGTACCGAAGTATCCGCACTGCTCGGCCGTATGCCGTCGGCAGTAGGTTACCAGCCGACCCTGGCTGAAGAGATGGGTGTTCTGCAAGAGCGCATCACCTCCACCAAGACCGGTTCGATCACCTCGATCCAGGCCGTATACGTACCTGCGGACGACCTGACCGACCCAAGCCCGGCGACTACCTTCGCCCACTTGGACGCCACCGTCGTACTGTCCCGTGACATCGCCTCCCTGGGTATCTACCCGGCGGTCGACCCACTGGACTCGACTTCGCGCCAGCTGGACCCGAACGTGATCGGCCAGGAGCACTACGACACCGCTCGCGGCGTTCAGTACGTGCTGCAGCGCTACAAAGAGCTGAAGGACATCATCGCGATCCTCGGCATGGACGAACTGTCGGAAGAAGACAAGCAGCTGGTATCCCGTGCTCGTAAGATCCAGCGTTTCCTGTCCCAGCCGTTCTTCGTTGCTGAAGTGTTCACCGGCTCGCCAGGCAAGTACGTTTCCCTGAAGGACACCATCGCTGGTTTCAGCGGCATCCTCAAAGGTGAGTACGATCACCTGCCGGAGCAGGCGTTCTACATGGTCGGTGGCATCGAAGAAGCCATCGAGAAAGCGAAGAAACTGTAATCACCCGTGCGCCCGGCAACGGGCGCTTACGTGAGGCTAGATATGGCTATGACAGTCCATTGCGACATCGTCAGCGCAGAAGGCGAGATCTTCTCCGGTCTGGTCGAGATGGTGATCGCGCATGGCAACCTGGGTGATCTGGGTATCACCCCGGGCCACGCGCCGCTGATCACCGACCTCAAGCCGGGCCCGATTCGTCTGGTCAAGCAGGGTGGCGATATCGAGGTGTTCTACATCTCCGGTGGCTTCCTGGAAGTGCAGCCAAGCATGGTCAAGGTTCTTGCCGATACCGTGCAGCGCGCTGCTGACCTGGACGAAGCCTCCGCTCAGGAAGCCGTCAAGGCTGCCGAGAAAGCGCTGAGCGAGCAGGGAGCCGAGTTCGACTACGGTTCCGCCGCTGCTCGTCTGGCCGAGGCCGCAGCCCAGCTGCGCACCGTCCAGCAAATGCGCAAGAAGTTCGGCGGTAGCTGATACCGACGCTCTTCATCGTTGCTTGGAAAAGGGGTAGCCTTGGCTACCCCTTTTTTTGCCCGCGATTTAACCAAGGTTGTGGATAACCCGATCATGTGGGAGCGGCTTCAGCCGCGATTAACCCTTTTCTGATCGACACTCGCGCAACGGATTGCTGTGAACCCTCTTTCTTTCCGCTCTCGTTTATCTGGATCTGCCATGTCCCTCGATATCGTCATTCTCGCCGCTGGCCAGGGCACCCGCATGCGTTCGGCGCTGCCCAAGGTGCTGCATCCGGTCGCTCACAAGCCCATGCTCGGCCACGTCATCGATACCGCCCGCAGCTTGCAGCCGCAGAGCATCCAGGTGGTGATCGGCCATGGCGCCGAGAAGGTACGCGAGCGCCTGGCGGCCGACGACCTGAATTTCGTCATCCAGGCTGAGCAGCTGGGTACCGGCCACGCGGTGGCCCAGGCTCAGCCGGCACTGAGTGCCGACACGGTATTGATTCTTTACGGCGACGTGCCGCTGATCGAGCCGGCGACCCTGCAACGCCTGCTGGAGCTGGTCAACGACAATCAGCTGGGCCTGCTCACCGTGGAGCTGGCCGACCCGACCGGCTACGGCCGCATCGTGCGTGACGAGCAGGGCGCCGTGCAGGCCATCGTCGAACACAAGGATGCCAGCGAGGCACAGCGGCAGATCCGTGAAGGCAACACCGGCATTCTCGCCGTGCCCGGCAAGCGCCTTGGCGATTGGCTGGGGCGGCTGTCGAACAGCAACGCCCAGGGCGAGTACTACCTGACCGACGTGATCGCCATGGCAGTCGCTGACGGCCTGGTGGTGGCCACCGCTACCGCTGCCGACGAAATGGAAGTGCTCGGCGCCAACGACCGTATCCAGCTCGCCCAGCTCGAATGTCATTTTCAGCAGCGAACGGCCCGCCGGCTGATGGCCCAGGGCGTAACCCTGCGCGACCCTCACCGTTTCGACGTGCGCGGTGAGGTGAGCGTGGGCCGCGACGTGACCATCGACATCAACGTGATCCTCGAAGGCCGCGTGATCATCGAAGACGATGTGCAGATTGGCCCCAATTGCGTGATCAAGGACAGCACCCTGCGCAAGGGCGCGATCGTCAAGGCCAACAGCCATCTGGAAGGCGCCGAGGTGGGTGAAGGTGCCGATTGCGGGCCGTTCGCACGTTTGCGTCCGGGCACTAAGCTGGGTGCCAGGGCCCATGTGGGTAACTTCGTGGAGCTGAAGAACGCCGTGCTGGGCGAGGGCGCCAAGGCCGGTCACCTGACTTACCTGGGCGATGCCGAGATCGGCGCGCGCACCAACATCGGCGCCGGCACCATCACCTGCAACTACGATGGCGCCAACAAGCACCGTACCGTGATGGGCGAGGATGTCTTCGTCGGCTCCAACAGTGCGCTGGTTGCGCCGGTCACCCTGGGCGACCGCTGCACCACCGGCGCTGGCTCTGTGATCACCAGCGAGGTGCCGGCAGATGCGCTGGCAGTCGGCCGTGCCAAGCAGCGCAATATCGAAGGCTGGCAGCGTCCGACCAAGATGAAGCCGTAGTCGCACGCTGTGGATAACCTGGCTACCAGCGCAAAGCGGCAGCTTTAAAGGTTATCCACAGCAGGTTTGCTCTTGACGCCGAAAGCGCCTTGAGTTTTGATTCGCACCATTATCTTTCGAATCGAAACTTAAGCATGTCCAAACGCAACACGCCGCAACGTCGCCATACCATTCTTGCCTTGCTCGCCGAGCAGGGCGAGGTGAGCGTCGATGCCCTAGCCAAGCGTTTCGCCACCTCCGAAGTGACCATCCGCAAGGACCTCGCCGCACTGGAGGCCAACGGCCTGCTGCTGCGCCGTTATGGTGGCGCGGTGCCGCTGCCTCAGGAAATGATGGTCGAAAGCAGCCAGCCGGTGTCCCGCTACAAGCAGGCGATCGCCCGGGCTGGTGTAGCGCGCATCCGCGAGCACGCGCGGATCATCATCGACAGCGGCACCACCACCGCGGCGATGATCCCCGAGCTGGGCCACAAGCCCGGGCTGGTGGTGATGACCAATTCCCTGAACGTGGCCAACGCGCTGCGCGATATAGAGCATGAACCAGTGCTGCTGATGACCGGCGGCACCTGGGACCCGCATTCGGAATCCTTCCAGGGCCAGGTCGCCGAGCAGGTGCTGCGCTCCTATGATTTCGACCAGCTGTTCATCGGTGCCGATGGTATCGACCTGCAGCGCGGCACCACCACCTTCAACGAATTGCTGGGCCTTTCGCGGGTGATGGCCGAGGTGGCCCGTGAAGTGATCGTCATGGTCGAGAGCGACAAGATCGGCCGACGTATTCCCAACCTCGAGCTGCCCTGGGGCAGCGTGCACACCCTGATTACCGACGAGCGTCTCGACAGCGAGGCGCGCGAACAACTCTTGGCCCGCGGGATCCAGCTGATCTGCGCGGCCACTGACGCATCCTGAGGAGAACGCTATGTGTGGCATCGTAGGCGCCATTGCCGAACGCAACATCACCGCCGTGCTGGTCGAGGGCCTCAAGCGCCTCGAATACCGCGGCTATGACAGTGCCGGCGTGGCGCTGCTCGATGACATGGGCAGCCTGCAGCGCCGTCGTCGCGTCGGCAAGGTCAGCGAGCTGGAAGCGGCGCTGGATAGCGAGCCGCTGCCGGGCCGGCTGGGCATCGCCCATACCCGCTGGGCTACCCACGGTGTGCCGACCGAAAATAATGCCCATCCACACTTTTCCGGCGACCAACTGGCGGTGGTGCACAACGGCATCATCGAAAACCATGGCCCGCTGCGTGAGCAACTGCAGGCCCTGGGTTATACCTTCAGTTCGGATACCGACACCGAAGTCATCGTCCATCTGCTCGCTCACACCCTGAAAAGCCACAGCGACCTGGCCGACGCCCTCAAGGCGGTGGTCAAGCAGCTGCGCGGCGCCTATGGCCTGGCGGTGATCAGTGCGGCCAATCCGAATCGTCTGCTCGCCGCCCGCAGTGGCAGCCCGCTGGTGATCGGTCTGGGCCTGGGCGAGAACTTCCTGGCTTCCGACCAGCTCGCTCTGCGTCAGGTCACCGACCGTTTCATGTACCTGGAGGAGGGCGATATCGCCGAAATCCAGCGCGAGAGCGTGCAGATCTGGGATGCCAACGGCAACGCCGTGCAGCGCGAAGCGGTGCAGTACCACGAAGGCGCCGATGCGGCCGACAAGGGTGTGTTCCGCCACTTCATGCTCAAGGAGATCCACGAGCAGCCAAAAGTCGTGCAGCGCACCCTGGAAGGCCGCCTGGGCACTGACCACGTGCTGGTGCAGGCCTTCGGTCCGCAAGCCGCCGAGCTGTTCGCCAAGGTGCGCAATGTGCAGATCGTTGCCTGCGGCACCAGTTATCACGCTGGCATGGTCGCCCGTTACTGGCTCGAAGAACTGGCCGGGATTCCCTGCCAGGTCGAAGTGGCCAGCGAGTTCCGCTATCGCCGCGTCGCGGTGCAGCCGGACACCCTGTTCGTCAGCATCTCGCAGTCCGGTGAAACCGCTGACACCCTGGCCGCGCTGCGCAATGCCAAGGCCGATGGCGGCTACCTGGCCAGCCTGGCGATCTGCAACGTCGGCATCAGCTCGCTGGTACGCGAGTCCGACCTGACCCTGCTGACCCACGCCGGCCCGGAAATCGGCGTTGCCTCCACCAAAGCTTTCACCACCCAGCTGGTCGGCCTGATGCTGCTGACCCTGGCTCTCGGCCAGGTCAAAGGCTCGCTACGTGATGGCGTCGCCGCCGAGCTGGTTGAGGAGCTACGCCGTTTGCCGGCCCGTCTGGACGAAGCCCTGGCCATGGACAAGATCGTCGAGAAGGTTTCCGAGCTGTTCGCGGAAAAGCACCACACCCTGTTCCTCGGCCGCGGCGCCCAATACCCGGTGGCCATGGAAGGTGCCCTCAAGCTCAAGGAAATCTCCTACATCCACGCCGAGGCCTATCCGGCCGGTGAGCTCAAGCACGGCCCGCTGGCCCTGGTCGACGCCGACATGCCGGTGGTCACCGTGGCGCCTAACAACGATCTGCTCGACAAGCTCAAGTCCAACCTGCAGGTAGTGCGTGCACGCGGCGGCGAGCTGATCGTGTTCGCCGATGCCAGCGCTGCCATGAGCAATGGCGAAGGCACTCACGTGGTGAACATGCCGCATATCCACGATGCACTGGCGCCGATCCTCTACACCCTGCCGCTGCAGCTGCTGTCGTACCACGTGGCCGTGCTGCGTGGCACCGATGTGGACCAGCCACGCAACCTGGCCAAGTCGGTCACGGTGGAGTGATGGCCGGCAAAGCTACGCTGGCCCAGCTCGGGCCGATCGCTCAACTGCGCGCTGGCAACCTGCCGCTGAGGCTGCTGCAGCTGTTCGTCGGCCTGGCGTTCTTCGGTATTTCCACGGCGATGATGATTCGCGGCAACCTGGGGCTTTCGCCCTGGGATGCGCTGCATGTCGGCCTGTCCAAGTTGTTGCCGCTGAGCTTCGGCTGGGTCGTGGTGGGGGTATCCTTCACGGTGCTGTTGCTGTGGATTCCGCTGCGAGAAATCCCCGGCCTCGGCACCATCGCCAACGCCGTGGTTATCGGCCTGGTGGCGGACTTCACCCTGCAGCTGTTGGTGGCGCCGGAAGGCTTTATCTGGCGCCTGCTGCTGACCCTGGGCGGCGTGCTGCTCTGCGGTTTCGGCTCGGCGTTGTATATCGGTGCTCAACTGGGCCGTGGCCCGCGTGATGGGCTGATGACCGGCCTGCATCGGGTCACCGGTTACTCGCTGCGCTCCATGCGTACGGCGATCGAATTGGGAGTGCTGCTGATCGGCACCTTGCTCGCCGGCTACAAGGTGCTGGGCCTCGGCACCCTGCTGTTCGCCTTCGGCATCGGCCCGCTGACCCAGCTGATGCTGCCGTGGGTGCTGGTGAAGCTGGATAACTAGCTGGGAAGCGGCTCAGGCTCGAGCTGTTTGCACTGTGCTGCCGCCCCGGAACGCTTAAGGCGTATCAGAGCAGTGGTGTTTCGTCCGGCCGCAGTGTCAGCACCCGCACGCCATCGGCGGTGACCGCCACGGTGTGCTCGAACTGTGCGGACAGCAGGCCGTCGGTGGTCACCACCGTCCAGCCGTCACCTAGGGTTCGGGTGCCTGCCTTGCCCTGGTTGAGCATCGGCTCGATGGTGAAGGTCATGCCTTCGCGCAAGGTCAGACCGGTTCCTGCTTTGCCCCAGTGCAGCACTTCTGGCGCCTCGTGCATTTGCTTGCCGATGCCGTGGCCGCAGTACTCGCGAACCACCGTATAGCCATGGGCGCGGGCGTGACGTTCGATGGCGTGGCCAATGTCGCCCAGTCGCCCGCCGGGCCGCACGGCAGCGATACCTTTCCACAGTGCTTCGTAGGTCACGCGGGTTAGGCGTTGCGCCTCGGGCGACACCTCGCCGATCAGGTAGGTCTTGCTGGAGTCGGCGATATAGCCGTCCTTCTCCAGGGTGATATCGAAATTCACCAGATCGCCGTTCTGCAGAATCTCGCCTTTGCTGGGCACGCCGTGACATACCACCTGGTTGCGCGAAGCGTTTAGGGCGTAGACGTATCCGTACTGGCCCTTGCTTGCCGGTCGCGCGCTCAGCTTGTGGACAATATAGTTATCCACAATATCGTTGACCTGCATGGTCGACATGCCACACAACTGCAGCCCGTCGAGATGGCCGAATACCGAAGCCAGTAGCCTGCCGGCTTCGGCCATCAGGGCGATTTCATCGGCTGTCTTGATCATGAGGCGTTCGCCAGGCCAGGCGCAGATACACCAGCGGCGCGTAACTCTGCGGCTACCACCTCGTTGAAGCTCAGGGTCGGGTTCATCTCGCAGAGCATGCCGATACGGATCCAGAAGCTGGCCTGGGCGTTGATGGAACGATGGGACACGCTGCTCGCCCGACGGATCTGGTCGTGCAACTCATCCTCGATATTGACGATACCCATGGATAGATCTCTATATGATTCGTATATGGATCATATATATTAATCTAAATTGCCCAGTCGGGTTGTCGGTTTGATGACCTAACGGTGCTGTTCAAGAAATAACCAGATTTAGCGAAGACAGCGTAGCTACTGACTTACAGCGTTCTATCCACAGGTGATGAAAGTTTTTATCCAAGGTATCTGTGCATAAGGAATTGCGGCTGTTCAAATAATGAACATCCTTCCGTAATGGCCATGGTACTAGGGCTCTAAAGGTCCGCTACCAGCTTATCCACAGACTCGACCCCAAGAATTGTGAAAAGCCGGTATTTAGTGCACAACCTCGCTCGAAGCCAGGCTAGGAACGGTCGTCATCCAATCGTCATCTCTTTTGCCTAGCTTGCCTGCGCATCAGAAGAACGCAGGAGCACCGTGATGCATGACGATCAATTGACTGACCTCGAACGCCTGACCCTTTCCCGCCGCCGCTTCATCGGCGCCGGGGCGCTGACCGGCGCAGCACTGTTTCTCGGCGGTGGGCTGCTGAGCCGCAGCGTGCTTGCCAATTCGATCAGCGCCGCCGTCGCCAGCCCGTTGCTGGGCTTCAATAACCTGCCGGCTTCCACCGCCGACACCATCACGCTGCCGGCCGGTTATTCGTTCCGTCCATTGATCAGCTGGGGCCAGCCGTTGCACAACGGCGGGCCGGCATTCAAGGGTGACGGTAGCAACACGGCAGCCGAGCAGTTGCTGCAGTTCGGCGACAACAACGATGGCATGAGCTTCTTCCCCTGGCCCGGCGATTCCGACCGCGCGCTGATGGCCATCAACAACGAATACGTGAATTACCGTTACCTGCTGGCCCATGGCGGCCTGCCTAAATCCGCCGAGGACGTGCGCAAGGCGCAGAACGCCGAAGGGGTGACGGTGATCGAGGTGCGGCGCGGCAAGGATGGCTGGGCTTTCGTACAGGGCTCGCCGTACAACCGCCGGGTGCATGGCAACCTGCCGATCGATTTCAGTGGGCCGGCCCGCGGCCATGAGCTGCTCAAGACCCAGGCCGATCCGCTGGGTGTCGAAGTACTGGGCACTTTCCAGAACTGCTCCAGCGGCCAGACGCCCTGGGGCACCTACCTGACCTGCGAAGAAAATTTCAGTGACTGCTTTGGCAGCAGCGATGCCAACCTGCAGTTCACCCCGGATCAGAAACGTTTCAGCGTGCAGCATGCCAGCGTGGAGAACGAGTGGCATCGTTTCAACCCGCGCTTCGATATCGCCAAGAACCCCAACGAGCTGAACCGCCATGGCTGGATCGTCGAGATCGACCCGTTCGACCCGCAAGCCAAGCCGATCAAGCGCACCGCCCTGGGTCGCTTCAAGCACGAGAACGCAGCGTTGACCACCACCCGTGATGGCCGCGTGGTGGTGTACATGGGCGACGACGAGCGCGGCGAGTTCATCTACAAGTTCATCACCCGCGACCGCCTGGACCCTGAAAACGCCAAGGCCAACCGCCATATCCTCGATCAGGGCACGCTCTATGTGGCGCGTTTCGACGAGGGCAACGGCGATGCCGATCACCCGAAAGGCCGTGGCCTGTGGATCGAGCTGACGGCAGGGAAAAATGGCCTGACTGCCGACAATGGCTTCGCCAACCAGGCAGAGGTGGTGATTCGCGCGCGCCAGGCCGGCACCCGTGTTGGCGCCACGCGCATGGATCGCCCCGAGTGGATCACCGTCAGCCCCAAGGACGGCCAGGTCTATTGCACCCTGACCAACAACAGCAAGCGCGGTGAGCCAGGCCAGCCGGTTGGCGGTCCGAACCCCCGGGCCAACAACTTGTACGGGCAGATCCTGCGCTGGCGCGAGCATGGCGACGATGCTGCCGCCCTGGATTTCCAGTGGGACCTGTTCGTGGTCGCCGGCAACCCGGTGGTGCATGCCGGCACGCCCCAGGCAGGCAGCCATGGGATCAACGCCGACAACATGTTCAACAGCCCGGATGGCGTCGGCTTCGACGAGGGCGGCCGTCTGTGGATCCTCACCGACGGCAAGTACAGCAACAAGGGCGACTACGCCGGCATGGGCAACAACCAGATGCTCTGCGCAGACCCGAAATCCGGTGAGATCCGTCGCTTCATGGTCGGCCCGGTGGGCTGCGAGGTAACCGGCCTGGCCTTCTCGCCGGACTACAGGAGCATGTTCGTGGGCATTCAGCACCCGGGCGAAGAGGGCGGTTCGAGCTTCCCGGATCATCAGGCCGGCGTGCATCCCCGCTCGACGGTGGTGGTCATCACCCGTGATGACGGCGGCGTGATCGGCGCCTGACCCGAGACTGCTCAGAGGGTGACGGTGGTGGCGCCGCGGATGACCACTTCGCCGTTGTCCTCGGGCAGGCTGGGGATACTTATCCCCAGCAATCTCAAGGTGGGCACTATGGCCCGCTGCTCGCTTGGCCCATCGTGGTTATAGCCGCGTTGCAGGCAGACGTGCAGCACGTAACGCGGTGCAGCCGGGTTGCGGTTGTCCAGTGCGATGTTGCCGTAGGATGGCTGGCCGTCATGACTTGGCAAAGGGTTCCAGTTCAGCCCGGCGACATCCTGCCCGGGCGGCGGGCAATTGCCGCCGCGCCAGCTTTCCGGTAGCCAGCTGCGCTCGACCACGCTGGTTATTTCGCGGCTGAGCAGCTGGGTATAGGCGCTATGGCCGGGATCGACCTGCAACGTCGCGCGGGCGGCATCGGCGCTGACCTGCTTGAAGGTCAGCAGCAACAGCATCGGAATGCTGTAGGCGATGATCCCGTACACCACCACGAAGAACACCGCGAACAGCATAGCGAACTCGATGGCCACGGCGCCGCGTTGGGTTTTCCTTACTTCCCGTTTCATCACCCACCTCACCGGATCAACTGCGGGATGCCGCAGCTGATGCTGTGTACGGTGATGTCGCTTTTGCCGAGATCCAGGCCCAGAGTGGTAAGCAGGCTGCTGACCGATTTGCCGACCTCATCGAGCAGCGGCTCAAGCAGCGACACGATTGGGCCAAGCACATTGACCAGCAAGGGTTGCGCGGTGGCGCCGATGACCCCCAGCAACTGCGAAACACCGTCTACCACGCTGCCCAGCAAGCCGTTCTGCGCCTGGCTCTGCAGGGAATCGACCAGGGCGGTGCGACAATTGACTTTATTCACAGAGCAGGTGAGTACCGGCGCCTTGCCGTACCACTCTTCCGGCATGGTGGTGGTGAGAACGCCGGCAAACCCTGGTCTCTTCCAATCCAACTTGTCTCGTAACAGCGCCGCGCGGATCTTGTTTCGGTCGTAGCCGTTTTCAGCGATATAGCGATCCGCGATCTGCCCGGCCTGGGCTGCAGAAAACCCTGCGCTGCTGCCCGGCCCCGAGCGCGGAACGCCGGCGGCCATCAGGTCGAGTACCTTGCTCAGCAGGGTGTTGACCGCGCCGCCCAGTGCCACGTCGTTGCGGCCGGTTTCTGTAGACTCTTCTTCGGCCAGGGTCACCACATCACGAATGGGCGCGTTGCCGGTGCTCATCAGCGGTACCGCCGCCTTGCCCCTGATCAGATCGAAGTTGCCGACCCTGAGTAGCGTGGCGTCCTGCAGATTTGCTTCGGTGCAACTGGCGGTGGTCGACCACAGGGTATTGGCCGGCATGCTGCCCAGGCACAGGTTGCCGATGCGCGATTCAACTTCGATGGTGGCCCGCGGCTGGGCGCCCGAGCAGTCGATATCGGTCAGCTCGCCCTTGGCATTGGCCAGGTCGACGATCAGCGGCAGCTTTAGCGATGTGCCGAGAAAATTCAGCAGACTCCCCAGTACCGGCAGATTGCTGCTGTCGACGTCCAGCTGCAGGCGGATCTGCGCGTTGTAGGCCGTGGTGCCGATCGGGCCGATGCCGAAGGCGGGCGGCTCGACCACACCCATCTTGATCGCCAGGGCACCGGTTTTCTTGGCGCTGCTGTTGAACAGCGAGGCTTCTTCGATCAGCAATCCACGCCCCTGGACCGCGGTCATCAGGCCTGTGGATAACAGCTCGCTAAGGTTCAGCCTGGCATCCAGAGCCGATCCCAGTGGCTGGCCAGGGCCGGTGCCCAGGTTCAGCAAGCCCGGTTGATCCTCCGTGCCGAACAGCCTGAGCTGAGTCTTGCCCAGCTCGCTGGCCTGCAATCGGTCGCCCAGCATGGAGATGTCGGTAGCCAGCGCCTGATCATGGTTGACCGCCTTGGCGGACGCGGTGATCAACTCGCCCAAACCAACCAGCCCGAGGCGGGCGTCGAACGCATCCACCAGCCCCTCGGCTGACAGCGCCCGCAGCTGATTGACGCCGATATCCACGCCCAACGCCTGCAGCAAGCCGCTCGGCGTGATTTGCGCGTTTGCCAGCCCCTCTGAATCGAGCACCGTCAGCCCGTTCACATCCACGCCGGCCGCTGTGAGTAACCGGGGCAGCAGCCCATTGGTATTGAGGTCCAGCAACTGCGCGCCAACGCTGAAGACCGTCAGTGGGTCGCTGTCCTTCTCAGCGACCGCCACCGCCTGCAGGCGCACGCTGTCCTCGGCAAGCCCGAACAGGCTGCCGGCACGTACCACGATGCTGGCGGGCACCTGGTTGCTGGTCACTACACGAACCGCCCGTCCATTGGCGGCGTCGGCGACTGGAACGCGCAGGCCGTCGACGATCGAAACGCTCACGCAGGACGAACTCAGCGCGCGCCCGGCGCCCTGGACGAAACCATAGGACGCGGCATTCTCGACCGCATAGACATGGGTGAGGGCGCTATCCAGCGAGCAGTTGCCGGAAGCGAGCCGGGATATGGATTCCAGCGCCGCCGTGTCCGCCAGCTTCTGCAGGTTGCGCTGTTCGAGGTACAGCCGGCCGCTGTCGATCACCAGGGCCAGAAACAGGATGGCCATCACCAGGGTCGCGGCGCTCAGCATGCTGAAAGCGCCGCGCTGGCGGTCACGGGCCGTTCGAAGGCGCTGCATGATCAGCCCCCCGCTCCATATAGGCGGACTTTTGCTTCGCCGCGGATTTCCTCCGGCAACTGCGGCACCTTCCAGCCGAAGATCGAGAAGGGCGGCAGGATGCGTTCCGGGTTGCCGTGGCGCACGCATACGCTCCACACCGCGCCGGTTTTCAGAAAGCCGTCGTAGCCCTCGCAGGTCTGTGCCCAGGCTTGCGGCAGCCAGGAATTACGCACGCTCTGCTGCACACGCTGTTCATGCAGGGCGAGTTGTTCTGGCGTCGGGGCGCGGGTGTCGGGCGAGCGGATGGCGTCACGCAGAGCTTCGGTGGCCAGCTCCTGATAAGTGGCGCTGAGCAGAAACGGGATGCTGTAGCCGACCAGCCCGTAGAGGATCAGGAAGAAGATGATGAAGGCGATCGAGAACTCGACGGCGGCAGCGCCGCGCTGCCGGTAAGCCGAGCCATACCCAGCTGAATGAGGCACTTCCCTGATCCCCGAAAGCGATTGAATTCGCGCGTTTCGGCGGCGTGACCGGCCTGTGGATAAATCGGCCGAAAGCCAAATGCCCCAGAGTCTGATGCACGCGCCACTGGCTTTGTAATAGCACGCGTCTGGGCGGCTCTCCATCTCACTTTGTGATTAATCAGACGAGGCGTTTTTTCTTTGAGCCCAAGAACCTGTTCAGGGTCTTCATCTCGGGCTTTATCCATGTTGACTGCCATAAGGCGGAAGCGGCTGTTCGTTCCCGCAGGATGGACTGGTGATTACCCGTGGGAGCGGGCCATGCCCGCGATTTTTCGCGCGCATGGCGCGCTCCCACAGTAGATCGGCGAACGGCCGGTTCTGCCTTGTAGTTGCCCGTACGCTCGCCCAGAAAGATCGTGAGCAGGCTCTAATAAAGCTGCGCCTTGAGCAGCGGCCTGAGCAGGTAGTTCAGCACCGTGCGCTTGCCGCTGAGAATGTCCACTTCAGCGACCATGCCGGGGATGATCGGCAGGATTTCATCGCGGCGCTTGAGCTGGCTGCCGTCGGTCTTGATCAGCACTTCGTAGTAGAACTCCTTGCCCTGTGCCGTTTCCTCGAAAATGGTGTCGGCGCTGATCTGCTCCAGGGTGCCGGTCAGGTAGCCGTAGATGCTGTAGTCGTAGGCGGTGATCTTCACCTTGGTGGGCATGCCGGGTACCAGAAAGGCGACGTCGCGCGGTTTGATGCGCGCTTCGATGAGCAACTGGTCCTCGACCGGAATCACTTCCATGATCGGCTCGCCGGGCTGGATCACCCCGCCGCGGGTGTTGATCAGCACGGTGTTCACCCGGCCGCGTACCGGTGACAGGATCTCGGTGCGGCGCAGCTGATCCTGGCGCTGCGCGACGATGGGCTCCAGGGCGCTGAGCTCGCTTTTCTTGCTCTGCCGCTCGGTGTAGGCGTCCTGGAAGTAGGTGCTGCGCAGCTCGGTCAGCTTGCCGTTGAGCGTGGCGATTTCCTGGCTGAGCTTGAGCGCTTCCATCTGGCTCACGGCGCGTTTGGCCACCAGTGGCTCGACCAGGTTGAGCTGCTGCTGCGCCAGGCGGATCTGCCGGTTGATCGCACTGACACCGTCCTGCAGCTTGTCGCGCCGGGATTTGAACAGCTCCTGCTCGGAGCGAGCGAGGGGGCTGGTCGGGTCGATGTCCTCGGCAAAGTCGATGCGGTCCTTGCCCAGCACTTCGGCATCCAGGCGCGCGATGGTGGCGCGCAGGGCCGCCGACTGGTTGGCTGATTCCTGAAAGGAGGTACGAAAGCGCGTCTCGTCGAGGCGCACCAGGGGCTGACCGACTTCGACCAGATCGCCCTCGCCGACCAGCAGGCGGTCGAGGATGCCGCCCTCCAGGCTCTGGATCTTCTGGATGCGGGTAAAGGGCACCACGCGGCCGTCACCGCGGGTCACTTCATCGAGCTCGGCCCAGGCGGCCCACCCGATGAACAGCAGCACGGTGGCCAGCACCGTCCACAGCAAGGGTCTGAACAGCGGGTGGGTGGCGCTCAGCAGGGGGTCGTCGAGCTGCCGGCGCAGGCGGTCATTGGACGGCATGGTTGCCTCCTCTCGGCTCCTGCGGCGCGCTCACGACGTTGTCCTGCACCACCTGATCCAGGGCGCCGTCCATGATCACCCGGCCCTGGCGCATCACCACCGCACGCTCGACCAGCGAGAGCATGACCTTCTTGTGGGTCACCAGAATCAGGGTGCGCCCGCTGACCCAGTGTTGCAGGTATTCGACCACGTTCTTTTCGCTGGCCTGGTCGAAGGACGATGTCGGTTCGTCGAGCAGCACGATGGGCGGATCCTGCACCAGCACGCGCACCAGCCCGACCGCCTGGCGCTGGCCACCGGACAGGCTGGCATTGCCCTGGATGGGCATGTCCAGGCCCAGCGGATGGCTGCGGACCCAGGCGCCGAGACCGACGCCGTCGAGGGCCTCGAACAGCTCCTCGTCGCTGACCGCCGCGCCTTCGAGGTTGAGGTTATCGCGCAGGGTGCCGTAGAACAGCGCGATGTCCTGGGGCAGGTAGCCGATATGTCGGCGGCGGTCGGCGGGGTCGATCTGGGTCAGGCTGATGTCGTCGACCATCACCCGCCCGGCGCTGGGGTCGAGCAGCCCGGCGAGCAGGCGCAGCAGGGTGGATTTGCCGGCGCCGTTGCCGCCCAGCAGGGCGACCCGTTCGCCGGCGCGGATGCTCAGGGCATTGATGTCGACGATGGGCGGCGCATCGTCATGGGCGAGACGCAACTGCTCGAGGCGGTAGTCGCCGGTCAGCTGTTCCTTGCGCACGAAACGCTGCCCGGCCGGGCGCTCGACCGGACCGGTCATCAGCTGGTCGAGGCCTTCGAGGGCGACCTTGGTGTGCTGCCAGCGGCCGAGAATGCCGGCGATTTGCGACAGCGGCGCGATGGTGCGCGCGGCCAGGATCGAGCAGGCGACCAGGGCGCCCATGCTCAGGTAGCCGTCGCTGATGCGGTACACGCCGAATACCACCACGCCCACGTAGCACAGCTGCTGCACGGTGCTGACCCCGTAGCTGAGCGCCGAGGTCAGGCTCTGGGTCTTCATGGCGCTGCCGGCGAGCTGCGCGGTGAGGGTTTCCCACAGGTGCATGCAGCGGCCTTCGGCGCGGCTGGCCTTGACCGTTTCCAGGTGCTCGATGGATTCGAGCAGGATGCCGTTCTTCACCGAACCTTCGCGCAGGTTCTGGCGCGACAGCCGTGCCAGGCGGCCCTGGGCGAGCAGGCCGGGGAGGATCATCAGCACCGCGGCGACCACCGGCACCCAGACCACATGGCCGCCGATCAGGGCGATGATCAGCAGGAAGATGAACACGAACGGCAGGTCGCTGATCACCGCCGCGCTCGATGAGGTGAAGAATTCGCGCACCGACTCGAACTCGCGAATCTGCGTGCTGAAGGCGCCCACCGACGCCGGCTTGGCACCCAGCCGTGTATTGAGCACGCGCTCGAACAACAAGGATGAAAGCTGCAGATCCAGGCGCTTGCCCAGGGTGGTGAGCAGGTGGGCGCGCAGGCCGCGCAGCAGGCTTTCCAGCACGATGGCCAGGGCCACCCCGCTGGCCAGCACCCACAGGGTGTCGAAGGCCGCGTTGGGCACCACGCGATCATAGACCTGCATGGCGAACAGGGCGGCGGCGATGGCCAGCAGGTTGGCGATGAAGGCTGCCACGGCCACTTCCACATAAGAGCGGCGCAGGCGCTTGAGCGCGCCGTAGAACCAGTGTTCGCGGGTCGGGCTGGCGAATTCCTCGGCACGGCCGTCCGGGCGATAGCGGCACTTGGCGAACACCGCCATGCCGCTGTACAGCGGCTGCAGGTCGGCAATCGGCAACTGCTGCACACCACCATCACTGTGGGGTACGAGAATCTCGGCCTGCTCACCGTGCTGACCGACCAGCACCACGCAGCGACCGTCGTTGAGCAGTAGCAAAGCGGGGAGCAGGTAGCCGTCGATGCGCTGCAGTTTTTCTTCAGTGACCTGAGCGACGATATCGGCACGGCGCAGGGCGCGGGGCACCATACGCAGCGGCAGGCGACCCTGCTCCAGGGCGATGCCGTCGGCCAGTTCGGCGTCGGTCACCGGACGACCGAGCTGCCGGCACAGCAGCACCAGGCCCTGGCGCAGCGGGTCCTGGTTCTTGCCTGGTTTGGTCAGCGTTTCAGGATCCATTCAGGCCGTTCTCCAGCAGGGGGCCGAGCAGGCCGATCTGCGCGGCGGCGCGGTATTCCAGGCGCAGGCGCTCGACCTGCAGCACGATCAGCTGGCGCTCGGCTTCGAAACGCTCGCGCTGCACGGTGAGCAGGTCGATCACGTCGCGGCGGCCCACTTCGAACTGCTCGCGGTACAGGCCGCCGACCTGCTCGGAATCACGTACCTGCACGGCCAGCGCATGTTCGCGCCAGAGCAGCGAATCGCCGATGTCGAACAGGCTCTGCAGCTGTCGGCGAATATCGCGCTGGATGGCATCCTGGCCCCAGCTCGCGGACTCCAGGCGCTGGGCGGCCGCGGTGGGACGCTGAAAGTTGGACAGGCCCTGAATGGTGTCCATGCGCAGGCGCAGATTAACCATCGAATCGTTCTGCAGGCGCCCGCCGATTTCTCGGCGTGTGGCCGAGGCTTCCAGATTCAGTTGCGGCAGCAGCGCCGCCTTGGTGCCGCGCAGTTCGGCCTGGGCCAGGTTGGTGTCTTCCAGGGCGCGCTGGTAGAGCGGCGAGCCGGTGATCAGCCGTGGTAGATCGCGGGTCGCCAGGTAGCGCTGCATGGACTGCGGGCGCGGTTCGGCGAGGCCCTCCGCTGGCGCGCCGACCAGCAGCGCGAACTGGTTGCCGGCATCGAGCAGGGCGCCTTTTTCCAGGGCCAGTTGCTCCTGGGCGCGGGCGATTTCCAGGCCGGCGCGGTCCTGCTCGCTGCGGTCCGAATAGCCGTCGGCGCCGCGCGCTTCGGTCATTCCACGGATGTCGTCGAGCAGGCGAATATGCCGGCGCACGGCCTCGATACGGCGCTGGGCGACCAGCACGTCCAGGTAGGTTTCGACGATATCCAGGGCGGCATCTTCGCGAGTCACCTCGGCGCTGGCCGACAGCTGGCGCTGGGTCGCCTTGGCGCTGTCCACCTGGCTGTCGACGCGGCCCCAGTCGTAGAGCATCTGCGAGACGGTGACGTCGTAGACGGTCTCGCCGATATCGAATTCCTGGGGGCCGCCGGACAGCGACAGCGACGGGTAGTAACCGCCCTTGGCGATCTTCACCTCGGTCTCGGCACGGGCCGCTTCGGCGACCGCGGCGCGTACCTGGGGGTGAATCGCCAGGCCGTTGCGCACGGCCTGATCCAGCGGCATGGCCAGGGCCGAGGCCGGCAAACAGAGCGTGAATGCCAGGCGCGCGGCCCATCGACAATGAGACATATCCATGCGGTACGACGATTTCCCTATCAACTGACCACGACCTGTACCGTGTTCTCTTCCACAAGCAGCGTGGTGTTCCCGTAGGAATAGACGTCGTAAACGATGCCGTCAATCGTCTGCGTAGCCCCCTTCACGGCACTGCTGGTGACCCGCAAGGTGTCGTTGCTCTCCCCGGTGATCTGCAGGATGTTGCGTGAGTCGGTGATCGCATCCACCGCCGCCGCGGTGAGCGTCAGGGTACTGCCCGAATCACCGGTGCCCAGGTCTATACGCTCGATATTGCTCAGCGTGCCGATGCCGGCGGCGCCGTAATTGATGTCGATACCGCCGTCGAACACCACGGTGTCGAAGCCGGCACCGCCGTCGACGCTGCCAAAATTGGTGGTACGGATCTGGATGGTGTCGTTGCCGGCCCCCGCATCCACGCGATCACCGGCGCCAACGTTGAGGATCAGGTCACTGCCGTTGCCGGCGAAGATCCGCTCGTTGGCGATGGTGGCGCTGCCGGAGAGGATGTCGTCGGCCGCTGTACCATCGACGCGCACGGTGCCGATGCTCAGGCCGAGCAGGCCCAGCGGATCGAGATCCACGGTGTACTGGCCGCTGGTCTTGCCGCCCGAAGTGGCGGTGATACGCAGGGCGAGGTCGGCCCCCAGGTTGAGCACCTGGCTCAGCGACAGGCCGAGCTGGCTCAATACGCTGGGGCTGAGCAGGTTGATGGAAAAGTTGCCATTGGCATCTGCAGCTAGTGGCGCGAGGCCGATGTAGCCTGCCGGGGTCAGCACCTCCACTGCCAGGGCGGCGCCGGCTACGGTCTTGCCGCTGATGCCGAGTTTCGATCCGGTCAGGCCCAGATTGGCATCCACGGCGAGGTTGCCGAGGGTGATCGGTTGCTGCAGCAGGCTGGTGCCCAGGCCCAGAGCGGCGAGGTTGCTCTGGTTGCCGGCCTGATCCCGTGCCGACACCGTCACCTGGGCGCTGAGCAACTGGTCCCAGGTCAGGTTGATATTCAGCCCACTGAGCAGGTTCACCGAAGCCAGCCCGGCGTTGTTGGCCGTGACGGTAGCGGTGGCGACGGTGCCGCCCAGGTCGATACGCACGGTCAGTTGGCTGTTCGGCTCGCTGGAGATGGTCAGCAAATTGCCGGCCAGGCTCAGCACCGGAGAGGTAGGCGCGATGGTGTCGACCGTGAAGTTTGCGGCCTGGGAATTGGCGCCGTTGTTGATATGCGCGGTAACCGACGCCGCGCCCTGTGGAAAACTTCCGCCCGGTGGTACCACGGACACCACGGCAGCGCCGGCGGTGGCCTCGGCCGCCGTTACCGTATGAGTCTGGTTGAAGCTATAGCCACCGCCGCCGGTGTAGGTGAGCGTGACCGTGTCGCCGGCACGCACACCGGTGGCCAGGCCGACACGCACCTGGATGCCGTCGGCGGCCTCGGCCGCGTTGATGTAGGTGTCGAGCGCCTCCGGCACGCTGATGACCGGTGCCGACAGGTTGGGTGCGAAGGTGCCTGCCGACACGCTGACGTTGCCGGCCAAATCGGTGGCCGTCACGCTGATCGGCTGGCCCGCCACCAAGGCTGGAATCAGCACCGCTGCGAAGGTGCCTGCTGCAGTGGCGGTCACGGTGATTGGGCTGGCTACGTTGCCATTGACCACGATCCGCACCTGGCTGCCCGCTTCGGCGTTCCCGGTAAGCAGAGTGCCGTCGGCGCTGACGAACAGGTTGCTCGGTGCGCCCGGAGCCTGGCTGTCGACTGTGGTAGTGGCCGCACCGCTGCTATTACCCGCCGCATCCTGCGCCACGGCATTGACCACGGTGTTGTTAGCCAGTGGCGTCGCGGGCGTGAAGCTCCAGATGCCGTTGGCGGCAGCGGTGGTGCTACCGATCTGCACGCCATTACCGTCAGTCAGGATGAGCGTGCTGCCGGCCTCGGCCGTGCCGGTAAGCACAGTGCCTCGGGTGGGTTGGATGGTTGGGGTATTGGGCGGGACGCTATCGATGGTGGTGCTGGTCGAGGCGCTGCTGTTGCCGGCCGCGTCTTTGGCCACGGCGGTGACGACGGTGCCATTGGCTAATGTGCTAGCCGGGTTAATAGTCCAGGTTCCGTTGGCAGCGGTGGTCGTTTGACCTATAACGTCGCCGCTCGGGCCCGTGACGGTCACGATGCTGCCGGCCTCGGCAGTGCCGCTTAGCGCGGCGCCGTTGCTTGCCTGGATGGTTGGTGCATTGGGCGCGATGGCATCGACCGTGGTGCTGATCGAGGTGCTGGTATTGCCGGCCGCATCCCGAGCGACCGCCGTCACCACCACGCCATTGGCCAGGGGCGGGCTTGGGGTAAAGCTCCAGGCGCCATTGCCGTCGGCGGTTGCAGTCCCTATGCGAACGCCCCCTGGACCGGTCAGGATCACCGTGCTGTTGGCTTCGGCAGTGCCACTAAGCAACGTGCCGTTGCTGGCCTGGATAGTGGGTACTGAGGGCGCCACGTTATCGACCGTCATGCTGACCACTGCGCTGGTGTTGCCGGCAGCATCACGCGCGGTCACGCTCACCACAGTACCGTCAGCCAGAGGCGCAGTGGGTGTGAAACTCCAAGAACCGTCTGGACTGGCGGTGGTGGTGCCAATCGGGTTGCCACCGGTGCCGGTCAGGATCACCGTGCTGCCTGCTTCGGCCGTACCGCTTAGCACGTTGCCATTGCTGGGCTCGATGGTCGGTGCAGCTGGCGGCGTGCTGTCGATCACCACGATGGCCGGCGCGCTGACGTTATTGGTGGCGTCGGTGGCGGTGATGCTGACCGAGGTGCCGTTGGGAATGGCGGGTGTGAAGGGCTGTGACCAGGCACCGCTGGTGGGATCGGCGGTCAGTTGTACGTCTGCCTGACCCGCGATACGGATGGTGATGGTGCTACCTGGCTCTGCCGTACCGCTGAGCAGGCTACCGTTGCTGGGCTGCACGGTCGGCAGGTCGGGCACTGTATCGTCCACGGTCACGCGGGCCGGATTGCTCACGTTGCCGGCCGCATCCACGGCAACCGCCTCGACGACGGTATCGTCTGCCAACGGCAGCGTGGGTTTGTAATGCCAATTGCCATTGGCGTCCACGGCCACCGTGGTGATCTGCACGCCCGCCACACTCAACCGAATGGTGCTACCGGCTTCCGCGGTGCCGCTGAGTTCGCTGCCGTTGCTGGCAGCGATCACCGGCGGGAATGGGGCGACGTTGTCGACCGTGGTGCTGGCGATGGGGCTCTGGTTACCGGCCGCATCCTGCGCTCGTACCGTGACCACTACGCCATCGGCCAGCGCGGTGTTGGACGTGAAGCTCCAGTTGCCGCCGCTGTCAGCGGTCAGGGTGGCGATGGTGTTGCCATTGGCGGTGAGCGTCACCGTGCTGCCGGCTTCGGCGGTACCGCGCAGCGCCAGGCCGTTGGTGGCCTCAATGGTTGGTATCGCCGGAGCGACTGAGTCGATGGTGATGGCGGTGGCCGAGCCGGTGTTGCCGGCCGCATCACGGGCACTGACGCTGATCACCGCGCCATGCTGCAAGGGGGTTCCCACAGGGAAGGTCCAAGTGCCACCTGCGCCCACTGCGGCTTCGCCAATTACCACGCCACCGGGGCCGGTAATGATCACCATGCTGCCGGCTTCAGCCGTACCGCTGAGCTGTAAGCCGTTACTCGGCTGAACCACCGGGGCGGCAGGCGGTACGGTATCGATGATCAGGCTGGCCGCCGGGCTGGTGTTGCCGGCCACATCCCGGGCCACCACGCTGACCTGGGTGTTGTTGGTGAGTGCCACGGGCGGCACGAGCGACCAGTTGCCGTCGCCGTCGGCCAGTGCCTGACCGATGGCGACGCCGCCTGCACCGGTGATGATGACGGTGCTACCCGCTTCGGCCGTGCCGCTGAGAACAACGCCATTGCTGGGCTCGATGGTTGGCCGTGACGGCGCCTGGTTATCGACGACCACCACTGCCGATGCCAGGCTCGGGTTGCCCGCGGCATCGGTTGCCGTGGCGGTGAGGCTGATGGCGTTGCCCACGGCGGGGCTTGGGGTGAGGGTCCAGTTGCCATTGGCACCGGCCTGCGCTGTCCCGATGACAGCGCCACCTGCGCTGACCGTCACCAGGCTGCCCGCCTCGGCGGTGCCGGTGATGACCAGGCCGTTGCTTGGCGCGATCACTGGCGCGTCCGGTGCGATGGCGTCGATCAGAATGCTCGCCGGCGCGCTTTCATTACCCAGGTTATCGCGGGCGATCACGGTGACCAGGCTGCCGTCAGGCAAGGCCGGGTTCAGGGTGACGCTCCATTTGCCGTCGACATCGGCCGTGATGGGTCCGGTGTTGATCGGTACGCCACCGGCTCCGGTGAGAATGATGGTGGCTCCGGCTTCCGCCGTACCGCTCAGCGAGACGCCATTGCTCGGATTGATGGTCGGATGCTCCGGCACCTGGGCATCGATCACGGTGCTGGCGGATGGGCTGGTGTTGCCGGCGGCATCTCGCGACACCACCGTTACTTCGGTACCGTCAGCGAGGGACGGAGAAGGCCTGAAGCTCCAGGTGCCAGCCTCGTCGGCTGTTACCTGACCAATAGTCGTGCCACCGGGGCCGGTGATCAGCACGGTACTGCCGGCCTCTGCCGTGCCGCTCAGTTCGACGCCATTGCTGGGCGAAATGGTCGGAGTGACCGGCGCCACGGTATCGACGGTGGTGCTCACCGAGCCGCTGGTATTGCCGAGGGTGTCTCGAGCGACCGCATTGACCACCGTGCCATTGGCCAAGGCCGGCGATGGCGATAGCGTCCAGCTTCCATCTGCTGCCGCCGTGGTTTGGCCGATCACCCGGCCGGTGCCATCGGTGACTACTACGGTAATGCCCGCTTCGGCGGTGCCGGTGAGTAGTGTGCCGTTGCTGGCATCGATGGTTGGCGTGGCCGGCGGCTGTGCATCGATGGTGGTGGTGGCCGAGCCGCTGGTGTTGCCTGCGGTGTCCCGCGCCACGGCGGTGACGACCAGCCCATCGGCCAGGGCGGGCGTGGGCGTGAAGCTCCAGTTGCCATTGGCGTCCGCGGTCGCCTGGCCGATGCTGACGCCGCCCGAGCCGGTGAGAATCACCGTGGCACCCGCTTCGGCGGTGCCGCTGAGTTGCGTGCCATTGCTGGCGGCGATGGTAGGGGCATTGGGAGCGACGCTGTCGATTACCGTGGAGGCCGGCGCGCTGCTCAGGCCGGCTACCGTGATCGTGGCGTTCACGGTGGTGCCGTTGGCCAGCGGTGATGACGGCGTGAAGGTCCAGTTGCCCTGGGCGTCGGCGACGGCCTGCCCGATCAAGGCGCCCGTCCCGTCGGTCAGCTGCACGGTGGCCCCCGGTACCGCAGTACCGCTGAGCTCGCCACCATTGCTGGGCTCGATGGTCGGGCGCGGTGGCAGGGTCGCATCTACCGTCACGCTGGCCGGCGCGCTCTGGTTACCCACTGCGTCGGTAGCCGTCACCGTCAGCCGGGCGCCATTGGGCAGCGCACTTGCCGGTGTGATCGACCAGTTGCCAGTGGCATCGGCGGTTGTGGTCTGGCTGAAACCACCAGGGCCAGTGATGGTGATCAGGCTGCCGGCTTCGGCAGTGCCGGTCACCTGCGTGCCATTGCTGGGATCGATTACCGGCGCGGCGGGCGCCTGGGCGTCGATGCTGGTGGTCGCAGCCGGGCTGGTGTTGCCGACCGCATCACGGGCTACCACGGAAACCTGGGTGTTGTTGGCCAGCTGGCCGCTGATGGGGTAGCTCCAGGTGCCGTTGGCGTTGACCTGAACGGTTACCGGCGCGGCACTGCCGATGGTCAGCAATAGTGTGCTGTCGGCATCGGCAGTGCCGCTCAATACACCCGATCCGCTGCTCGGCGAGATGGTCGGCGTGGCGGGAGGCTGAGCATCCACCACGGTGCTACCAGGCTGGCTGGTGTTGCCGGCGGCGTCGCGTGCCACCACGTTGACCTGGGTGCCATCGAGCAGCGGGCTCGGCGGCGTGAAGGACCAGTTGCCGCTGCTATCGGCCGTCGTCTGGCCGATGGCGACGCCCCCAGGCCCGGTGAGAATGACGGTGCTGCCGGCCTCGGCGGTACCGCTGAGCTGGCCGCCGTTGCTGGGCGCGATGGTGGGCGTGTTGGGCGCCACGGCATCGATCGTTATGGCCACCGGGGCGCTCTGGTTGCCGGTCGGGTCGCGGGCGACGATGCTGACCGCGGCGCCGTTGGCCAGCGGTGTGTCGGGTGTGAAGCTCCAGGTGCCCTGGGCGTTGACCTGCACCTGGCCGACCACCACACCGCCGACGCTGATGATCAGCAGGCTGCCGGCCTCGCCGGTACCGCTGAGCTGCTCGCCATTACTGGGCGTGATGGTAGGCGCCGCCGGTGCGACGCTGTCGATTGTCACGCTGCTGGAGGCGCTGGTGTTGCCGGCGGCATCGCGGGCCACGGCGTTGACCTGGGTGCCGTTTGGCAACGGGCTGGCCGGGGTGAATGACCAGTTGCCGCCTGCGTCCGCTGTTACCTGGCCGATCAGCGCGCTGTTGGCGCCGGTCAGAGTCACCGTGCTGCAAGGTTCGGCGCTACCGTTCAGTTGTGCACCGTTGCTGAGGTTGATCGCCGGAGCGGGCGGCGGTACACCATCGATGGTCAGGGACGCGGCAGGGCTGACATTGCCTGTGGCATCCGTGGCCGTCGCCGTGACACGGGCGCCGTCCGGCAGCTGGGCGTTAAGGGTGGTGCTCCAGGTGCCGTTGGCGGCTGCGGTGATTTCGGCGATCAGGTTGCCGGCGCCATCGCGCAGGGTGACGGTGCTGCCCGGCTCGGCGAAACCGAGCAGGACGATGCCGTTGCTGGGTTCGATGATGGGTGTCGAGGGCGGCGCGGCATCGATGGTCAGGCTGGCGGGCGCGCTGGTATTGCCGGCGGCGTCACGCGCTACCACGGTAATGGCGACATTGTCGGCCAGTGCGGGTGATGGGGTCAGTGACCAGTTGCCGTCGGCATCAGCGGTCGTTTGGCCGAGCACTCGCCCGCCGCTATCGCTGACGATTACCGTGCTCCCGGCTTCGGCGGTGCCTGCCAGGAGCGTGCCATCGCTTGGCTCGACGACCGGCGCCTGAGGCGCGACGCGATCCACCGTGGTGCTGGTTGCCGCGCTCTGGTTGCCGGCGGCATCGCGGGCGACGGCCGATACCACCGTGCCGTTGGCCAGCGGTGTGGCCGGCTGGAAGCTCCAGTTACCCTGGGCGTCGGCAATCGCCTGGCCAATAGACGCGCCGCCTGGGCCGGTCAGAATCACCGTACTGCCGGCTTCGGCCGTTCCGCTGAGCAGGCTGCCGTTGCTGGGTTCGATTGTTGGAACGGTTGGCGCGACGTTATCGGTCACGGTGGTGGCCGGCGCACTGCTAAGCCCATTGGCGACCACGGTTGCGCTGACGATGGTGCCGTTTGGCTGCGGGCTGGGCGGTGTGATCGTCCAGTTGCCATTGCTGTCTGCGGTGGCCTGGCCCAGCGCAACGCCGCCAGGGCCGGTCAGCACCACCAGCGCGCCTGCCGCGGCCGTACCGCTGAACTGGCTGCCGTTGCTCGGCTCGATGGTTGGGCTGGCTGGCAAGCTGGCATCGACGGTCTGGCTTGCGGCAGTGCTCTGGTTGCCGGCCGCGTCGGTCGCGGTCACCGACACGGTTGTGCTGTTGGCCAGAGGCGTGGCCGGAGTAAAGCTCCAGACGCCATCGGCATTGGTGATGGTGGTCTGGTCGGCCTCGCCCGGCACCCTGATCGTGATGGTGCTGCCAGGCTCGGCGGTACCGCTGAGCAGGGCGCCGTTACTGGGGTTGATCACCGGGGGCGCGGGCGCCGCAGTATCTATGCTGCCCGTCGTGGAGCCGCTTTCGTTGCCGCTGGCATCTCGGGCGCTGACCTCGAGGGTGGTGCCATTGGTGAACGGCCCGCTGGGACTATGGCTCCAGTTTCCGTCAGCATCCGCGACCACGCTTACCTCGGTGACGGGTGATGTGCCGATGCGGATGATCACCGTGCTGCCCGGCTCGGCGGTACCGCTCAGGAGGTTGCCGTTGGTAGGGTTCAATGTCGGCGCCGCTGGCGCCTGAGAGTCGATCACCACGGTGCCGGGCAGGCTGGTATTGCCGGCGGGGTCGCGTGCGGTGATGGTCAGAGGTGTGCCATTGCCCAGTGGCGTTGCCGGCGTGAAGCTCCAGTCGCCATTACCGTCGACTGCTACCTCTGCGATGACGATGCCGCCTGGTCCGGCAATTACTACCGTGCTGTTTGCTTCAGCTTTGCCGCTCAGCGTGGTGCCATTGCTGGGTTCGATCTGCGGTGCGGCAGGTGGTGTCTGGTCGATCTGCACCGCAGCGGGGTCGCTGGTATTGCCGGCGGCATCGCGAACCACGACTTCGAGGTTCGCGCCATCGGCAAGCGGCGTGGTGGGGATGAAATTCCAGTTGCCATCGGCATCGGCTACGGTCTGCCCGATCAGGTCGCCATTGCTGTAGATCAGGATGATCTTGCCGCCGGGCTCGGCGGTTCCACTCAGCTCGCTACCGTTGCTCGGGTTCACGTCGGGTGGCAGGGGCTGCGCGGCATCGATGATCAGCGTGGTGGCGGCGCTGGTGCCCGCCGATGTGCTGGCAACGGCGGTTATGACGGTAGCGTTGGCAAGCGCGGGTGACGGCACTATCGACCAGGCGCCATTAGCGTCGGCTGTCGTGCGGCCAATCTCTGTGCCGTTTACGCTGACGATGACCTCGCTATTGGCGTCCGCCGTGCCGGAAATCACCGTACCGTTGCTTGTCGCGATCACGGGGGCATTGGGCAGGGCGTTATTCACCACCACCGTTTCGGGTTGCCCCACATTTCCCGCCGGATCCCGGGCCACCACGCTGACCTGGGCGCCATTGGCAAGCGCCGGGCTGGCAGTGAAATGCCAGTTGCCGTTGGCGTCGACCAGCGCCTGGCCGAAAACCCCACTGGCGTTGCTCAGGATGACGGTACTGCCTGGTTCTGCGGTGCCGCTGAACACCGTGCCATTGCTGTTGCTAACGGTTGGTTGACCGGGCGCTTGAGCATCGATATTCAACGTGGTTGGCTGGCTGATGTTGCCTGCCCTATCGGTAGCCGTAATGATTATGGGCGTATTGTTAGCCAAGGCAGTGCTCGGTTGGTAAGACCAGGTGCCGTCTGCAGCTGCAGTAACTGTAATGGGTGCATTTCCATCGATCGTAAGTGTGACGGTACTGCCCGGCTCTGCCGTGCCGACCAGGAGTGTTCCGTTGCTGGCTTCCACCGTCGGTGCGTCTGGAGGCGTCTTGTCGACGACGATCCGTATTACGGGGTGACGAACGCCGTTAGGGGCGATGGTATGGACGTCTACGATCGTGCCGTCAGGCCACGCGGGGTTAGGTGTCCATGACCAGTTACCGCTGCTGTCGGCATTAGTCTGGGCAAGCAATCGGCCGTCGGCATGCCTCAACTCTATGGTGGCATTGGGCGTTGCCGAGCCGGTTAGTTGCGTGCCATCACTGGGGTCTACCGAGGAAGGTTGTAGCACCAGCGGTGCATTGATGGAGGCCGATGGACCGACGTTGCCGGCGGCATCGACCACCACCACGCTGATGGTCTGCCCGCCGGTCAGCGGTACCGGAAACTGCACCTGGAATTGGCCATTGGCATCGGCCGTCACGGTGTACAGCGTGCCGTTCACATCCACCCTGACGGTGGCATTGGCCTCGGCATTGCCGGTCAGGAAGCGGCTGTCCTGGCTGAGCTGCAGGTTGGTCGCGACGGCCGGTGGCTGGTTATCCACAGGCGGCTGAGTGCTTCCACCTCCGTTGTCATTGCTGCCGCTATCGTTGCGCCGATTGACCTCGTCGGCTACGGCGACCCCTCCCGCAATTGCCGTACCGCCGATCACGGCTGCGGTGCCCAGGCCCAGGGTCCCGCCGGCAGCGCCCGCCGCCGATGTCAGCGATGTAAAGCCGGAGAGGGTGCCTTCCGATGCATAGGAGGCGGCGAGAATGCCATCGGACGCTGCAGCCTGGGACAGATCCACAGCCAATAGCTGCTCTTCCTCGCCGACCAGGTAGAGCTGGCTGGGCTGCTCGGCGGCCGCGTAGAAATTGCTGATGCGCAGCACCTCACCGTTCTGCATCTGAACGATCAGGTCCGAGCCTTCACGGGTGTAACTGGTTACCGCTTCGGGGGGAATGTTGAGCGCAACATGGCTGCTTTCGGAAAGTGGCAGCGTGTTGCTGACCACCTGCGTGCTGGCCTGATTGACCTGTTGGCCAATAGGCGCGACTTTCGCCTGTACTGCCATGAAGCATCTCCCATTACCTGACTTCAAACTTGGCGAGTTGCGTTCTCTGCACAGGCAAAGCCGATACAGCATTGCGCTGGATGGAACTCGACAAGGTTTAAACGTAGCGGGAGAGAACTTTTTTTAAAGGTATTTTTAATGTCGATTAGTTATAAAAATTACGATCTATTTGCGTATTTTGGTATTTAAAACAAAATAATTATTCATCTTTAGTTATCTAATTAAATTCAAGTGCCTGTTTTTTAATTAAATAGTTATTTTATTTTGGGCTAGGTGATTCGATTAATTTTATTAAATTAAAATAATTCAAATCGGCTTGAAAAGGTGTGTAGTTATTTCAGCAGAATCAGAAATAGAAAGTTCAGATTATCTAGTCGGAAAACGCTTATATAGCGCTTGGAAAATGGCTAAATACTTACAGCCATATGAAGGTATTACCGACTGACATCATCAGCGAGCTGCTGATAGCAGTTCGCTGATGTGATGCTTTATTCAGCTTCCTCGATCCACTGTCGGCCATGTCGCTCCAGCAGGTGCTCGAGTTGTTCAGGGCCGTTGCTGCCCGCTGCGTAGGGGCGAGGGCTCTGGTAGTGCTGCTGCCAGCCCTTGATGATCGGGTCGACCCATTGCCAGGCAGCCTCTACCTCATCGCGGCGCATGAACAGCGTGGAGTCGCCCTCGATCACATCCAGTAGCAGCCGCTCATAGGCGTCCCAGCGGCGCTGCTTGTTGAAGGCATCGGCCAGGTTCAGGTCCAGTTCCACCGGCTGCAGGCGCATGCCCTTGCCCGGGTTCTTGGCCATCAGTTGCAGGCTGATGCGTTCTTCGGGCTGCAGACGGATCAGCAACTGGTTGGCCTGGCCATTGCCGAACAGCTGGTGCGGCACGGGCTTGAATTGAATGAGGATTTCCGAGGTCTTGCGGGCCAGCCGCTTGCCGGTGCGCAGGTAGAAGGGCACGCCGGCCCAGCGCCAGTTGTTGATCTCGGCCTGCACGGCGACGAAGGTTTCGGTGTCGCTGTCGTTATCGACGTTCTTCTCGAAGTAGTAGGCGGGCACTTCCTGGCCACCAATCTTGCCGGCGGTGTACTGGCCGCGCACAGTCTTGTCGCGCACGTCCTGGCCGGTGATGGGTTTGAGGGCTTCGAGAATCTTCACCTTCTCGTTGCGCACTGACTCGGCATCGAAGCGCACCGGCGCCTCCATGGCCACCAGGCAGAGCAGCTGCAACAGGTGGTTCTGGATCATGTCGCGCATGGCGCCGGCGTTGTCGTAGTAGGCGCCGCGATTTTCCACACCCAGGGTCTCGCATACGCTGATCTGTACATGATCGATATGCCCGGCCCGCCACACCGGCTCGAACAGCGCGTTGGCGAAGCGCAGCGCCATCAGGTTCTGCACGGTCTCCTTGCCCAGGTAGTGGTCGATACGAAACACCTGGGATTCGTCGAACACCGCACCAATGCCGGCGTTGATCGCCTGGGCCGATTGCAGCGAATGGCCGATGGGCTTTTCCAGCACGATACGCGCGCCCGCGACAGCCAGGCCAGCGACCTTGAGGTGGGTGGCGATGGCTTCGAACAGGTCTGGCGCGGTGGCCAGGTAGTAGACCCGCACGCGCTCCCGGTCGCTACCCAGCGCCTTGGCCAGGCGGCCGAAGTCGGCGCTCTGCGAGGCGTCCATCGGGAAGTAGTCGAGACGCTCGGCGAAGCTGCGCCAGATGTCATCGTCGAAATCGGCGCGGGCCACCTGGGCGCGGCAATGGCGCTCGGCGAGGGCCTGGTAGGCGGCCCGCGTATGGGGGCTGCGGGCGAGGGCGAGGATGCGCGTATCGCGGTGCAGGCGACCGCCACGATGCAAGTAATAGAGGGCCGGAAGCAGCTTGTGCAGGGCGAGGTCGCCCGTGCCGCCGAATACCAGCATGTCGCAGCAATTGCTCTGCATGGGAACTCCGATTCGGTTTGTCCGTGCGAGGTCGCCAGGCTTGTAGTATAACTACAAGATCACTACAGCCCGGCGGCGTCCCTCGATCATAACCGAGTCGCGGCGCTTCAATGTCCAGCCGGCGTTACCATCCTTTGCCAGTCGAGTCCCCGCCAGTGAATTTGTTGCAGCACATCGCCCAGTCACGTCACCTCCTGCGCAAGTCGGAACTCAAGGTGGCCGATCATGTGCTCCTCGATCCGGCTGCAGTCATGCACAGCTCCATGGCCGAACTGGCCCACTCGGTGGGCATCAGCGAGCCGACCATCGTGCGCTTTTGCCGCGCCATCGGTTGCAGCGGCTTTCAGGATCTCAAGCTCAAGCTGGCGCAGAGTCTGGCCGCCGGTGCCAGCTTCGGCCAGTTCGCGATCCACGAGGACGACTCGGTCGCCGACTTCAGCATGAAGATCTTCGACACCACCCTGCACACGCTGATGGAGGTGCGCGAGAAGCTCGATCCGGTGGCGCTGGAGAAGGCCATCGCCGTCTGCTCCCAGGCGCAGCGTATCGAGTTCTACGGTTTCGGCGCCTCGGGCGCAGTGGCCGCCGACGCCCAGCACAAGTTCTTCCGCCTGTTGCTCAATGCCGCGGCCTATTCCGATCCGCACATGCAGGCGATGTCGGCCATCACCCTCAAGCCGACCGACGTGGCCGTGTGCATTTCCCAGTCCGGGCGCTCCAAGGACCTGCTGATCACCGCCAACGTGGTACGCGAGGCCGGCGCTTCGCTGATCGCGCTGTGCCCGGGCCAGACGCCGCTGGCCGAGCTGGCCACGGTGAACCTTGCCATCGACGTGCAGGAAGACACCGAGATCTATACACCGCTGGCCTCGCGTATCGCCCACCTGGTGGTGATAGACGTGCTCGCCATGGGCGTGGCCATGGCCCGCGGCCCGAGCCTGGTCAACCACTTGAAAAGCGTCAAACGCAGCCTGCGTAGCCTGCGCCTGTCGGCCAAGTCGGTACGCACTACGGAAGAGTAGAGTTTTGATGTCAAGGATGACGTGGGTTTTAAGGTCAGGCGTAAGCATCGGCCTGATCAGCATGTTGGTTGGTTGTAGCAGCGTGGTGACGCGACTCGGATCAGATGCGAGAACCGATTTGTACCCGGCGACCAACAAGACCGTGGAAGCGACGGGCGATCTCTACTGCTGGATGTTTTTTGCATGCCCGATTTTACTGGTGTCCCTGCCGGTGGATATGGCGCTGGATACCGTGTTGTTACCGGTGGACGGCGTGCGAGTATTGAACAGGAATATGTAGAGATAAGGTCTGTGTAGACGGCTGGGCGGCAACGCGTTCTAGGTTGGCAGCTGGGTTGTCACTGTTCTTTCATCTACTTGCCGTTAAAGCTTCATCACCTTCACTGAAGCTGGTCTCCCGTAACCAACCTGGAGACCTGCCATGGCGCGCCATGTGGACGAAGCGTTGCACCCGGAACAGAGCGTGGTGAAAGCCCGACGCAAGCTGCTCGACGAGCAGCGCATGCGTTACCGCCGCGCCATCGAGGCCTATGGCGAGAATCGCCGTCTGCAGTCGGAAATCTCCAGCTTTCACGATCCCTTCACGGGTGAGTCGCGCCGCCTGCACTGATTGCGACACAGGCGTTCGCACGGCGCGCATCCCTGGCATCGAGGCTCCTATAATGGCGCCTTTTCGCCCAACGCCAGGGATGTGCCATGCGTCGTCTGCTCGTTCTGCTGCTCCTGCTGACCCCTCTGCTCGCTATCGCTCAGGACGCCCAGCCCAGGGTCGGCCTGGTGCTGTCTGGCGGCGCGGCGCGCGGGCTGGCGCATATCGGCGTGATCAAGGCGCTCGAGGAGCAGGGCGTGCGCATCGACGCCATCGCCGGCACCAGCATGGGGGCGGTGATCGGCGGCCTGTATGCCTCGGGTTACAGCGTTGCTGAACTGGAGCAGGTAGCGCTGACCATGGACTGGCGCGAGGTGCTCTCCGATGATCCGCCGCGCACCGACGTGCCGTTTCGCCGCAAGCAGGATGACCGCGATTTCCTGATCAAGCAGCGCCTGAGCTTTCGTGACGACGGCAGCCTCGGCCTGCCACTGGGCGTGATCCAGGGCCAGAACCTGGCGCTGCTGCTCGAACGCCTGCTGGTGCGCAGCAGCGACGTGCGCGACTTCGACCGCCTGCCGATTCCGTTCCGTGCCGTGGCTACCGATATCGCCAACGACGAGAAGGTGGTGTTTCGCAGCGGTCATCTGCCCCAGGTAATCCGCGCCAGTATGTCGATCCCCGCAGTGTTCGCGCCGGTCGAGCTGGACGGTCGCCTGCTGGTCGATGGCGGCATGGTCGACAACATTCCCGTCGACGTGGCGCGCGACATGGGCGTTGACCGGGTCATCGTCGTCGACATCGGTACGCCGCTGAAACCGCGCAAGGAGCTGCTCACCGTGGTCGACGTGCTCAACCAGTCGACCACCATGATGACGCGGCGCAATTCCGAGCAGCAGCTGGCGACGCTGCGCGACAGCGACGTGCTGGTGCAGCCGAACATGACGGGCTTCGAGGTCACCGACTTTGGCCGTAGCGAGGAACTGATCGAGGCCGGTTATCAGGCTGCAAAGGTGCTGCAGCCGCGCCTTGCGCAGCTGGTGCGTCGAGGTGGCGGCAACCCGGCGCTGACCCTGGCACGCAGCGCCCAGCAGCGCGCTCCGGTGATCCACGCCATCGAGGTGGACAACGACTCCAAGGTCGGCGACGAGGTGATCCGCAACTACATCCGCCAGCCCATCGGCGAGCAGCTGGACATGGCCAGGCTGCAGCGCGACATGGGCACCCTGTACGGCCTGGATTACTTCGAGCGCGTGCAGTATCGGGTGGTCAGCCGCGACGAGCGCAACACTCTGGTGATCGATGCGCGGGAAAAACGCACCGGCACCGACTACCTGCGTCTGGGCCTGAACCTCTCCGACGATTTCAACGGCGACAGCGTCTTCAACCTGGGCGCGAGCTTTCGCAAGAACGGCATCAACCGCCTGGGTGCCGAGTGGCTGACCAGAGTGCAGTTGGGCGATCGCCAGGAGCTGTTCAGCGAGTTCTACCAGCCCCTGGATGTCGGCTCGCGCTGGTTCGTGGCGCCCAGCGTGCGGGTCGATGCCTGGAACGTCGAGTCGGTGCTGGATAACGATCCCATCGCCGAATACCGGGTAAAGCGCTATGGCTACGGGTTCGACATCGGCCGGCAGATCGCCAACAACGGCGAGCTGCGTTTTGGCGTCGGCCAGGCCTGGGGCGATGCCAAGGTACGCATCGGCGAGCGCGATCAGCCCGAGTTCAGCTTTACCGAGGGCTACTACGAGCTGCAGTACGCCTTCGACACCATGGATAACGTCGACTTCCCCCACGAGGGCGAGCAGATCGAGGTGAAGCTGCGCCAGTACGACGCCAGCCTCGGCGCCGACGACCGTTACCGGCAATGGCAGGTCAACCTCGACAAGGCCTTGAGCGATGGGCCCCACAGCTTGGTAATCGGTGGTCGCTATGGGCGCACGCTAGACGACGCCGAAATCGTCACCTCCAGCTTCCAACTGGGCGGTGCGCGGCAGCTCTCGGGTTTTCGCCAGGACGCCCTGTCCGGGCAGAACGTCAGCCTCGGGCGGCTGGTGTACTACCGGCGCATGACGCCGCGCTCGTTCCTGCCGCTGGATTTCCCGCTCTACCTCGGCGCTTCCCTGGAGCGCGGCCGGGTGTGGAACAACGACAACGCCTTCGACAGCGGCTACATCAACGCGGCGAGCGTATTCCTGGGCTACGAGACGCCGCTGGGACCGCTGAATTTCAGCTACGGCCTCAACGACGAAAACGAGAAGGCCCTGTACCTGAACCTTGGCCACAGCTTCTAAGGGCCTGTTCATGAACTTTCAGTTCAGACCCGGTGATTTTGGCAACAAAGTGGCGGTAGCAGCCGTCGGCGCAGTATCTGTGGGAGCGGGCCATGCCCGCGAAAAATCACGGGCATGGACTGGGCGTCCCCGCCCGTTCCCACGGGTAAAGCAGCGATATCCGCTCCTGCCTTCTACCTGTCGATTTGGGCACATAAGGATCGTAAACAGCTTCTAAGGCCGGGTGCCGGCGCGGCTACAGGCGCTGCAGCAGTGCCTGCAGCGCGCGCTCCGGTTCCTGGCTCCACAGCCCGTAGCTCAGCGGCAACACTTCCAGACCGGCGCGTGCCAGCACGCGGTAGCGCTCCAGTTCGAGAAAGCCTTCGCCCTCGCCGGGAAAGCCGATCAGGTCAATGGCCAGGCACTTGTCGCCGCGCTGGCAGAACACATCGAGCAGCAGGCCAGCCAGCGGGTAACGAGTCCAGGTGGTCACGCCGTGCGCCTGCAGCGCCGCACACAGGGCGGTTTCGAACGCATCCTGCTCGGGTTGCTGGTGAGTGGCCGTCGGCGTTTCGCTGGCGCTTTCCAGGTAACGGCGCAGCAGATGGTCGGTGGGCAGCTGGCGTTCGTCGCCGCTGAACAGCAGCACCTGACGCTCGCGGGCCCGGGTGATCGCCACGTTGAACATATCCGGGCGGTTCAGGTACGCCGCGGCCTGGCTGGCATTGGCGTCGAGTGCGAAGCTGATGATCATCAGGTCGCGCTCCTCGCCCTGAAAGCCGTAGGGCGTATCCACCAGCACACGAAAATCGCGCAGGCGCTGCAGGTCGAGATCGGCGATACGCTGGCGGATCGCGTCGACCTGATCGCGAAACGGCGATACCACGCCGATGCTCGGCTTGACCGGGCTGTCGGCGTAGCGGGTGATGTGTTCGTCGACCAGCTGCAGCACGCGTTCGAGCTCCACCTGGTTGACGCCATTGCGCGCGCGCTCACCGTCCAGGCGCTGTACCTGGAGGCTGTCGCAGTGGGCCAGGCTCGGGCGCTCCTTCATCACCCGCAGGCGGTTGGCGTAGAACCACTGGTTGCTGAAGCGGATCAACGCCGGGCGGCTGCGAAAATGCTCGTCGAGAAAGGTCAGCGCGCTCTGCTCCGGCAGGTACAGGCCCACCAGGTCGAGCACGCTGTTGTCGCGGTAACTCCAGCGCTCGCGTTCTTCACTTGGCAGGCCGCTGCGCTGCAGCAACTGAACCTCGCGGTTGCGCGACAGGAACGACAGGTGGCGCAGCTGCCGGGCATCACCCGTGATCACCGCGCGGCGGCAACGCTGGAAGGCCGGTAGCGCCGAGGCGATATCGCACTGGGTGGCTTCGTCCATCACCATCACGTCGAACAGCCCGGCCTTGAGCGGCAGCAGGCGGTGCAGCTCATCGAGGGTCACCACCCAGATCGGAAAGGCGGCCAGCAGCGTCTGCGGGTTGATGTCCTCGAAAAGCGCCAGTTGCCGTTGCGACTGGCGGGCGCGAATTGCCTGGTTGTACTGCACGAACAGCTGGCGCTTGCCCGCCAGCAGACCGCCCAGGCTCGAGGCGCGACGCGCATTGATGTAGTCACGGCTCAGGCGCTCACGACGCTGCTGGCAGTCGCGCAGTTCGTCGAGCAACGCCCAGGGCCGCACGCTGTCGCGCACACGCCAGCGCACCCAGGGCAGTAGCAGGTGACGCCTGACGACATCCAGGGTGCCGCGCTCGGCCTTGAGGATCAGCCGGCTCCAGCGCAGCGCCTGCCCGCAGCGGGTCGCCAGATCCCTGGCCTGGCGCCGTTCGAGTTTGATCAGGTGGCGCAATTCGCGCTGCAGGCCTTGCTCGACATCGGTCGATGTGGCTGGCACCTGCCCCTGCAGCAGGCTGGCCAGACGGTCGCGCAGGGTTTGCTGCAGGCTGCCGCCGTCGCTTTCCAGCACCGCATCGCGCAGGCCGAAATCCTCGCGCAGTTTCTGGCCGATGACCCGCACCGCCTGGGCGCTACGGCTGACCAGCAGCACCGATTCGCCGTGCAGATAACGGTCCAGCGCCAGGGCGGCCAGGGTGTAGCTTTTACCGGTGCCAGGCGGGCCGGAAATCTGGCTCAGCGGGTAGCGCGCGGCGTTGGCCAGCGCCTGGCTCTGGGCATTGCTGAGCTGGGCCGGCAGGGCTTCGGGCGAGCTTTCACCCTGAGGTGCTGGCGGCTGCGGCTCGCCGAGCAGCTGGCGTAAGGGCGCCGACCATTCGCGGGTTTCCTGCAATTGCTGCAACTCATGAACGATACCGCGGCTGCCGCTGCCCCGTGGCACCAGCGCGACGACGGCCGCGGCGCGCAGCGACAGGCTGCGGCGCCGCAGAGCCTTGGTCACCGAATCCTGGTCTTCCAGAGCCGGGAAACCGCTGGCGGTGAGTACGTCAGTCACCTTCGTACGCTGGCTTATCCAGCCCAGCAGATCGCCCAGCACATGGGCGTCGATGGGTGCATCGGCCAGCGGCAGGTCGTCGAGCAAGGCATTGTCGCCGTCGATCAGCTGGCGTAGCAGACGCCAGTTCGCCAGCGGCTGGCTGGGGTCGATGGCCAGCAGATGGGCGTCGCCTTCGCTGCCGTTGTTCAGGCTGGCCTCGTAGTAAACCAGCGGTGCGCAGAACGCCGTCGACGGGCCGCCCTCGCCAGTGAGTCGTCCGCATACCGGCAACACGCCGTAGACCAGCTGCAGTTCGCGTTGATAGAGGCGCTGCTGGCGCTCCAGTTCGGCGCCGATGCCCGGTGGCAGCGCCAGTAATGGCAGGGCGCCGCTGGCCAGCTCTTCGCGGCCATCGAGCCAGGCCAGGCGGCCTGCCGGCAGTGCGGAGAGATTGTCGAGATTGAGGTCGCGGCTGTCGGCCAGGTAGGCGCTGCGGTAGAAGGCCAGCAGGCGGGCAATCCGTGCGTCGTGGTCCTGCATGGTGGGTCCGTGGCGGCCAGAAATCAGCTGGCGACTCTACCGCTGCCGGGGCACCGGTGTCATCGCTGCGTATGACGTCGCCTCGGGTAAAACGAGGGAGGAAAGAGCAGACGTTGTCTAGGCGATCGCAACCTTGGGAATCGGAAACCGCTGATTGAGCACTTCGATCAGGCGTTCCTGGTAGATGGGTTTGGGCAGGAAATCCACCACCTGCAGCGGCAGCAGCCCGATCACATCGTTCATGTCGGCGTGACCCGACATGACGATGATCGGCAAGGTGGCATAACGGGGCGCGGCGCGCAGATTCTGGATCAGGCGCAGGCCGCTTTCATCGGGCATGCGCAGATCGGTGATCAGCAACGCGATATCCGGCCAGGTGGTGAGGCAGGCCATGGCGTCAGCGACATTGTTGGCGCAATGACACTGAAAGCCTTCGCCCTCGAGCAACTCGCCGAGTTCTTCGAGGGCATCGGTTTCGTCATCTACCAGTAAGATGTGCTCGCGCATACCGTTGCACCTGAATAGTGGTTAGTTAGTTCCGGTGCCCGACCCCGACCCCGATCCGGTAGTTGTAGTGCCTTTCAATGCGGTAGATACCGACGTGAAAACACTTTTTACATCGGTGCCAACAGTGGTGGCGCTGCCGACCATAACCACAGCAATCAATGCCGCGATAATGGAGTATTCAATCGCCGACGCTCCTTCTTCGTTTTTAAAGAAGGCGCGAATTTTTTCGCGAAGGATGATGAGCGTGAACATGGGTACTTCCTCTGTAGCCAAGGCAGGCAGGGACGCCTGTGTAAGGGGCTTGCAGGGAAAGTGTGAGAGGGGAAGGGGTTGCTCGCAAACTTACCTTGGTATTACTTCCAAAGTATTAATCACAACTATTAGTTCTAATAAATTCAATGGCTAAGGCACTATGATTCGGTGTGCCAAAGTTGTGGCGAGGGTGTTGAGCACTTTATCAGCGACGAACGGTATGTTCTACATTGACGGTATGGTTCGCCATAAGTTTCACAATAATTCCTAAACCAAAATAACGACGTGCCGATACTTGAGGCGAACTTGCAAGTCGCCTTTAATCGATCAAATCCATGGCGGGTTGTACCGGGTAGTTGGCAACAAGGAGCGTGCTGTCATGAATAGTCGATTGACGCTGGTGCTGGCCGGCGTGCTGCTGGTGGGTGCGGTGATCACCGGCTATTGGGGCATCACCCTCGGTCGGCAGCATGCACAGCCGGCAGCCTTGCCATCTGCGCCCGTTGTGGCGCCAGCGGCTGCAGTCGGCAGCCAGTTGCAGGCCCAGGTCGATGAGCAGCAGCGCGTCAATGTTGTGGTGCTGGCCAGGGCTGTGCAGGCACTGGCGCCCATCACCCGTGATGACCTTGCCGTGGAGCGCCTGCGTATCGCACCACCAGGCAGCTTTGCCAGCCCCGAGCAATTGATCGGTCGCTCCCTGTGGCAGCCCATGCCGGCCGGCACCGTGTTGAGCCAGGCTGCCTTCGAAATGGCCGGGCCCCTGGCACGGATGATTCGCCCCCATGAGCGGGCTCTGGCCGTGGCCGTGGATGAAGTGATCGGCGGCGGCGGCCACCTGAGCCCGGGCGATTACGTCGACGTGCTGATCTACTTGCGTCAGGGCGAGGGCAATGCCGAGCAGACTGCCCAGGTGGTGATTCCGGCGCTGCGCCTGCTGAGCGTCGGCGACACCCTGGGCATTACCAACGAAGGCGAAGCCGCCCAGCTACCGGCTGATGCCGACGAAGAACGCCGGCGTCGTCGCAACGCCCCGACCACTGCCGTACTGGCCGTTCCCGAAGCCCTGCTCACGCGTTTCATGCTCGCCACCCAGGTGGGTAGCCTGCGCCTGGCGGTGCGCAGCGCGGATGAAAAGCGCCTGGCGGATTACTACGCTGGAAAAGAGCCCCAGGCCGATGTCGGCGAGGTGCAACGCCAGCTGTTCCAGTTCGAGCAACTGGCCGTGCGCGGCCCCGCACCGGCGCCCGTCGCCCAGCCCGAGCCGGTACGCCAGGCGCCTGCCGGTATCCCGGTGTACCGCGGCAATGACGCCACCCGGCAAACGCCCTGATCGGCAAGGAAGCAACGCGATGAACGATGGTCTGCGCATTTCCCGTCTGTTGACGAGCCTGGTGGCGGCCATGCTCGCGCTACCGGGTGCGGCGTTCGCCTCCTGCGCCGGCCTGGAGCCGGTACCGGCGGTGCTGGAGGTGACCCAGGGCATGCAGAGCGAACTGCGCTTTGCGGTGCCCATCACCCGTCTGGCGATTGGCGACCCGGAGGTGGCGGACGTCAGCCTCAACAGCAAGGACAGCTTCCTGCTGGTCGGCAAGCGCGGCGGTAGCACCAGCCTGCTGGTGTGGACGGCCTGTGACCGCGAACCGCGGCAGAGTCAGGTGCTGGTGCAGGGCGCCGCCACGGCTGCGCTCGCCGAGCCGCTGGTGCGCTTCGATGAAGAGCTCGTGCCGAGCCAGGTGCAGACCGATATCCGCTTTGTCGAAGTGCGGCGCAGCAAGCTGCGTGAGGTGGGCCTGCGCATCTTTGGCACCGCGTCCAACAATTTTCTGATCGGCGCGCCTGGCACCGGGCCGGCGACCGTGCCTGTCGGTGGCGTCAGTGGTGTAGGCCCCGGCGCATCGTTTCCGCTGTCGCGCGATGGCTTCAACATCCTTTGGGGCGGTGGCAGCAGCAAGTTCCTGCTTGGCCTCGATGCCCTGGAAAACAGCGGCTTCGCCTACACCCTGGCGCAGCCCAGCCTGGTGGCGCTCAACGGCCAGAGTGCGAGCTTCCTGGCTGGTGGCGAATTCCCGATTCCGGTGCCCAGCAGCGGCAGCGATTCGCTGTCCATCGAGTACAAGGAGTTCGGCGTACGCCTGACCATCACGCCCACTGTGGTGGGGCGCAATCGCATCAGCCTGAAGGTGGCGCCCGAGGTCAGCGAGCTGGATTTCACCGCCGGCATCACCATCGCCGGCACCCAGGTTCCGGCGCTCAACGTGCGGCGCACCGACACCAGCGTGTCCCTGGCCGATGGCGAGAGCTTCGTGATCAGCGGGCTGATTTCCACCAACAGCTCCTCGGTTGTGGATAAGTTGCCATTCCTTGGCGACGTGCCGGTGCTCGGTGCGTTCTTTCGCTCCTCGCGCATCGAGCGCGACGAGCGCGAGCTGCTGATGGTGGTCACCCCGCGCCTGGTGCAGCCCCTGGCGGCCAACGTGCAGCTGCCGGATCTGCCGGGCGAGCAGTATCGCAATTACGATCCGGGTGTGTTCCGCCAGCTGTTTCTCGAGAACGGCGATTTTCTTCGCCCCGACGGCCTGTCGCGCTAGGGAGTGGTCATGGAACAGATCTTTCTCGCGCAGACCCGTCGCAAACAGGACCTGGAATGGCTGCAGGCGGCGCTGGCCGGCCAGGGCCAGGTGCTCAACGTCGGCGACACCCTCGACGAAGTGCTGGGCCTGATGGACATGACCGGCAGCTGCCTGGTGTTCGTCGGCCTCAGCCGTGAGGGGCAGACCGGCCAGTGCGCGCTGATCGAGGCGCTGCTCGACATGCGTCCGATGGTCGTGGTGGTAGCCCTGGGCGACGGTCTGGACAACCAGTTGGTGCTCAACGCCATGCGCGCCGGTGCACGGGATTTCATTGCCTATGGCTCGCGCAGCAGCGAGGTGCTGGGGCTCGTGCGCCGTCTGACCCAGCGCCTGCCGCAGCTGCCGCCGTCCCGCGAGCAGGGTGAGCTGACGCTGCTCTACGGCCTGCAGCCGGATGCCGACGCGGCGCTGCTGGCCGTGCATCTGGCCCTGCAGATCCAGGCCCGTGGTCAGCGCACGCTGTACGTCGACCTGGGCATTCCGCGCGGCGAAAGCCTGGAGCTGTTCGGCATGGAGTCGTCGTTCTGCTTCGGCGATGCGCTGCGCCATATCCGCCGTCTGGATTCCAACCTGATCGAAAGCGCCTTCGCCCGCCATCCCGATGGCCTGCGCGTGTTGCCCCACGGCCCGGACGACGACGCCTTGGAGCGCTTCAGCCTCGGCGAGCTGTTCCTGCTGCTGGGCAGTCTGCGCCAGCATTTCCAGCACGTGTTCGTTAATCTGTGCGGCCAGCCGGACTGCGATGGCCTGCGCTCCTTCGTCAACCACGCGCAGCGCATGTTCTGGTGCGTCGACCAGAGCGTGCCCAACTGCCGGCGCAACCTGGCGCTGCTCAACCTGTGGCGCAGCAAGGGCATCAAACTCGACCACGCGCGGCTCCTGGTCGACCGTTACCAGCCTGCGGTGGCGCCTGGGTTGCCGGAGCTCAGCAAGACCTTCGCGCTGCCGCTCGAAGCCGGCCTGCCGCTGAGCCCGGTCACCCGCCTCAAGGCCAAGAACCAGGGCGTGCCGCTGTTCGAGTTCGCCCCCCGTGACGGCCTGACCCAGGGCCTGCTGGCTCTGGCCAACGGCCTGTTCGAGCCCCGCCACGGCGCAGCCGGTTCGTGGTGGCGCCGCCTGCTGAGGAACAACTGATGCCCATAGGACCATTCGGCGGTAGCAGTGCGCGGATCGGCGTGCACGATCTCAAACCGGTGCTGCACCGCTATCTGATCGATGCCCTGGAAGACAAGGGCGAGAACCTGCTGGAAGGTACGCGCACCGCTCTGGCGCTGTTCGTCTCCGAGCAGGTCAGTGAATACGTCAGTCGCCGGCAGATCGCCATTTCCCGTTATGAGGTGGATCGTCTGGCCGAGGAGCTGGTCGACGAACTCACCGGCTTCGGCCCGCTGGAAATTCTTCTCAAGGACGACGCGGTCAGCGAAATTCTGGTCAACGGCCCGCATCGGGTGTTCGTCGAGCGAGGCGGGGTGTTGCAGCTCAGCGACCTGCGTTTCATTGATGATCAGCACGTGCTGCGGGTCATCCAGCGCATTCTCGCCCCAGTGGGCCGGCGCCTGGACGAATCCTCGCCGATGGTCGATGCGCGCATGCCCGATGGCAGCCGTATCAACGCCATCATCCCGCCGGTGGCGCTGGACGGCCCGTGCATCTCGGTGCGCAAGTTCCGCAAGGACATGCTGCGCAGCGCCGACCTGCTGGCCAGCAATTCGCTGGATCAGGCGATTCTCAGCTGTCTGGAGCTGATGGTCCGGCGGCGCTGCAACATCATGGTCAGCGGCGGCACCGGCACCGGCAAGACCACGCTGCTGAATATGCTCAGCCAGATGATCGACCCCCGCGAGCGCATCGTCACCATCGAGGACACCGCCGAGCTGGAGCTGCTGCACGACCACGTGGTGCGCCTGGAAACCCGGCCGCCGAATGCCGAGGGCTTCGGCCAGATCGCCGCCCGTGAGCTGGTACGCAACGCCCTGCGCATGCGCCCGGACCGCATCGTGTTGGGCGAGATCCGCGGCGCCGAGGTGCTCGACGTGCTGACCGCCATGAACACCGGCCACGACGGCTCGATGAGCACCGTGCACGCCAACAACGCCCAGGACGCCCTGCTGCGCCTGGAAACCCTGGTCGGCTTCTCCGGCGCCAAGATGGGCGAGCGTACCCTGCGGCAGACCATCTGCGCGGCGTTGGATGTAGTCATCCAGCTGACCCGCCTGCCCGATGGCCGCCGCTGCGTCAGTGAGGTGGTGGAGGTGCTCGGCCTGCGTGAAGATCAGTACGTCATCAACACCCTGTTCCGTCTCGACCGCACGGGCAGCGGCACCTTCTGCCGCGACGCGCCGAACCCGGCCGGGCACAAGTTGCGCCGCGACTGAGGCTGGCAAGGAGCGCCCTGATGACTGCACCGATATTGCTGGGAATCATCTGCCTGACGCTTCTGGGCCTGGGGCTGTTGATGCTACGCAAGAGCCGCGACCAGGCCGCTTCGGAGCAGGTGCTGCAGCGTCTGTTGGCCGACCAGCCGGAGCCCTTGCAGGCGGCGGTCATCAGCCATCTGGACAAGCTGCTGCTGCGCGCTGGTTTCAGCAAACCGAGCCAGGGCCTGCGCCTGTGGCTGTTCATCTGGTTGCTGGGCGCCGTGCTGGGGCTGATCGTCGGGCACTGGCTGGGCCTGTTGATCATGCTGCTCGGCCCGCTGCTGCTTGGCCGGCTGTTCATCGCCCTGCGTTACCGGCGCCGGGTGCTGCGCATGATCGAGCAGTTGCCGGTGTTTCTCGACCATGTGATTCGTAGCCTCAAGTCCGGCCGGCCATTGGGCGACGCCCTGATGCTGGCCATGGAAACGGCCCCGCAACCGCTACGCAGCGCCATGGCCCGCACCCGGCGCAACGTGCAGCGGGGCATGAGCCTGGGCGATGCCCTGCAGGATTTCGCCGACCTTTACGAGCGTGATGAATTTCAGGTGCTGGCCCTGGGCGTGCGGGTCAACCAGCGTTACGGCGGCAACAGCAGCGAACTGCTCAACAACCTGATCCGCCTGATTCGTGAGCGTGAACACAGCGCGCGTCGCCTGCGTGCGCTGACCGGCGAGACGCGCATCAGCGCCTATGTGATGGGCGGTTTGCCGCTGGCCCTGGCCCTGTACATCTTCGTCACCAACCCGCAGTTCATGCTGGGCATGTGGCATGAGTCCACGGGGCGCATGGTGCTGTTTCTGGCGTTCGTGCTGCAGGCGGCCGGCAGCCTGGCGCTGTGGCGCATGCTGAGGAGCCTGTGATGAGCGCGCTGCTGCTGCTCAGTGCCCTGCTGCAATTGGTCCTGGCGCTGCTGTTCCTGTACCTGGCCTATGCGGATCTGCGCGCGCGGCGCCAGTTCAGCCAGCGCATGGGCACGCTGTCGCGGATGTCGGGTGGCGGCGTCATGCGCGGCATCGGCGGCAGCTCACTGGGCCGCCGCACCCTGAGCATGGATGGCGAAACCTTGCAGCTGCTCAACCGCCTGGGCTGGCGCAAGCGCAGCCAGCAGTCGATGTTCTCGGCCATCCAGCTGGGCACACCGATCGTTCTGCTGGCGCTGGTGCTGATCGTCCAGTTGCTGATGAGCCGGCCGCCCCAGCCGGCCTGGCTGGCGCCGGTGTTCGCGTTGGGCATCGGCTATCTGTTGCCCAAACGCTGGCTGGCTTGGGCAGCGAAGAATCGTCAGGAAGCGCTGGCAGAGGAGGTGACCACCTTCATCCCGCTGCTGCGCATCCTTTTCGATGTCGGCATGACCGTCGAACAGGGTCTGCGTGTGCTGGCCAAGGAGGCTGAAACCATCCTGCCCAACCTCAGCACCGAACTGCGCCAGGTGCTGACCCGCGTCGATGCCGGCCTCGAACTGGGCCGCGAATTACGTGACATGGCGGCGGCGCTGGAAGTCTACGAGGTGACCGATTGCGTGGTGATCCTCGAACAGCTTATCGTCCAGGGCGGCGGCGCCATGGCCTCGTTGTTGCGGCTCAAGGAGCTGATCGATGACCGCCATCACACGGCGCTCGAGGAAAGGGTTTCCAAACTGTCCGGCAAGATGTCCGTCATCATGATGATGTTTCTGTTTCCGGCGTTGTTGATCGTATTGGCGGGGCCCGGATTCATTGCGATCGTCGGGGCTCTGGGGGAGTTGAGATGAAACGTGTTGTGACCATGGTGGGCGTGATGGGGCTGCTGGCCGGCTGTGCGAGCGGCCAGGCGCAGTCGCCCTGGCTGACAGGCAAGGCCGATGCGACGCCGATGACCTGTGCGCCGCTGTCCCAGGATCAGGAGCTGGCGCTGAACCTCGCGCAAAAAACGGCCGAAGAAGGCCGCCTGCATGGAGCGCTGGCCAACCTGGAGCGCTTGCCTGCCAACCTGCCCCAGGCGCGCTTGGCGAAAGCGCGCATCCTGCGCTCACTGAACCGCCCGGAAGCCGGCGAGCTATACGCCAGCCTGACCCGCACCTGCCTCAAGGCCCAGGGCGAGCAGGGCCTCGGCCAACTCGCCAGCGCCGCCGGGCGCTACCCCGAAGCCCTCGAACACCTGCGCCTGGCCGCTACCCTGGACCCGACCAGCGCGCCGATTCGCAACGACCTGGGTGTGGTGTACATGAACCTCGGGCGTCTGGACGAAGCCCGCTTCGAACTGCTGACCGCCCTGGAACTCAATGAGACCGAGCAACAGCCGGCGCTGAACCTGCTGACCCTGCTGATCTACCAGGGCAAGCGCCCGCAGGCCGACGCCCTGACCAAGCGCATGGGCTTTTCGGCCAGCCAGATGCGCGCTGCTGAAGAGCGCGCCGAAGCGATGCGCAGCAAGAACGCCGGTTTGCCGATGTCGTCACCAACTGCGGCCACGCCGGCAACCAAGGCACCAGTGATTCAGGTCATTCCTCAGGATGCCCCGGCACCTGCCAGCGTTGTACCGGTTGCTCCGGCACCGGCAAAGGTTGTGTCGGTCAGCGCGCCTGTCGCACCGGCCGCGCAGCCGACTGTGGCTGCGGCACCACCTGCCGTTCCGGCGCCGCGGTTGTCCAACTTCCGGCCGGCGCCCGTGGTTCCGTTGTCGTTGGCGGGCGTTTCAGCCAGATCGGCTGCGCCGGCACCGGCGGTTGTCGCCAAAGCAGAGCCGGCTGCCAATACGCCGCCTGCACCTTCGGCTCGCGCTGACGCCGCTCCCGTCGCCGCTCAGCCGGTTATCGCTCGTGCTTCAGCACCGCTGGTCACGCCGTCCGCTGCTGCGCCGCAATCGGCGCCAGCCGCTTCTGCGACACCACCTGTAGTAGCCGCAGCACCCAAGGCGCCAACGCCGCCCGCCACGCCGGCACCCGTTGCCGCTGCTCCGGTGGTCGCCAGTGCGCCAGCGCCTGCAGGCACACCTGCGCCAACCGCTGCTGCGCCGCAACCGGCATCAGCCGCTTCTGCGACGCCACCTGTAGTAGCCGCAGCATCCAGGGCTCCAACCCCGCCCGCCACGCCGGCACCCGTTGCCGCTGCTCCGGTGGTCGCCAGTGCGCCAGCGCCTGCACGCACACCTGCGCCAGCCGCCGCTACGCCGTCGTCGTCGCGCTTCGGCATCGAGATGCGTGCAGGTCGTCTGATCGTGCCGGACGATGGCGGCTTCGTGCGCGTGGTCCCCATCGAAGAAACGTCCGCTAGCGTTAATTGATTCAGCCACTCGCCGGCGGCCAGGAGGAAAGCACCATGAAAGGATCGATCATCGGCTGTGCAGTGTTGGCCGCCGCATTACCAGCCTTGTGCCTGGCGGCGGACGAGGGTGATGGACGAGGGCTGGTGGGCAATGATGTACAAACCCAGACCGCCCACTGGCTGCGCCTACAGCGCGAGGGCCAGCTGGCATCACCGCACCCGCAGGTGTCTACCCCCGCTGAGCGTGAGCTGGCCTCGCAACGCTGGCTGGACAGCCACAAGCACCCGATCCCGCCGTTCTTCGCGCAGGACGCAGGCGGTGAACTTGGCGAATAGGGTTATGGGCTCTCGAAAGTGTTATCGAAGTTGTACGGCCAGTGGCTGTTAACAACTTCGTAACAATCGAAGCCGTGTGACAGCAGCCGATATTTACAAACTTTACCCGTGGGATGGATAAGACAACGCCAACTGAGTGCGGTTATGCACGCGGGTCAATCTCAATATCTGCGAGACATAAAGTTTGACGGTGTTTTCCGTAATGCCCAGTTCGCAGGATATCTGATAGTTGGTCATCCCTTTGGCGATAAGTTGCGCCACTGCAAGTTGCCGACGTGACAACTTGTCGAATGGCTCGGGCACCTTGTCCGCCGATGTACTCATCTGCGCGACGTTCTTGATCGGCATGGTGGGGATCAGCTCGCTGTGCATTTCATGCAGTGACGCTGCGAGATCCTGAATCTGCTGGCGGATCTGCTGCTCCCTGGCTTTTTGCTCCACGCGATCCAGCAGGCGCTTGATACCCGCCAACAGCTCTTGCAGATCCACCGGCTTCTGGAAGTAGTCACTGACGCCAGCGCGCAGGGCCAGGATGACGTCCTGCTTGTCGGTGCTGCCCGTGAAGATGGCGGTTTCATACAACCTTCCGGGCGTTGCGAGTCGCGCCAGCTCGGCGACCAGTTGCAAGCCGGTAAGCCCTGGCATGTGCATGTCGCTGAGCACGACGGCGATGCTTTCGTCACCCTGAAAGGCCTGCAGCGCATCGTGTGCGTTATGGCATGAAGTGACGTCATAACCCTGCTGGCCGAGAAACTCGGCGAGTTCCTCGACAATCATGGGTTCGTCGTCAACGATCATTATTCGCAGGGCATTAATGCGTTCCATGCGAAGCATCTACCTATTGGAAAAGGTACCAAATCGCAGAATAGTCAGGGGTCAAGTTAGTGTCAAAAGTGAACAGTTGTACAGGTTTCGCCCAAGTCGAGTTATCACTTTGGTGTTATAGGAGAAGTGCAACGCCTTGGTTATCCTCGGGTAACTATCCTTCTGGCTATAACCAGATAGCGGTCAGTGCAAAGCCTGCAAATAGAAAGGGTGCATAGGGCGCCTTTCTGGCTGTAGCTGTTCTGATGAATATCCATTTTTCGGGAAGTGCCTGCCCAATGGTGGGGTTGATGCGTATCAGCGCCAGCCAGCTGAGTTGTACAAGAGCTGCGCCGATCACGCTGAACAGTACATGGCTGCCGTCGCTGGCGGCGCCCAGGGCAATGAGCATTTTCACATCGGCAGCGCCCATCTGGCGGGTCAGATAGCCGGGCAGCGACAGCAGGCAGGCAACGCCCATCGCCAGTGCGGCAGCCTTGAAGGAAGCCCCGGTGAAACTGCTGCCCCAGAGCAGCAGATGCGCCAGGGCAACGGCGAGGCCGCCCAGCGTCAACAGGTTGCTGATGCGCCGCTGCTGGGCATCTTGCAACGCACAGGCAGCCAGCCAGCCGAGCAGTAAGAAGTAGGACATGGCGACAACGGGCATCCAGGGAAGTAGGGCGTGGCAGCCCGATTCAGGTTGGCGGAGTTTGATCCGTCCGCGGCACTAATCATGGTAGGTGGGCCGGGCAATGCAAGTGTTCAAGGATTGGTTCAAACGCGGCGAGGAAACTCAGGCGCCGCTTGAGACAGGCATCGTCTCACCGTCGCCCCCCATATCGGCCAACAGCCCTTGCCTGAACCTGTCCATCGATGTCCTGGGGCGCGTATTCGAAGTCTCCGGCAGCCTCTCCGATCGCCTGCCTATCGCCCTTTCCCAGGTCCTGCCGTTGGAGCAATTGCTGCACGGGCAGAGCCGCTATCTGGTCACCGACCTGGCGGCCTTCGTGCAGCAGATGCTCGATCTGTCCTTCGTCACCCGCGATGGCGGCATCCTGCACACCCGCGGCTGGCTCAAGCCCGAAGCGCACGGCTGGTCGCTGCAGGCCTTCGAGGTGGGCGACTTCCTGGCCCGGCTGCACGCCTGCGAACAGCGCCTGCAGGTGTTCTCGCAGATCAGTGCCGTGGCGCAGACCGTGCGCGGCACCGAGCGCGTCGAATTGCCCCGCCATATTCACGACTGGCTGGGTGCCATGGCCCAGGCCCTGCGCATGGCTTGCGTTGCCCTGGCGCTGCCGGATGCCGTGCGCGGCGGCTGGCAGGTCGTCGGCCATTATCGCGATGCGCTAACACCGGTGTTCTGGGACGATGGCCAGCACTTGCCACGGGAGTTGCAGCACTATGCCGGCGACCAGCCGGTGCAGTGGCTGCGCGGTGATGCCGGGGCTACCGAATGGCATGCCGCAGATTCGGTGTGGCTGGTGCCCTACGCCGACCACCAGGGCATCCGCGCCTGGCTGCTGTGCTCGCCCTACGTCGCCCACCAGAGCATGCCCGAGCTCAATACCCGTGACTGGCTGGATCTGTTCGCCCACGTCGCCGCGCCGCTGCTGCAACGCCTCGATGAGCAGAATCGCAAGGTGCACGGCGAGCGTGTGGATATCCTGCAGAGCCTGCTGGGCACCGGCTGGTGGGAATACGTGCCGCGCACCGGTGCCTTCCTGCTGGCGCCCTGCCTGACCCAGCGTTTCGGTTTCAGCCAGGATGAGGCGGTGACCCTCGCGGACTGGCTGGAACTGCTCAGCCCGGCGGATCGCGACGAATTCCGCATCCGTCTGGGCGATGCCGAACTGAGCGGCCGCGCCTTCGAGCAGGTGGTGCGTCTGCGTGATGCCGACGATGCGCTGTGCTGGTTCCGCATCCACACACGCATCCTCAATGCCAATGGCCAGAGGCGTATCGTCGGCGCGGTGCTGGACATCAACGACATGAAGCTCAAGGAGGTCGAGGCGGACGCTGCCACCACGCGCCTGAAGAGCCTGGTGGCCAGTGCGCCGGCGCTGATCTACGTGCATCGCTACGACGACGGCGTGTTCGTGCCGGTGTTCTGCAGCGACAGCAGCAGCGCGTTGCTGGGCTGGACACTGGACGACTTCGTGCAGCGCGGCATGGCCGACTTCATCCACCCCGATGACCGCGACATCTACTTCGCCCATACCCGCACGCTGCTCAGCCAGGGCCTGGCCAGCTGCCGTTACCGACTGATCGACCGCGAGGGCCGCTATCACTGGCTGCAGGACGAGGCCAAGCTACTACGCGACGAGCGCGGCATTCCCCTCGAGGCAGTCGGCCTGTGCCTGGACGTGACCGACGCCGCCCAGGCTGCCGAGCGTGTGCGCGAGAGCGAGGAGCGCTATCGCATCCTGGTCGAGGATTCGCCGGCGATCATCTGCCGCTACCGCCCGGACCTTACCCTGGTCTATGCCAACCGGCCGCTGGCCCATTACCTGGGCATTCGCCAGGAGAACCTGCCCGGCACCAGCCTGGCCACCTACCTGTCGGCTCAGGAATTGACTCAGTTCCGCGAACGCCACCGCCAATTGACGCCCGATGAGCCGGTCGGTACCGCGCTGGTGCGCATGGACCTGCCCGGCCGCGAGCACATCTGGTGGGTGCTGTCCGAGCGCGGTGTGTTCGACGAGCAGGGCAAATTGATCGAAGTACAGGCCGTCGGCCGTGACGACACCGAGCTACAGAAAGCCCGGCAGATGCTCAACCAGAGCGCCAAGATGGCGGTGCTCGGCGAAATGGCCACGGGCCTGGCCCACGAGATCAACCAGCCGCTCAACGTGATGCGCATCGCCCTGACCAACACTCTCAAGGGTGTGGAAAACGGCTCGGCCAACCCCGAATACCTGAAGAACAAGCTTGGCCGTATCGAGCAGCAGATCACCCGCGCGGCGAAGATCATCAACCACATGCGCATCTTCGGCCGGCGCTCCGAGGTCGAGGACGACCTGTTCAGCCCGGATGAAGCCATCGAAGGCGCCCTGACCCTGGTGCGCGAAGGCGAACTGCTGCGTGACATCGACCTGACCCTGCAGCTGTGCGGTACGCCCCAAGTGCGCGGGCACGCCGACCAGCTCGAGCAGGTGATCATCAACCTCCTGGTCAACGCCAAGGACGCGCTGCTCAGCGCGCGGGACAAGCACCCGGAGCTGGAGCCCAGTATCCTTCTGTGCAGTGATTGCGAGGATGGCAAGGTGATCGTGCAGGTTCAGGACAACGCCGGCGGCATCGATCCGCTGCTGCTGGATCGGGTATTCGACCCCTTCTTCACCACCAAACCGGTGGGCAAGGGCACCGGGCTGGGGCTGTCGGTCAGTTACGGACTGGTCAATCAGATGGGTGGCAAGTTGAGCGTGAGCAATCAGCAGGGTGGCGCCTGTTTCCGTATCGAACTGCCTGAGGTCGCTGGCCAATGAGTGCCTGGCTCGACACCTTGCACCATTGCTGCGTGGCGGTGCTGCAGGGCGATCAGCAGGTGATCGCCCGATTGCGTGAGTCCGGGTTCGACTGCGATGACGGGCACTGGAATTTCCGCCTGCCGGCCCTGCATGCCTGGCTGTTTGGCGAGTGTGTTGCCGTCGAATACTCGGCTTTTATCAAGCAGCTGTACGCCAGCGATCTCAATGGGCGCCTCGCCCGCCAGGGCGCGCATATCGTCATCGCCGATAATCGCGGCCAGGTCAGCGAGAGCCTGTATCGTCTGCAGCACCTGTTCTGAACACGTGGCGGTGGCCTTCGTTGTAGAGCGCCGAGTCTGCGAAATTTTCTGCCCCCAGCACCTGGCCGACGAGGATCAGCGCGGTACGCCGAAAGCCCTTGGCGCTGACCTTGGCTTCGATATCCGCCAGGGTGCCGACTGCCCAATCCTGGTCCGGCCAACTGGCGCGATGCACCACCGCAATCGGGCAACTGGCCCCGTAATGCGGCAGCAACTCGGCGACGATCTTCGGTAAATGCTGCACGCCCAGGTGGATCGCCATGGTCGCACCGTGGCGCGCCAGATCCTGGAGTTCTTCGCCGGCCGGCATCTTTGACTTGCTGGCGTAGCGGGTGAGGATCACCGTCTGCGACACCTCGGGTAGCGTCAGCTCGCTTTCCAGCAGCGCGGCGCAGGCGGCTGTGGCGGTGACGCCGGGAATGATCTCGAAGGGGATGCCCAGCGCACGCAGGTGACGAATCTGCTCGCCGATGGCGCCGTACAGCGACGGATCGCCGGAGTGCACCCGCGCCACGTCTTCGCCGCGCTCATGGGCGGCGCGCAGCAGGGCGACGATTTCATTCAGATGCAGCTCGGCGGTGTTCACCACCTGGTGAGCCTGGTGCCCATCGAGCACCGCTTTGGGCACCAGCGAGCCGGCGTAGAGAATCACCGGGCAGATGTGGATAAGGCGCTGGCCCTTGACGGTGATCAGCTCGGGGTCGCCGGGGCCAGCGCCGATAAAGTAGACGGTCATGCGGTTCCTGGATGTAGGGTGGAAGACGCTTCTCTCTTCCACCGTGGTGTTCGGCTTATCCGGTCGTTAGCGTGGGATCGCCATGCCGTGGATCGAGAAAGCGTGCACTACGCGTCCCGACACATCTACGGATCGCTGCTGGCAACGGCCAGTGTTGCGTTGGCGCTCTTGCGTTTGGTTATCCACAGGCGAGCGGGGCGGTCGCTCAGCTGCTCGACCAGGGCCAGGGCGCTGGCTTCGGCGACGCTTGGTGTGCCGGTCAGCTGCAACGCCTTGGTCGAGGTATCGGTCAGGCGCCCATGGTAACCCGCCAGCACCTCGGCGGGCAGGAAGTGGATCGGCAGGTTCAGGTGCGCGGCCATCTGTAGCAGGCCTGGCTCGCTCGCCTTGTGGTCGCTGCTCGCCAGGGCCGTCAGCTCGGGAGTGCTCGAGCCATGTTCAGCCAGGGTGTTGTCGAGAAGGCTCAGCAACTCTTCGAGCGAGCACTCGCGCCGACAACCCAGGCCAGCGACGAGAACAGGCCGCTCACTCATTGTTGCTGGCGCCCACGGCCGTGAAACCAGGCGGCAGCCAGACCCAGTGCCACCCAGAACGCCGCGTTGGTCAGCAGCGAGGCGAGGATGAACTCATGCTCCAGCGCCTCGGGCGCCAGGCTTTCATGCACGTCGGGCTGCGGCGCACCGAGCAGGTGGGGCAGGGCGAGAATCGCCACACCGAGAATGCGCAGCATCCAGTTGCCGCCGAACGCCAGCAGCGCCAGGCCCGCAGCGGTCGAAGCAGCCGCGCCGATCCACCAGTACTGGCGCAGCAACAGTTCCGCTGCGGCAGTGCCCGGCAGCTCCGGCGGCAAGCCGCTGGCGGGCGCCAGGACAAAGGTGGCGAATCCGGCCAGACCCCAGAGCAGGCCCTGCCAGGTTTTTTCCGGGGCGCGCAGGGTGAACAGGCCGGCGAGCATCAGCGCGAAGCCAACGGCGACGACCAGATTGCTCAGGCCTGTGGATAACAGCCGCTGCCAGCCGTCTTCGGGCGCCCAGGCTTCGCCGTCGTGGCTGTGGCCGCTCGCGCCATGGTCGTGGGCTGCGGTGGCGTCATGGCTGTGTTCGATAACTGCCGGCTCTGCGACCTCGAAGCCTTCCGCCTGGAGGATCAGCGGGGTGACCCATAGGCTCTGCAGCAAGGTCAGCACGATGGCGGCGAGCAGGCCGGCGAAGCCGGCGGTCTGGGCGATACGCTTGATCATCAGCAAGCCCTCAGTGGCACGGAAACGCGGCGCTGTGCCGGGTGTCGTGGGCGGCGTTGTGCAGGGCTTCGACGTGGGAGAAGCCGGCGAAGAAAATCAGCACGGCGCCCAGCACGCAGCTGCCAAAAGCAAGCAGGATGCGCTGTGACAGGGGCAATGTGGAAACGCTGGAGGTGGAAATGACGCTGCTGGACATGATCGTAGACCTCAGGGGTAAACGGCACAGCAGGACACGGCGAGACAGCCCGCACAGGCAGGCAGCGATCGGCGCGTGCCCGCCCACCGCGGGTTGCCAAACAGAGGATCCAGGCCGGTCTCCGGGCTCGCGATGATCACCTTGCGGCGATGGGGATCGGCCTTCCCATGCGTGCGCACAGTGGCCAAAACGATCCTGGCATTCGCTTACCGTTGCGGGGGCAGCGCCGGACTCGAACCGGCTTCCCGTTTCACCTCACGCACCGCGGCGTGAGACACCTGAAACAACGGGCCAAGAACACCACGAAGCGGCAAGTGCGTCAACATGTTGCAGGTCGCGCCGCGATTGACCGTATCGCGGGGGCTGCGTAGCCTTGCGGTCTTCGAGGTTCTCCATGGTTGCCATGGAGCTAAGAGGGAACACGGCAAACCGTGGCTGCCCCCGCAACTGTAAGCAGCGAGTGCGTCGCCAATCGCCACTGGGAGACCGGGAAGGCCGGCCGCGCGCCATGACCTGCCAGCCAGGAGACCTGCCTCGATAACGCTTTCGACAACCGGGCGGGGTGATCCGGTGATGCCTTCGCGTGAGCCCTGCTCGTGCCTGCCATCCTATCGCCCGCTCGCCGTTTCTGCAGACGCCAGGGGCCACCATGAAAACGCTCGCCAAACTTCCCGTCACCATCGTCACCGGCTTTCTCGGTGCCGGTAAGACCACCTTGCTGCGCCACATGCTGGAAAACGCCGAGGGTCGGCGCATCGCGGTGATCGTCAACGAATTCGGCGAGCTGGGTATCGACGGCGAGATCCTCAAGCAGTGCTCCATCGGCTGCACCGAGGAAGAAGCCAATGGCCGGGTGTTCGAACTGGCCAACGGTTGCCTGTGCTGCACCGTGCAGGAAGAGTTCTTCCCGGTGATGCGCGAGCTGGTGGAGCGTCGCGGCGACCTCGACCATATCCTCATCGAAACCAGCGGCCTGGCCCTGCCCAAGCCACTGGTGCAGGCCTTCAACTGGCCGGAAATCCGTAATGCCTGCACCGTCGATGCGGTGATCACAGTGGTCGACAGCCCGGCCGTCGCTGCTGGCACCTTCGCCGCCTTCCCGGATCAGGTCGATGCCCAGCGCAAGCTCGACCCCAATCTCGACCACGAGTCGCCGCTGCACGAACTGTTCGCCGACCAGTTGGCCAGCGCCGACCTGGTTATCCTCAACAAGGCCGACTTGCTCGATGCCGAGGCGCTGGATGCCGTGCGCGCCGAAGTGGCCGAGGAGCTGCCGCCGGCGGTCAAGGTGGTCGAGGCCCATGGCGGCTCGCTGCCGCTCAATGTGCTGCTGGGCCTGAACAGCGAGACCGAGTTGCACATCGAGGGCCGCCGCACCCACCACGACGATGAAGACGACGATCACGATCATGATGAATTCGACTCGTTCCACGTGGAACTACCGGAAGCGGACGAGGCGCGCCTGCTCGCTGCGCTGAAGGAGGTGGTCGGCAAACACGGCATTCTGCGCGTGAAAGGCTTCGTCGCCGTGCCGAACAAACCCATGCGCCTGTTGCTGCAAGGCGTCGGCCAGCGGTTCGACAAGCATTTCGACCGCGCCTGGAAAACAGACGAAGCCCGAGTGACCCGCCTGATCGTGATCGGCCAGGAGCTGGATCACACCGCCATCGCCGCCGAGCTGAAAGCAGCGCTGGCGTAACCGGCGGCCATCATGCACCTGCTGCGTACCCAGCCCGGCCAGTCGCTGCCGGCCGACAGCATCGCCGACCTCGGCCAGACGCCCGCCGAGCTGGTGGTGCTGTGCACGGGGGATTCGCACCTGTCGCTGTTGGCCGAGGTCGCCCGGCATTTGCCCGAGGATTATCCAAGCCTGCGCCTGGCCAGCCCGGCGCAGCTGAGCAACAACGCCTCGGTGGATTTCTACGTCGAGCAGGTGCTCAGGCACGCCAAGGTCATCCTGATTTCCGTGCACGGCGGCGTCAGTTACTGGCGCTACGGCATTCAGCGCCTGGTGGAACTGGCGGGGCAGGGCAAGACGCTGATCCTGGTGCCCGGCGACGACAGCCCCGATCCCGAGCTGACCGGGCTGGGTAACGTGGCCGCCGTGGATGCCGAGCGGCTCTGGCAGTACCTGCGTCAGGGCGGCGTGGATAACGCGCGGCAGTTCTTCCGGTGCATCGCCGATCATTACCTGGGCCGTGACTACGGCTGGCAGCCGCCGCAAGCCCTGCCGCGGGTCGGCCTTTACCACCCGCGTATCGGCAACGCCTCGCTGCAGGACTGGCGCGGCGACTGGCAAGCGGATGCACCGGTGGCTGCCTTGCTGTTCTATCGCACCCATGTGCAGGCGGCCAACACCGCCTTCGTCGACACCTTCTGCCAGCGCCTGCAGGCCCAGGGCCTCAACCCGTTACCCATCGCCGTGGCTAGCCTCAAGGAGGCGGCCTGCCTGGCGCAGGTGGAGGATTGGCTCGACGAAGCGGGCGCCAGCGTGATTCTCAACACCACCGGTTTCGCCCAGTCCAACCCGGAGTCGCCCCAGGCGCGTCCGTTCCGCCGCGACGTGCCGGTGCTGCAGGCGCTTTGCGCCCTGGACAGCGAAGAGCAGTGGCAAGGCAACGCCCAGGGCCTCGGCCCTCGCGACCTGGCCATGCATATCGCGCTGCCGGAGCTGGATGGCCGGCTGATCACCCGACCGATCAGCTTCAAGGGCCTGGCCTGGCGCAGCGAGCGTAGCCAGAGCGACGTGGTCTGTTACCGCGCGCACCTGCCTGGCATGGATTTCGTCGCCGAACTGGCACGTCGTCAGGCCGACCTGCAGCGCCTGCCAACTGTGGATAAGCGCATTGCCCTGGTGCTCGCCAACTACCCGACCCGCGATGGCCGCATCGGCAACGGGGTCGGTCTGGATACGCCGGCAGCGGCGCTGAATATCCTGCGAGCCTTGAAAAGCCAGGGCTATCCGGTCGAGGGCCTGCCGGACAGCGGCACCGCGCTGATCCACCAACTGCTCGGCGGCGTGACCAACGACCTCGACAATCTCGACCTGCGGCCTTGCGCCCAGAGCCTGGCGCTGGACGACTACCAGCGCTGCTTTTCGGCCCTACCCGAGGCCAATCGCCAGGCGGTACTGGAGCGCTGGGGCTCGCCGGAAAGCGACCCGATGTTCCGTGAGGGGCGGCTGATGATCGCCGGCCTGCGTTTTGGCCTGACCTTCGTCGGCATCCAGCCGGCACGGGGCTATCAGGTCGACGCCGCTGCGGTCTACCACGACCCGGATCTGGTGCCGCCCCACGGCTACCTGGCCTTCTATTTCTGGATGCGCCACGTTTACGGGGCCAACGCGGTGATCCATGTCGGCAAGCACGGCAACCTGGAGTGGCTGCCGGGCAAGAGCGTCGGGCTTTCCGAAAGCTGCTGGCCAACGGCCATTCTCGGCGCGCTGCCGAACATCTACCCGTTCATCGTCAACGACCCCGGCGAAGGCGCCCAGGCCAAGCGCCGCACCCAGGCGGTGATCATCGACCACCTGATGCCTCCGCTGACCCGCGCCGAAAGCTACGGCCCGCTGCGCGATCTGGAGCGCCTGGCCGACGAGTATTACGACGCCAGCCAGCTCGACCTGCGCCGCGCCAGCGAGCTGCGTGGCGAGATCCTGCAGAAGGTGCGCGAGGCCAGCCTGGATCGCGAACTGGGCCTGCAGCTGAACGATGATCCCGCCAGCTGGCTGCCGCAGCTCGATGCCTACCTGTGCGACCTCAAGGAATCACAGATCCGCGATGGCCTGCACGTGTTCGGCGAGTCGCCGGCCGGGCAGTTGCGCCGCGACACGCTACTGGCGCTGCTGCGCATTCCACGTGGCGACGGGCAGGGCGGCAATGCCAGCCTGCTGCGCGCCCTGGCCAGCGACCTGGCACTCGATTTTGATCCCCTCGATTGCGACATGGCGGCGCCCTGGGCCGGCCCACGGCCGGAAGTGCTGGTGAACCTGGGCGACGAGCCCTGGCGCACGGTGGGTGACACCCGCGAACGGCTTGAGCTGCTCGGATTACAGCTGATTGAAGGAACGGATTTCGAATCCGTAGGATCAAGCAGTGCCGTGGTGCTGGACAGCCTGCGCAGCCATATCGCTCCGCTGCTGGACGCCTGCGGTGACGCCGAGATGCACGGCCTGCTCAGCGCGCTCGAAGGCCGTTTCGTGCCCTCCGGCCCCAGTGGCGCGCCAAGCCGGGGGCGGCTCGACGTGTTGCCCACCGGGCGCAACTTCTACTCCGTGGACGTGCGCAACCTGCCCACGCCCACCGCCTGGCGCCTCGGTGTGCAGGCCGCCGACCGCCTGCTCGAACGCCACCTGCAGGACGAAGGCGACCACCTGCGCCAGCTCGGCCTGTCAGTGTGGGGCACTGCGACCATGCGCACCGGCGGTGACGATATCGCCCAAGCCATGGCGCTGATGGGCGTGCGCCCGGTGTGGCAGGCCGGTAGCCAGCGGGTAGAGCGTTTCGAGGTGCTGCCGCTGGAGCAGCTCGGTCGCCCGCGGGTGGACGTGACCCTGCGGGTGTCCGGCTTCTTCCGCGATGCCTTCGCCAACCTGATCCGCTTGTTCGATGACGCCGTGCAGGCGGTTGCCGATCTGGACGAGGCACCGGACATGAATCCGTTGTCCGCCCGGGTCTGGGAAGAAGCGCTGGCGCTGCAAGACGGCGGGTTGGACGAACACCAGGCGCGGCGCCAGGCCGGCTGGCGTATTTTCGGCTCCAAGCCGGGTGCCTACGGGGCCGGCGTGCAGAACGCCATCGAAGAGCGCCTGTGGGAAAACCGTGCGGATCTTGCCGAGGTGTACCTGAATTGGGGCGGCTACGCCTACGGCAAGGGCGTCGAGGGCGCACCGGCGCGCGAGCAGTTCGCCGAGCGCCTGGAGCGCATGCAGGCGGTGCTGCACAACCAGGACAATCGCGAGCACGACATCCTCGATTCCAACGATTACTACCAGTTCCAGGGTGGCATGCTGGCGGCAGTGGAAACCTTGCGCGGGGGCAAGGCGGCTAGCTACTTCGGCGACAACAGCCAGCCCGACACGCCGCGCATCCGTACCCTCAAGCAGGAACTGGCCCGCGTGGTACGCGCCCGTGCGGCCAACCCGAAGTGGATCGAGGGCATGAAGCGCCATGGCTACAAGGGCGCCTTCGAACTGGCCGCGACCATCGACTACCTGTTCGCCTTCGACGCCACCAGCGAGCTGGTCGACGACCACCAGTACGCCCTGCTCACCGACGCCTACCTGATGGACAGAGACACCCGCGACTTCATCCAGCAGCACAACCCCGGCGCCCTGCAGGACATCATCGAACGTCTGCTCGAAGCCCAGCAGCGCGGCCTGTGGCAGGAGCCGGGCGAATACCGCGAGGCCTTGGAAAACCTGCTGCTCGATAGCGAAGAGTCCTGATCAAATTGGCCGTCAGGCAAAGGAGTCTACACATGGATGCTGTACGAAAAATCGCCGCCTGGTGGCGTCAGCCGATCACTCGAAAGGATCGCTGGTTTGCCGCGCTGTGCGGTGCAATGGGAGGGCTATGGATTGGCCTGCTGACTTGCATGGTGATTACTACGGAACCTGTGAGCCTGCTGATCTGGGGAGGCTCGGCGCTTTCGGGGGCGGTCGTCTGCGCCGCGCTGGGCGCCGTGTTCCCTCGTCTCGTCGGTGTCCTTATGTTCCCGCTTACGCTGCTTGGCTTTGGTTGGGGCTGAGCGCCCATCAGCCTGTAGGATGGGTGAAACCCATCAATTGCCGATGGGTTCCACCCATCTTACGGCCTACCTTCAGCGCCTTTTCGGTTTTTACAGGTCGCCTCGGTTGCCCCGGCCTGACCTTGGGTTTAGCCTAACCGTCCATCCCCCGCCGGAGTTTCGTCCAATGCGCCAGTAATGCCGTCGTGTACGCACGACCTGTGATCGTCCGCCGTGGCCTTGTGCCGCGCGTTTTCACGGCATTGCCTGGAGTCATTCATGACGAACTCGCCTGTTATCGCGCTCGAGCGCGTGTCCTTTCATTTCCCCGATGGCCAGCCACTGTTCGATGAGCTGAGCGAAACCTTCGATGCCCGCCACACCGGCCTGGTGGGGCGCAACGGTGCCGGCAAGAGCGTGCTCGGTCGGCTGCCCGCTGGCCTCTTGCAGCCAAGCGCCGGGCGCATCGTGCGGCAGGCCCGGCTCGCCTATCTACCCCAGGCAATCGACGTGGACGACACCACTCGCGTCGTCGACCTGATGGGCTTCGCGGCACCTTACGATGCGCTGTTTCGGGTGACCGACGGGCGCATGGGGGACAACGATATCGAGCTGCTCGAAGGTCGCTGGGATATCGCCGAGCACTTGCATCTGGCGCTGCAGGATGACGGCTTGGCGCATCTCGCGTTGCACGACCCGGCCGCCCAGCTCAGCGGAGGTGAGCGTACGCGGGTGGCGCTGCTCGGCGCGTTTCTGGGCGATGCCGACCTGCTGATTCTCGACGAACCCAGCAACCACCTGGATCGGGCCAGCCGGCTGCGCCTCTATCAGCGCCTGCAGCAGTGGCCGGGTGGGCTGGTGGTGATCAGCCATGATCGCGAACTGCTGGAGGGCATGCAGCGCATCGTCGAATTGTCGCCTCTCGGGCTGCGCGCGTATGGCGGCAACTATGGTTTTTACCGCGAGGCGCGACAGCGCGATGAGCAAGCCGCCCAGCAGGCCCTGGCGCATGCCCGTAGCGAACGCAAACGCGGCGAGCGTGAACTGCAGGCCCAGCAGCAACGCCAGCAGCGCCGCACCGCCAGCGCAAGCCGAGATGCACGGCATGCCAACCAGGCGCAGATTCTGCTGGATCGCCAGAAGGGTCGCAGCGAGGCCAGCGCCGGCCGGTTGCAGCAGCGCCTGCAAGCGGTCAGCCGCGACCTCGACGACGCCGTGCGCGATGCGGCGCAGCGGGTGCACGAAGGCCACGCCATTCAACTGCACGGCAAGGCTGGCGGTCTGGCCGAGGGCAAGCGGGTGCTCAGCCTGCGGGGCGTGCGGGCGCCCTACTCAGGGGCCGTCTTGCCGGACATCGAGCTGTTCGGCCCGCGCCGGCTGGCCATCAGCGGGCCTAACGGTTGTGGCAAGTCGAGCCTGCTGGCGATGCTTGCCGGGCGGCTGGCCGCTGTTGCCGGCGAGTGCCGGGTCGAGGTGCCGCTGGCCTATCTGGATCAGCAGCTTTCCTGCCTGCCGGGCGATGAGGCGGCGCTGGATCACCTGCGTCGCTGCAGCCCTGGGCTGCCCGAGGCGCTCGCCCGTACGCGACTGGTTCACCTGGGGCTCGATGCCCGGCGTGCCGTGCTGCCGTGCCGCCAGCTCAGCGGCGGTGAGCGCCTCAAGCTGGCGCTTGCCGGGGTGATCGACAGTGAGCCGAGCGCGCCTCTGCTGCTGCTCGACGAGCCCGACAACCACATCGACCTCGACTCGCTGTTGGCCGTCGAAGCCATGCTGCGCGACTACCGCGGGGCGCTGATCGTGGTCTCCCACGACGTCGCATTCATCGAGGCATTGGCCATCACCGATCGCCTGGAGTGGACGGCCCAGGGCTGGCAGTACGAGCGGGCATGATCCGTAAATCCACGTGGTAGCCCGTGGTTGAGCGCAGCGATACCCGGGAAAGCTGTCCTGGGTATCGCTACGCTCAACGCCAGGCTACGAGGTCAGACCAGGTGGCGCATGCGGATGGCGGCGTCGATCAGCATGCGTTCGGTGCCGGCCCAGCCCAGACAACCGTCGGTGATCGACACGCCGTAGCGCAGTTCGCCGCCCAGGCTCTGGGCGCCGTCGAGCAGGTGGCTCTCGATCATCACCGCGCGCAGCGAGCCATCGCCGGCCAGGCGCTGGTCGAGCACGTCGCTGAGTACCTCGGGCTGGCGCAGCGGGTTCTTGCCGCTGTTGGCGTGGCTGCAGTCGACCATGATCCGTGGCGCGATGCCCTGGCGCTCCAGCTCGGCCCGCGCGGTGGCGACGCTGGCGGCGTCGTAGTTCGGCGCGCCATGGCCGCCGCGCAGCACCAGGTGGGTGTCCGGGTTGCCGTGGGTTTGCACCAGGGCCGGGCGACCCTGCGTATCGACGCCGAAGTGCTGGTGCGCGTGGGCCGCCGAGCGCATGGCATCGCAGGCGATGCCGAGGCTGCCGTCGGTGCCGTTCTTGAAGCCCACCGGCATCTCCAGGCCGCTTACCAGCTCGCGATGCACCTGGGACTCGCTGGTGCGTGCGCCGATGGCCGCCCAGCCGAGCAGGTCGTCGAAGTAGCCGGCCACCAGCGGCTGGAGGATCTCGCTGGCCAATGGCAGGCCCAGCTCCAGCAACCTGAGCATCAATTTGCGCGAACGGCGCAGGCCTTCGGCCATGTCGCCACTGCCATCCAGTGCCGGATCGTAGACCAGGCCCTTCCAGCCCACCGTGGTGCGCGGCTTCTCGACGTAGGCGCGCATCACCAGCAGCAGGCGATCGCCCACGCGCTGGCTCAGTGCGGTCAGGCGCTCGGCGTACTCGAGTACGGCGGCATCGTCGTGCAGGGAGCAGGGGCCGACCACCACCAGCAGGCGCGGGTCATGGCCATCGAGAATGGCGCGGATCGACTGGCGTTGCTGCTGCACCTGGCGGGCGAGGGCGGTCGAGAGTGGCAGCTCTTCGCGCAATTGGGCGGCGGAAGGCAGAGGCGTGGTGTGGCGACGGCTCGGGGCGGCGACCAGGTGCAAGTCGGCGGCTTTGGCGGTGGAGCGGGAATTGACGGCTACGGACATGGTGATTTCCTCGGCCGGCGCGGACGTTACCGCGCGCGGCGCACTATCGGGCTCGATGGGATGTTCGATTGAGTGGTTGAGCGGCTTGAGCGCCGGTAAATCGCCAGCTGTAGCGGTAATAGGTCTGGTAGGTGGCGTATGCAGTCATGGTGAAATCCTCTGTGAACGATCGATGTGCCGGAAAAAACAAAACCCCCGGTCGGGAGGCCGACCGGGGGTTTCGAGAAACTGTCTGGTGGCGACCCTGAGTTGCTAGGGCGCCTGTGGGGTATCAGGCGCGCCTGTGGCTAAACCAATACCCATAAAAATACGAGGCGGCGGCGACCACGGATGCCTGGGCACGCGCGATCACGATGCAGGCTGCATCGAGGCGGGTAGCGTTCAGGATCGGGGATGTGGACATGTGCGGCTCCGTTGAATGGGCTCGACGTTAATTCATCGCGGTGGTCGATTGCAAGCGCCGTTCGTTGAGCGCGCACGCTGCCTTGCGCGTCGCCACGGTCAGCGGCTCTGGCAGGCCATCGAGGTCGAACCAGCCGATGTCACTGTGTTTCTCGGGCTCGACGTTGCGCACTTCACCGTCGAAGGTATCGGCCAGGTAGACCGGTGCCAACCAGTGTTCGCCGCGCTGCGCGTCGATCTGATCGACCACGCAGAGCAGGCTCAGCGACGTCAGGCGGATGGCCAGCTCTTCCTCGATTTCGCGGCGCACCGCCTGCTCGACCGGCTCCAGCCAGTCCACCTTGCCGCCGGGCAGCCCCCAACAGCCGGCTTCCGGCTCACGCAGGCGGCGTACCAGCAGCAGACGGCCGTCCTGCACGATGGCGGCGCCGCAGCCCAGTCGTGGTTGCGCGCTCATCAGGTCTCCTTGCGACCGATCCATTTACCCACCTGCGGCGCCTCATAGCCATCGATCGCCGCCAGCAGCGCGTCGATATCCTGCTCGACGATCAGCATCTCGCGGTGCGGCGCCTTGACGAAGGCTTCGTCGACCATGTGATCGAGGAATGCCGCGAGGCGGTCGTAGTAACCGTTGATATTGAGCAGCGAGCAGGGCTTCTGGTGATGGCCCAGTTGCGCCCAGGTCCATACCTCGAAGAGCTCTTCCAGGGTGCCGACACCGCCGGGCAGGGCGATGAAGCCATCCGACAGTTCGGCCATCAGCGCCTTGCGCTGGTGCATGGAGTCGACGATGCGCAGGTCGTCGAGGCCGGTGTGGGCGACTTCCTTCTCCCACAGCGAACGCGGGATCACCCCGATCACTTCGCCACCGGCTTCGAGCGCGGCGTTGGCCACGGCGCCCATCAGGCCGACGGAAGCGCCGCCGTACACCAGGCCGATGCCGGCCTCGGCGAGGGTTTTGCCGAGGCGCGTGGCGGCCTCGAGGTAAACGGGATTTGAGCCCGCGTTGGAGCCACAGAAAATGCACAGGCGCATCGAGTTCTCCCTAGTGGATGGCGCAAACGAAGCCGCCGACCTTAGCAGATCAGCTGCGAGCGATTCGACCGCCCGCTGCTACAATGCCGCCTTTGCCCAGCCCGGATCGCCCCATGACCGACACCGTCCATTTCCCCCTCGCCGCCGTGGTCGGCGCCGACTCCCTGAAATTGGCGCTGTGCCTGGTGGCGGTCGATCCGGCGATCGGCGGCGTGCTGATCGAAGGCCCGCGGGGCATGGCCAAGTCGACCCTGGCCCGCGGCCTGGCCGCGCTGCTGGAAAGCGGCGTGTTCGTCACCCTGCCGCTAGGCGCCAGCGAAGAGCGCATCGTCGGTACCCTCGACCTGGACGCGGCCCTGGGCGAAAGCCGCGCGCAGTTCTCGCCGGGCCTGCTGAGCAAGGCTCATGGCGGCGTGCTGTACGTCGATGAGGTCAACCTGCTGCCCGATCATCTGGTCGACCTGCTGCTCGATGCGGCGGCCAGCGGCGTCAACCACGTCGAGCGCGACGGCATTTCCCACCGCCACGCTGCGCGCTTCGTCCTGATCGGCACCATGAACGCCGAAGAAGGCGAGCTGCGCCCGCAACTGCTCGACCGCTTCGGCCTCAACCTGGCCCTGGATGGCCAGCCGCAGCCGGGAGCGCGCGCCGAGATCGTCCGCCGTCGCCTGGCCTTCGATGCCGACCCCCAGGCGTTCGTTGCCAGGTGGGCCGAGCAGCAGCAGGCCCTGGCCGCGCGCTGCGGGCAGGCGCGCGCGCGCGTGGCGAGCATCGCCCTCGATGACCGGGCGCTCGACGCGATCACCGAGCGCTGCTTCGCCGCTGGCGTCGATGGCCTGCGTGCCGATCTGGTCTGGCTGCGCGCCGCCCGCGCCCATGCCGCCTGGCGCGGCGCCGACGCCATCGGCGAGGAAGATATCGAGGCCGTGGCCGACTTCGTGCTGCGCCACCGTCGTCGCCACACGCCGCCGCAGCAACAGGCGCAACCGCCAGCCAGCCCGCCGCCCCAGGCGCCGAGCGAACAACCCGCTGCAGGCGAAGGGCAGTGGGGCGAGCTGCCCGCGCAAACGCAAAATACCGGCGAGCGCCGCGAGCCGCCGCGCTGGGCAAAAAAGCCCTAGGCATTCCCCCGCGCGCCAAGGCGGGGACGGATGCCAGACCGACACCAGGCAAACAGGCAGGCGGGCGCAGCGGAGCCAAGCGGCGCGGCGACAGCGGCGCCATCGACTGGCTCGCCACCTTGCTGCAAGGCAAGCCCAGGCGTCGTGCCGACCTGCAACGTCGACCGCGCAGCAATGCACCTACACAGCTTTGGCTGATCGTCGTCGATGCTTCGGCCTCCACCCGTCGCCACGGCGCCCTGAGCAAGGCCAAGGGCCTGCTCGCCGAGCTGTTCGAGCGGGCCTACCGGGAGCGTGCCCGCATCGCCGTGCTCGACGCCCACGGCGCGCAGCCGCAATGGCACTGGCAGGGCCAGAAAGCCTCTGGCGCTCTACAAGGCTGGTTGAGCGACCTCGGCGCAGGCGGTGGCAGCCCGCTGATCCCGGCGCTGCAGCAGGCCCACGACTGGCTGCAGCGCCGGCAACGCCTCAAGCCGAGCGAGGCGCGACGCCTGCTGGTGGTCACGGATGGGCGTTTGCGCGAATGGCCGGCGCTGGCGCCCAGCCCATGCCCGGCCACCCTGGTGGATATCGAGTGCGCGCCGATCCGTCTGGGGCGTGCCGTGCAACTGGCGGGTGAGCTGGGTGCGGATTACTGCCACATTGAGGCCATACCTCTCACGGAAGACAGCTACCGCTAGCTTCAAACTGAGAAATATCACAGCGCTAAACAAGGATATAGGCTTGCGCTTGCTGAAGAGTAGGCTCTAGAATTACCGGAAATGGACTGGGGGTTCCCGGTCGGCGTCATGGCCTCGGTGCGATCACCGGGGCCTTTCGCTTTCTAGGGGAGGATGAATTTTCAGCCCCCAGCCATCAAAACCTATCCCCACGTGCATACGCCCGCCGCTACAAAAGAATTTCCGAGTTAGTAAGTCGAACGCACGATTCGGTTGATTTGGCTTTACTACGGAGAGTCCAATAGGCCGTGCTACCAAATCGGCTAACTGGAGACCTGACGAGTTGGTTTTCTTATCTGCGAAAACGATTTCAAAGGGTAAGAGCTTGCCAAATTTATTATCTCCAGCGCAGATGCGTCGGAATTCCAATTCAAGCTCAGCATCCTCGCGCTTTCCGCGGCACTCTACTACAACGTGCGTAGTCAAATCATGTTGATCCTTTTCCTCGACTAACTCATAAAGTGTTTCAAGGCAAAAGCCAAGTGCAATGTGATAAGGATTGCTACTGCGCTCACGTAAGTGTCTTTTGTCAATTACACAGCCGATCAAGATAAAGTTGCTGGTTTCTATGATGTCAGTCAATTGGTCAAGAAACATCTCTTTGTGCTGACGACTATCAAACCTAAAGCGTCCCTTCTCCTTTCGAATGTCGGTTTCATGCAACACAACCAGATCGTGGCCAAAATGCCTAAATTTAAAATTCTCAATTGACGGAACCACGCGTTGCGCATAGTGGCTTTTATGGAATACGCAAAAGGCGAGTACGAACACAGGATAGTTCGCATCTATATTTTCCAATCCATGGTCACCGCTCTCATCCACATAAACAACATATTTACTAAACTGCTTGTCTGGCTGTGACGGCTCTTGAGTATCAAAAGAAGCCTCTGGACTGTCTGAAAACAGTGGTAATTGTCCAGGCAATGGGTTCACTGGCTCCATGAAAACTACGTCCTATTATTGTTTACCAGTTGGGATAAGGCTGCCCCGATAGTAGCATTGCCTCGACTTTTTACCACTGGCAGACTTACACCTGTGAATATTTATAGATGTAGTTATGCGTGGCTGAGATCGTAATTGCGTACACTGGCGCGCCAACTCCGCAACAAGGCCAACCCTCGATGCACACCCTCGACCAATTGCGTTTCGGCCAGCTCAAGGGCATCAGCCGCCTCGATCTGTCCGCGTCGCTCACGCACTTTCCCGGGGAAATATTCAGCCTGGCCGACAGCCTGGAAGTGCTCAACCTGAGCGATAACCAGCTCAGCGATCTGCCCGAGGATCTGCACCGGCTGCATCGCCTGCAGGTGCTGTTCTGCTCGAACAACCGCTTCGAGCATGTGCCCGAATCCGTGGGCCGCTGCCCGTCGCTGCGTATGCTCGGCTTCAAGTCCAACCGTATTCGCCAGTTGAGTGCGGGGGCGCTGCCGCCGCGTCTGCGTTGGCTGATTCTCACCGACAACTGCCTGGAAACCCTGCCTGCCGAGCTGGGCGACTGCAGCGAGCTGCAGAAGCTGATGCTGGCCGGTAACCGCCTGCGTGAGCTGCCGGCGAGCCTGGCGCGGTTGCACAAGCTGGAGCTGCTGCGCATCGGCGCCAACCAACTGCCCGCCTTGCCGGATTTCCTGCTGCAACTGCCCAGCCTGGCCTGGCTGGCCCATGCCGGAAACCCCTTCGATGAAGCGGACGCCGCCGAGTCCCACGCGCCCGATGTGCGTTGGGCCGACCTGCAGCTCGGCGAGGTACTGGGCCAGGGCGCATCGGGCATCATCCACCGCGCCGACTGGCAGCGGGCCGACAGCCAGCGCGAAGCTGTTGCCCTGAAACTGTTCAAGGGGCAGATGACCAGCGATGGTACGCCGCAGAGCGAAATGGCCGCGTGCCTCACGGTCGGCCAGCATGCCAATCTGATCGGCGCGATTGGCCGCGTCGTCGACCATCCGCAAGGCGAGCAGGGCTTGCTGCTGAGCCTGGTCGAGCCGCGTTTCAGCATCCTCGCTGGGCCGCCTAGCCTGGAAAGTTGTAGCCGCGATGTCTATCCGAGCGACGGGCGCGCGTCGTTCGTGAAGGCGCTGCGCACTGCCAGTGGCATCGCCTCGGCGCTGCGTCACCTGCACGAGCGCGGCGTCACCCATGGCGATCTCTACGGCCATAACATCCTGATCGACGAGGCCGGCAACGCGCTGCTCGGTGACTTCGGCGCGGCGTCTTTGCTGCCTGCCGCCGCACCGGCGCAACGGGCCTTGCTGCAGCGCATCGAGGTGCGTGCGTTCGGCATTCTGCTCGAAGAGTTGATGCAGCGCTGCGAGGTGCCAGTAGCGCATGGGGCGCAATTGGCCGAGCTGATTCGGCGCTGCCAGCAAGCGGAGGTCGGCGCCCGTCCGGACTTCGTCGAGATCGATTGGGCGCTTGCAGGTCTTCTTGAGCAACAGGTTTGAGTTACTCGGTATAGCGCAGCACCAGTAGCTCGCGCTCGAGGCTGTCTTTGAACAGCTCGCGAACCTGGGAGGTGTTTTCCTCGCCGGCATACAGGCGTACCAGCAGGTCGAGCAGCGTCGAGGCCTGCTGCGCGTCAAGCGAGTGTGTACGGCGGAAGGCGATCAGGCTGGCGCCAAGGCCGAACAGCCGGTAGCCGTAGTTATCTTCCAGGTGCTCGGCCAGACGGAAGTTCTCCATCGGCGAAAGGTCGCAGGAAAAGTAGCCGTTGGCGAACCCGTAGAGCGACTCGCAAGCGCGCTGCGCCGGAATACGCAGCAGATAGCATTCGCTGTCAAGTTGCGAGGCCAGATCCTTATTGGCGGCCTGCAGTTCTGACAGACTCTCTTCGTTCAGGCGCAGATCCTTTTCGAAGATGCTGTCGAACGAGGTTTGCGGCAACAGTCGCCCAAAGCCCAGGCGGCGAATGTGCAGACGTTGCGCCACCGTAAGGTCTTCCCGCGGATAGCCGTTTTCCAACCAGCTCGGCTCGATACCGGCGGGCTCCAGCCAGTCACCGCTGTCGAGGTCGTGGTAATGGCTGGCGTGCATCGAGGTGTAGAGCGCCTGGCCGAGATCTTCCAGGGTAAACAGGTGCTGGTGGCCGGCTGGCGCCTCGTCGTATGCCTTGAGCAGCTCAGCCTGGCTGATCGGGCCATGAAGCCTGTAGCACTGGCCGAGCAGGCTGTCGTCGGCTTGGGGATCGAGTTCGAGTCGCATGGCAGGCCCACCGAGATTGAATGGGTTGCATCATAGCGTGGCCGTTACTTCATCGGCTCATCCAGCGAGCGCTTCGACGACTCTGGCAGCGCCAGGCCCCCAGCCAGCGCGAGCAGGGCGATGGCGATCAGGTAGAAGGCCGGCGACATGCGGTTGCCGGTCGCCTCGATCAGCCAGGTGGCGACCAGCGGCGCGGTGCCGCCGAACACCGTGTAGGCCAGGTTGTAGGTGAAGGCCGAGGCGGTGTAGCGCACGCGGGTGGGGAACTGCTCGGAGAGCAGTACGGCGGTCACCACGCCGCAGATCACCGCGCCGACGGCCAGCAGCATGGCGCCCACCGCCGAGGCCCACAGGGTGCCGGAAGCAGCCAGGGTGAAGGCGGGATAGACCGCGACGATCAGTGCGATGCCAGCGGTGAGTATGGTGCGCCGACGGCCGACGCGATCAGAATAGCGCCCCACGAATGGGCACAGCAGGGCGGCGAAGAACAGCGCCACCAGGCTGGCGAGCAGGGCGGTCGGCCGTGCAGCACCGCCGACCACCTGCATGTAGGTGGTCAGGTAAGTGGTGAACATGTAGAACGACAGCGCCGTGGCGGAGATGAACGCCGACAGGCACAGCACGGTGCCGCCATGCTCGCGCAAGGTTTCGCGCAGCGGCGAGTGTTCGGGATGGGCTTGCGCCGCCAGGGCCTGGAAGGCCGGCGATTCGTCCAGACGCAGGCGCATGTATAGGCCGACCAGGCCCAGCGGCGCGGCGATCAGGAAGGGTACGCGCCAGCCCCAGGCCTGCATTTGCGCTTCGTCCAGCCAGATTCCCATGCCGAACACCAGCCCCGCCGCGCAGGCGAAGGCGGCGAAGGTGGAGACCGGCACGAAGCTGCCGTAACGCGCCTTCTGCTCCGTGGGCGCGTGCTCCATGACGAAGGCGCAGGCACCGGCGTATTCACCGCCGGCGGAGAAGCCCTGCAGGCAGCGGGCCAGGGCCAGCAGCAGCGGGGCGACCAGGCCGATGCTGGCGTAGGTCGGCAGCAGGCCGATCAGGGTAGTGGCACCGGCCATCAGCAGCACGGTGATCGATAGCACGCGCTTGCGACCGATGCGGTCGCCAAGAATGCCGAACACGATGCCGCCCAGCGGGCGCAGCGCGAACGACACAGCGAACACCGCGAAGGTTTGCAGCAGGGCCAGGGTCGGGTTGCCCGGCGGAAAGAACAGCGAGGCGATGGTCACGGCGAGAAAGCCGTAGACCGCAAAATCGAACCACTCGACGAAGTTGCCGATGGCCGAAGCGGCGATCACCTTGCGCAAGGTGCCGAGATCGACATGCGTAGCCGATTGTGGATAAGTGGTTACGCTCATGGCTGCCTCCCGCCGTTTTCCGCACAGTCGGACGCGTCTGGCGCGGGCCTTGGCATCCATCTGTGGATAACCTACGTGGCTCGCGGTCAATGGCGGGATTCGGGTGCGACCTGGGGTTAGTCGTGAACGACAGAGGACGCTCGGATAGCTTGGGGCTACAAGCTCTGTGGTGGATAAGCTTTGCGTTATCCACCCTACTGGCTGGCAACACTGAGTCTGTGGGAGCGGGCGGGGACGCCCAGTTCATGCCCGCGATTCGCGCCCATGCGCGCTCCCACAGAAGAACTGCGCGATTGCTCTACCGTAGCCCGGGTCGAGCGCAGCGATACCCGGGAAACCACCGCCCACAAAAAAGCCGACCCTGAGGTCGGCTTTCTCTAGCGAGGCAGCGAGCGCTTACAGCGCGTCACGGCTGCTGGCTCCATCCACCAAGCGGGCGATGCCCAGCGGGTTGGCGTTTTTCAACGCGTCCGGCAGCAGGGCGTCCGGGCAGTTCTGGTAGCACACCGGGCGCAGGAAACGGTCGATGGCCAGGGTGCCGACGGAGGTGCCGCGAGCATCGGAGGTTGCCGGGTACGGGCCGCCGTGGACCATGGAGTCGCAGACTTCCACGCCGGTCGGGTAGCCGTTGAACAGCACGCGGCCGACTTTCTGCTCGAGCAGCGCGAACAACTCTTCGCTGCCGGCCAGGTCGCCCGGCTCGGTGAGCAGGGTCGCGGTCAGCTGACCGTGCAGGCCATCGATGGCTTTCAGCAGCTCGGCCTTGTCGGCCACTTCGACGACGATGGTGGTCGGGCCGAAGACTTCTTCCTGCAGCAATTCGTCGCCGTTCAGCAGCAGGCTGACGTCGGCCTTGAACAGCTGCGGGCGCGCCTGGTTGCCTTCCTGCTTGGCACCGGTCAGGTGGGTGATACCCGAATGTGCGTTGAGCGCTTCCAGGCCTTTCACGTAGCTCTTCAGGGTGCCGGCGTTGAGCATGGTTTGCGGCTGCTGCTCGGCCATCTTGGCGGTGAAGGTTTCCAGGAAGGCGCTGAACTCCGGCGAACGAATGCCGATCACCAGGCCCGGGTTGGTGCAGAATTGGCCACAGCCCATGACCACGGAGCCGGCCAGCTCGCCGGCGATCTTCTCGCCACGGGCCTTGGCGGCTTCCGGCAGCAGGATGACTGGGTTGATGCTGCTCATCTCGGCAAATACCGGGATTGGCTGCGGGCGCGCCGCGGCCATGTCGCACAGGGCACGACCGCCTTTGAGCGAGCCGGTGAAGCCGACGGCCTGGATGGCCGGGTGCTTGACCAGCGCCTCGCCGACGCCCGAACCGTAGATCATGTTGAACACGCCTTTGGGCATGCCGGTTTTCTCGGCAGCGCGTAGGATGGCTTCGCCAACGTGAGCAGCGGTGGTCATGTGGCCGCTGTGGGCCTTGAACACCACCGGGCAACCGGCGGCCAGGGCGGCGGCGGTGTCACCACCGGCGGTGGAGAAGGCCAGCGGGAAGTTGCTGGCGCCGAACACGGCGACCGGGCCCAGGCCGATGCGGTACTGGCGCAGATCCGGACGCGGCAGGGGCTGGCGATCCGGCAGGGCACGATCGATGCGCGCGCCATAGAAGTCGCCGCGGCGCAGCACCTTGGCGAACAGGCGCATCTGGCCACTGGTACGACCACGCTCGCCCTGGATACGGGCGGTCGGCAGGGCGGTTTCGCGGGTTACGGTGGCGACGAATTCGTCACCCAGGGCGTCCAGCTCATCGGCGATGGCGTCGAGGAACGCGGCGCGCTTTTCAGCCGACAGGCTGCGGTAAGTCGGATAGGCAGCGGCAGCGGCCTTGGCGGCAGCGTCGACTTCTTCGGGCGTGGCCTGGATGAAATCGTGGGGCAGGGCTTCGCCAGTGGTAGCGTCATGACTCTTGTGAACGACGGAGCCGGCTGCGCTGAACGCGCCGCCGATGATGTTGTGGCCGATGGTAGCGGGCATTGTTAGCTCCTGTGGGGGACGTATGAACACGTACGGAAAGGCTTTGATTGTACGATGTCTGATCAGTAGCGCAAGTGCGCGGCCGCAAGTTGCCCGTAATGGGTACGTCCGCAGCGGCGATATCTGCTGAAAAACGAGGGGCGAATCGGCTTATGGCGGTTGCCGGCAGGGGTGCCGGCAACTTCGTGTGTGGTCTTACAAGCCCACGTCCGGCAGGTGCGGCCGGTTGGCCAGCGCCTTGGCCATGATGGCTTCCACGTGGGCGCGGTCCTCACCGCGCAACAGCAGGCGCGGTGGTCGAGTCAGTTCGCGGCCTCGCCCTGCAATGGCTTCGCACAGCTTGATGCACTGCACCAGGTCGGCGCGGGCATCGAGGTGCAGGATCGGCATCAGCCACTCGTAGATCGGCATGGCTTCGGCGAAGCGCCCGGCCTTGCACAGGCGGAAGATGGTTTCGCCCTCTTTCGGGAACACGTTGCTCATCCCCGACACCCAGCCTTCGGCGCCGACGGCCAGGCTTTCCAGCACCACGTCGTCGAGGCCGGCGAACAGCACGAAGCGATCGCCGACTTCGTTGCGCACGTCGATGAAGCGGCGGGTGTCGCCGGAGCTGTCCTTGAAGCACACCACGTTGTCGCAATCGGCCAGGGAGATGAGGATGTCCGGCGTCACGTCGTTCTTGTAGATGGGCGGATTGTTGTAAACCATCAGCGGCACGTCGGCATGCCGGGCCACATAGCGAAAGTGCTCGGCGGTCTCGTAGGGCTTGGATCCATAGACCAGTGCGGGCATGAGCATCACCCCGTCGACGCCGGCCTTGCGCACCAGGTTGGCGGTCTTGGCAGCGGTGACGCTGGTGAATTCGGCGACCCCGCAGATCACCGGCACCCGACCCTTGGCAGCGTCCACCGCGACCTCGGTGACGGCGATCTTCTCCTCGGCGCTCAGCGAGGTGTTCTCGCCCACCGAGCCGCACACCACCAGGCCCGATACGCCATCACGGATCACATTGGAAATCACCTTGTGGGTTTCTTCCAGATTGATGGAGAAATCGTCGTTGAACTGCGTGGTAACGGCCGGGAAAACGCCGCTCCAGTTAACTGCTCTGCTCATGCTTGGCTCCGGGTGGATAGCGGGTGGGAGAACTATTACGTATTTCGTATACGATTTTTAAGCAATGCCTGTGCCTGCGCGGCGGGTTTCGCTGAAAGTGGCGTGCTTGAGGCTTTGCGCCGGGAAGTGATGCGCCTGACTACCTTGCGGCTGTTACCCAAGGGAGCGCTCTTATCGGCGTTGCGCCCTAATGGCGCGTCAGCGCTGATGGGAGAAGCGAAACTGGCTGGGTGTCAGCCCGGTTAGCGCACGGAACTGGCGGCTGAAAGCGCTGTGGTCGGTGTAACCGCAGCGCAGGGCGATCTCGGTGATCGGCAAGTCCTGCTGCAGCAGGCGGCTGGCCTCGCCAAGGCGCGCCTTGTGGATCATCTGCCGCGGGGTGAGCTGAAAGATGCGCTTGCAGTGACGCTCCAGCTGCGCCACCGAAAGCCCGGCCAGTTCGGTGAGTTCAGCCAGGCTGATGGGCCGGGCGAAGTGCTCGCGGATATGGGCATCCACCGCCGCCAGCTTCGGGTACGCCGGGTGGCTCGATTGCGGCAGCTGCACGTCGCGGGAAATGCCGGCCAGGCCAATGATCTCGCCTGCCGGGTTGCGCAGCGCCAGCTTGTGGGTCAGGCACCAGACCGGCTGGCTGCCGTAATAAAGGTGCAGCTCCAGTTGGTCGTCGAGCTGGCTGCCGTCCTTCAGCACCCGCCTATCCTGGGCCGTGTAGGACGGGCCAAAGCTGGCCGGAAACACCTGTTCGGCGGTCATGCCCAGCAGACTCTGCTTGCTCCGGACGCCCAGGCGCTGCACCAGGGTCTGGTTGACCAGGGCGTAACGGGTCGCGGTGTCCTTGATGAAGAACACCACCTCGGGCATCGCATCGAGCAGCGGCTCGATCTGCCGCAAGGTCTCGATCACGCCGTGCAGGTCGGTATGGGGCGAGCGGGGGAGCAAGCTGTGCATGGCGTTCAGGTGGGCAGTGAGGAGTTGCAGAGCCTAGCAGGCCGTTGAAAAACTACCTACGTTGCCATTGCCGCGTTAAAAACAGCCTCGCCTGCGAGCCCAGTCAAAATGCTCATTTACAACACGTAAACTGCGCTTTTGACTCACTTCGTTCGCCCTGCGGGCCAGTCTTCGGCTGTTACTCCGCTGCGCTACGTTTCGGCTGTTTTTGTGGGGTCGCCCAGGCCTTGCCTGGCTGCCTCGCCTACGTTTTTCAACGGCCTGCTAGCGCGTCTGGCGGCAATCAGCAGCAAGGGCTGGGAGAAGTCGGCATAAACGCCAGAAAGCAGAAGGGGGAGCCGAAGCTCCCCCAAGTCTTGTTCGTATCGTCGTTCTTATTAGTACTACTGGCCTGTTGTTCTTGTTTTAGCCAAGGCCTCCAAGCGAGGCCAAGAGCGAACGGATTTGTTTGGACGCTGATGTTGCCGTGATCCGTAGATCCAACCCGTCTGTCGCTGCCTTGCAAAGCAGTTTTATTGTTCTCGACCCGGTTGCGGTACAAGCCCGAGGGCGGTCCTCTCCAAAGAAATCAGTTAGCTGCGTCTCTGCGTTTTTGTCTTTCTTATGCTAGAGCCGTTGTCTTGTTCTTGTTATCAGATGTGTCTTGTTATTTTTGTTGTGCGGAACATAGAGCATAAGCTGTGCCAGTTTTTGAATATCTATATTTATCAATGATTTACGATTTTCAGAATTTTTCCAACTGTGCTGCGTGGCACAAAAGCGTTACCTCGCTACCCGCTTTGTTACCGTTTGAGGTGTGCGGCTGACGGGCTGAGAAAAATATCGCGTCCATTCCTAAGCGCTCTGTTCTGGCTCGCCCAACCGCGTGAGCGTGTCGATGCGCGCCGGGCTGAAGGGTGGGCGCGGCGCCGGCGACTGCCAGCCGAACAGATGCTGAGCCGCGGCCCCGCACACCCGACCCTGGCAGGCGCCCATGCCGCAACGGGTCGCCAGTTTCGCTTCGCGCCAGCTGGCGTGTGCGGCCACGGCCGCGTAGGGCACATCTTCGCAGCGACACAGCAGGGTGTCCGCTTCGGCCAGGCGTTTGAGCGCCGGGTCGAGGGCGAAGTGTTCGTGCAGGGCATCGGCGAAGCGCTGCCAGCGTGCGCGTGCCGGCCATAGTCGCTGCGCTGCGCCGCGGTTGCCGGCCGCGGCATGCCCGGCGATACGGCCTTCCACCAGCGCCAGTTCGCTACCGCCGAAGCCGGTGCATTCGCCAGCTGCGTAAAGGCCCGCTACGTTGGTCGCCTGCCAGGTGTCCACGCCGATGGCGTCGTTGACCAGTGCGCAGCCGAAAGCCTGGCCGAGCCCGGTGTTGGCGATCAGGCCGAAGCCGCAGGCCAGGCGCTCGCATTGCAGTTCCTCGATCTGATCGCCACGCTGTAGGCGCACGCCTTCCAGGCGATCGGAGCCCAGCGCGGCGATGATCCGCGTGCGTGTGTGGTAGTTGGCATCGAACAGGGCAAAGGCCTGCAGCAGCTTGTGTGGCCAGCGCGGCAGCTGCAAGGCGAAGCGGGCGACCGAGCGGGCGGTTGCCTGCTCGGCGATACGCAGCACCTGAGCGCCGCTGTGCTTCGCGGTGCTTGCCGAGGCCAGCAGCAGCGGGCCACTGCCGGCAATCACGATGCGCTCGCCGGCCACCGGCAGCCCGCCCTTGATCAATGCCTGCAGGCCGCCGGCGCCGGTAACACCGGGCAGCGTCCAGCCGGGAAAGGGCAGCAGCAGCTCGCGCGCGCCGGTGCACAGGATCAGGCGGTGATAGTCGATCACCCAGCCGCGCTCGACATCCTCGACCAGCAGACCGTTCTTGCCGGCTCTGGCGACCACCCGCGTGGCCTCGTGGCGCTGGATGGTGGCGTGGTTATCCACAGCGTCACGCAACTGGCGGGCCTGGGCCGGCAACCTGGCCTGTGCTCCATCGCGCCAGATCTGCCCGCCGAGCAGCGGGTTGTCGTCGACCAGCACCACCCGCGCGCCGTCGTTGGCGGCAGCCAGGGCGGCCGACAGACCGGCCGGGCCGGCGCCGATGATCAGCACGTCGGTGCTCTGCTTCATGGCCGCGTCTCCACCTGCATACCGTCGCGGCACAGGGTCTGGCAGGCCAGGCGGCGCCGGCCGTCGATGGTCACCCGGCACTCCTGGCACACGCCCATGCCGCACAGTGGCGCCCGGCGTGTGCCGTTGAGCGATGTGCGCGAACTGCCGTCGCCGCCCAGCGCGAGGGCGGCAGCGACCGTGGTGCCTGGCGCCACGCTGAGCGGCCGGCCATCGAGATGCAACTCAGGCATGGGCGGGCGCTCCCAGGTAACGCCGCGGTGAGTAGGCAGCTGCGGGTATCGGCTCGGCCTCGTTGAATAACAGTGCGGCGAGCAGGTCGGCGGTCGCTGGAGCGGCGGTAACACCCAGCCCTTCATGACCGACCGCCAGCCACAGACCGGGCTGCGCAGGGTGCTCGCCGATCAGCGGCATGCCATCAGGCGTCGCGGCGCGAAACCCCGCCCAGGCGCGGATACCGTTGAGCTCCGCCAGGCCTGGGGCGTAGGTCACGGCATGCTTGAGCATGCGCGCCAGCAGCCAGCCGTCCACCTCGGGGTCGTCATTGTCGAATTGTCGCGAGGTGCCGATGAACAACTGGCCGGTCGGCCGTGGCTGGATATTGCAGGCCACCGAGGCGCCGCTGGTGTTATGCACGCTGGTCAGGTAGCTCAGCTCGGTGATGGTGTGGGTAACCGGGTGCGGGTAACGATCGGTGATCAGCAGGTGACCTTTCTTCGGCGCGATGGGCAGCTCCGGGCACAGCTCCACGGCCTGGATGCCGTTGGCGAGTATCACCGCGCCGGCGCTCAGCCAGCTGTCGTCGTCGAGGCGCAGGCGATTGCCGTCCAGCTCGACAACGCGGGCGCGGCGCTGGTGGATGCGTTGCTCGTCGAGCAGCCAGCGGGCGGTGTTCGGCGCGTAGACAATGCCGTCATCCGGCAGGCGCAAGGCGCCGTGCAGGCCGTCGCGCAGGATTGGCTCGAGCTGCTGCAGGCGGTGACCTGCGATCATTTCGCTGCGCACGCCTTCGCCTTGCAGATTGAGGCTTTTCGCCTCGGCCGCCGCCAGCTCCTGCTCGTTGGCGGCCAGCCACAGCGTGCCGTTGTTGCGGTAGGCGCAGTCGTCCGGCAGCTGCGGGCCCAGCTCGCGCCAGCGGCGCACCGAGTAGCGGCTGATATCCAGTTCGGCCTGGTTGTCATCGATTACCAGCAGGTGGCCCATGCCGGCTGCGGTGGCGCCGTGCAGGCCGGCGTCGATTACCAGTACCTGCTGGCCGCGGCGCGCCAGTTCACGGGCACAGGCGGCGCCGATGATGCCGGCGCCGATGACGATCACATCGGCGACCCGCGTCGGCGTCACGGGCGGATGCCCCAGGCGAAGGGGTCGTCCTGTTCGAGTAGTAACGTTGCCTCGGCGCTGATATGGGCGCGGCCGCGGATGGTCGGGATCACCTTGTCGCCCTGCCACTGGTACGAGCCCTCGAACAGGCTGCCGATCACGCTGGCCTGGCGCCAGATTTCACCGGGCTGAAGTTTGCCGTCGGCGGCCAGGCAGGCCAGCTTGGCGCTGGTGCCGGTGCCGCAGGGCGAGCGGTCGTAGGCCTTGCCTGGGCAAAGCACAAAATTGCGGCTGTCAGCTTTATCGTCATCCGCAAACAGCTCGATATGGTCGATCAGGCCGCCGTCCTCGCCATGAATGCCCTGATCTTCCAGCGCCTTCTGTACGGCGTAGGTGTAGGCGGTCAGCGCTTCGACGTTGTCGCCGGCAATGCGCTGGCCATGCTCGGCCATCAGGAAGAACCAGTTGCCGCCCCAGGCGATATCGCCACACACCAGGCCATAGCCCGGCACCTGCAGCTCGACGTTCTGGCGATAGCGGTAGGACGGCACGTTGCGCACGCTCACCGAGCGATCCTCGTGCAGGGTCGCCTCCACGGTGCCCACCGGCGTTTCGATCCGGTGCACGCCGGGGCCGATGCGGCCCATGTGGCCCAGCGACACCACCAGGCCGATGGTGCCGTGGCCGCACATCCCGAGGTAGCCAGTGTTGTTGAAGAAGATCACCCCGGCACAGGCATCGGGATCGACGGGTTCGCAGAGCAGGGCGCCGACCAGCACATCGCTGCCACGCGGCTCGAGCACCGCGGCAGCGCGCCAGTCGTCATGCTCGCTGGCCAGCCGTCGCTTGCGCTCGGCCATGCTGCCGCTGCCGAGATCCGGAAAGCCGCTGACCACCAACCGCGTAGGCTCGCCGCCAGTGTGGGAGTCGATTACCTGAATGCGTTTCATGGGCGCTGCGCCTGTATGCCGGTTGAATGGCTACAGGGTGACGCGGGGCGTTGTTGAGGGCTTGAAGGTTTTGCGCGAGGGTGATGACGAAATCGGCATAGTGGCTGATGCCGATCCTCAGGTCCGGTGTGGACGCTATCCGTCTCCGCTTGGTGGGCTGAAGCCCGTCCTACGTCAACTCTCCGCGCCCTCCAGCTCGGCCGCTATCGAATTTCAGCCGTCTTTGGCGCTGACGAGCCCCGCCACCAGACCCGGCTTGCAATTGATGAACGCCGAGCCCTTCAGCCAGCGTTTGTCGGGGTAGTACGAAAACATGAATTGGCCGCCCTTGAGGCTGTCTACCACCATGCGTGCGACTTCCGGGCGTACTGCGGGGCAGCCCTGGCTGCGGCCGATGCGGCCTTGGGTCTTGATCCAGGCCGGGTTCACGTAATCGGCGGGATGGATGACGATGGCGCGCTGGCGGGCCAGGTCGTTGAAGCCGGGTTCCAGGCCGTCCATGCGCAGCGAGTAGCCGTGTTTGCCGGTGTAGCTTTCGCTAGTGCGAAACAGGCCGATGCTCGATTGATGGCTGCCTTCGCGATTGGAGAATCGCGTGGCGAAGTTGTCGCCGGACTGCTGGCCGTGGGCGACCAGGTCGTGCAGCAGCACGCGCTTCTTGGTCAGATCGAAGATCCACAGGCGACGGTCGCTGGAAGGTTTGGAGAAGTCGATCACGGCCAGGCGCTGGGCAGGTACGGCACCATTGTTGATGGCGCAGCGCATCGCGTCGAGGGCGTGATTGAGGACCTGGCGATCGAGCGCCGGCGCTTGTGCGGACAGCCCTTCGAGCAGCGGATCCGGCGCCAAGGTGGCGGCGATTACGGACGGAACGGGCAACGCCAGGCAAATAAAGGCTAAGCAAATGCGCTGAATCGTGGTCATCATTTCAAGTCTCTGAGCTTTGGCCTTCGATGGGGCGCGCCTTCGCCAGGCGATACGGGCACAACAAAGCTCGGAATTCTAGCAGCCGAGTTCCCTTGTCCCGCGGGCTATTCCGACGGGCTGTCATTCACTCTGTCGTAAATTGGAGCGGCGTCTTGTTTTCTCCCTCTGTATCTGCTGCCTGGGCGTTGGCCCTGGTGGCACCCCTGGCGCTGGCCGATACCCCGCCACCGAGCCCGCTGCAGGAGCAGCTCGCCGAGCCCGCGCTGAACTGCGTAACGCCCGTGCTTGAGCTGTCCGCCAAGGATCGCGAGTGGCTGGATCCGTTCTATCTGCTGCGCGGCACGCAACCAGCGTGGAACAAGGAAAACCTGCCGATGCTGTTCGCTCAGCTGGAGGCATTGGCCGACGATGGCCTGGAGCCGCGCGCCTATCATCTGGAGCCATTGCGCCAACTGGCGGAGGTCGATGATCCGTCGCCGCGCCTGGCGGCCTGTGTCGACGTGCTCGCTACCACGGCGTATCTGCGGGCCCTGCGGGATCTGTCCTACGGGCGCCTGGAGCAGGCCAAGGTCGAGCCGCTGTGGGAGCCTGAGAGCATGGCCGCGCCCCAGAGCCAGGCGCCGCTGCTGGCCATTGCCCAGGCGGGGCTGGCCGACCCGGCGCAGGCTTTCGCCCAGGCGCGACCGGATTTTGGCCCCTACCAGCAATTGCGTCAGCGCTACGCCGAACTGCGCCGCCAGGAGTTGCCGCAGTGGCTGGCGATTCCCGGCGGCACGTTGCTCAAGCCCGGCGCCGTGGATGGCCGGGTGCCCTTGCTGGAGCAGCGGCTGCAGCTACACGGTGACCTGTCCCAGGGCGCGCCGACGCTGGTCGCCGAGCAAACCTCGGTGTATTCCACGGCGCTGGTCGAGGCGGTCAAGGCGTTCCAGCGCAACCACCTGCTCAAGCCCGACGGCGTGGTCGGCCCCGGCACCCTGGCCGAGTTGAACCGTTCCGCCAGCGAGCGCATGGATCAGATCCGCATCAACCTGGAGCGCCTGCGCTGGCTGTCCCACGAGATCGAGCCGACCAGCGTGCTGATCGACGTGGCGGGCGCCGAAGTGATGTTCCTGCGTGACCACGCCGTCGCCTGGCAGGCGCGCACCCAGGTCGGTCGCCCGGCCCGGCCGACGCCGCTGCTGCGTTCGCGCATCACCCACCTGACCCTCAACCCGACCTGGACCATTCCGCCGACCATCCTGAAGGAAGACAAGCTGCCCGAGCTGCGCCGTGACGCGGCCGGCTACCTGGCTGCCAACCACATGCAGGTGATCGACTACGAAGGCAATCCGGTAGACCCGCGCGGCGTCGACTGGGAGCGCCCCGGCCGGGTGATGATCCGGCAGTCGGCGGGTGAGCACAGCCCGCTAGGCAAGGTGGCGATCCGCTTCCCCAACCCCTTCTCGGTGTACCTGCACGACACACCGAGCCAGCGCCTGTTCGACAACCTGCCGCGGTTGTTCAGCTCGGGCTGCGTGCGCGTCGAGCGGGTCACCGAGCTGGTCGATCAGTTGCTCGCTGGCGCCTCGCCAACCGAGCGTGCGCGCATCGCCAGGCAGTGGGAAAGCGGCCGCACCCTGCGCGCCGACCTGCCACAACCGGTGCCGATCCTGATGGCCTACTGGACGGCCCAGGTCGGTGCTGACGGTACGGTGCAGTTCCGGCCGGATATCTATGGGCACGATGCGCGTTTGCTCAGGGCGCTGGAGGCGTCGAATCGGATTTAGCGACTGATCCCGTGGGAGCAAGCGGGGACGCCCAGTCCATGCCCGCGACTTTTCGCGGGCATGGCCCGCTCCCACAGGGGTTATCACAATACCCGCCGATTCACTTTCGTCCAGGCAAATGCTCGAACAGGCTGCGACACACACCGGTGATGTGCTGCTCCAGTAGCGCCGCGGCGCGCTCCACGTCCCTGGCCTGGCAGGCGGCGATGATCTCGCGGTGCTCCTGGTCGGCGCGATCCTTGCCCTCGGACAGGCTCATCTGCAGGCGCAGGTAGCGCTCCAGCTTGTCGTGGATCGAGCGGATCAGGTTGACCAGATAAGGCCGCTGCGCCGGCTCGTAAAGGCAGGCGTGCAGCGCCCAGTTGAGTGCAGCCCAGCGGCCGACGTCGTGCTCGCCGATGAACGCCTCGCAGATGCGCTCGGCCTCGGCGAAGGTCGCGTCAGTCATGTTGGGGATCGCCAGGCGCAGCGCCTTGTCCTCGAGCAGGATGCGCACCTCGAACATCTGCGCCAGCTCCGCCTCGGCGATACGTGTGACCATCGCCCCGCGGTTGCGCTGGAACACCACCAGCCCCTCGGCCTCCAGGCGCTTGAGCGCCTCGCGCACGGGAATCTTGCTGACGTTGAACAGCCGGGCGATTTCGTCCTGGCGGATCGGCTCGTCCTCGGCGAAGCGGCCGGCCACGATGGCGTCGCGCAGGTGCCGGGTTATTACCTCCGACATGGACGGCACTATGCCCAGGTTGGGCGCATTTTCAGGGGATAAGGGCAAAGGGCACCTGCCGGAAGAGAACCCTCGCCATCATATACGAAAGCCCTACAGTGAATTGCTCACGCCACTGAACTGCTCGGCCAGCACGCCGATCTGCTTGCGCTGGTCGCGCACGAAATTGAAGAACGCCTGGGCCACCGGCGACAGGTATTTGCCGCGCGGGTGCATCACGCACCAGCTACGCAGCAGCGGCAGCTCGGCTACCGGCAGTTCGCGCAGCAGGCCCAGCTGCAGCTCGCGGCGCACCGCGTGGCGCGGGATCAGCGCCAGGCCCAAGCCAGCCAGCACCCCTTCACGCTGGCCCTCCATGGAGCCGACCTCCTGGATCTGCGCGAAATGCGCGCGCTTCTGGTGGCAGTACTCCTCGCAGGCGCGCCGGGTGCCCGAGCCCGGTTCGCGTACCAGCAGCGGCCAGTCACACAAGTCCTGCAGTTGCAGGCTTTCGGCCTGGCTCAGCGGGTGATCCGGGGGCGCCACGGCGATGATCGGGTTGTTGAGAAAGGGCAGAAATTCCAGGGCCATGTCCGACGGCACCTGGGACATGATCAACAGGTCGTCGCGGTTGGCGCTCAACCGCCGGACCGCCTGGGAGTGATTGACCACCGTGAGCTGCAGGCTGACTTCCGGGTGTTCGCGGCGAAAAGCGGCGAACAGGTGGGGAACAAAGTACTTGGCGCTGGATTCGATGGCCAGGCTCAGTTGCCCCTGCAGCGAGCCCTTGAGGTCGGCCAGTTGCATGTCGAGGCTCTCCAGGCGTCCGAAGATATCCTCGCTGGCCACCTGCAGCGCTTCGGCAGCCTCGGTCAGGTAGAGCTTCTTGCCCACGTAGTCGAACAGCGGCTGGCCGAGCAGCTCTTCGAGCTGGCGAATCTGCAGGCTCACGGCCGGCTGAGTGAGGGCCATTTCTTCGGCGGCGCGACTGTAGGAATGGTGATCGCACACCGAGCGAAATACCTGAAGCTGCCGAAAGGTCATGCGTAACAATGACTTGCGAATTTTATTCACCACTTCGGTGATTTCTTGTTCGCAGATCATAAGTTTTTACTTATGCATAACCCAACAAATATTGATTTTGGTTAATTGTTACAGCGGCGTAGGGTTGCTCATAAGGCCGGGCGGACATATCCGGTCATATCTCGACCCTCTTTGGGTTGCCTGTTCACATGATCGAGGATGTTGGCTCGTGATCAAGAAAATCCTGATTGCCAACCGTGGTGAGATCGCCGTGCGCATCGTGCGGGCCTGCGCCGAAATGGGCATCCGTTCGGTGGCCATCTACTCCGACGCTGACCGTCATGCCCTGCATGTGAAGCGCGCCGATGAAGCTCACAGCATCGGCGACGATCCGCTGGCCGGCTACCTCAACCCGCGCAAGCTGGTGAACCTGGCCGTGGAAACCGGTTGTGATGCCTTGCACCCCGGCTATGGTTTTCTTTCCGAGAATGCCGAGCTGGCGGAAATCTGCGCCGAGCGCGGCATCAAGTTCATCGGCCCGAGCGCCGACGTCATTCGCCGTATGGGCGACAAGACCGAAGCGCGACGCAGCATGATCAAGGCCGGCGTGCCGGTGACGCCGGGCACCGAGGGCAACGTCGCGGATATCGCCGAGGCGCTGCGCGAGGGCGACCGCATCGGCTACCCGGTCATGCTCAAGGCCACCTCCGGTGGTGGCGGCCGTGGCATTCGCCGTTGCAACAGCCGCGAAGAACTGGAGCAAGCCTTTCCGCGGGTGATCTCCGAGGCGACCAAGGCCTTCGGCAGCGCCGAAGTCTTTCTGGAAAAGTGCATCGTCAACCCCAAGCACATCGAGGCGCAGATCCTCGCCGACAGCTTCGGCAACACCGTGCATCTGTACGAGCGCGATTGCTCGATTCAGCGCCGTAACCAGAAACTCATCGAAATCGCCCCCAGCCCGCAGCTCACCCCCGAGCAGCGCGCCTACATCGGTGACCTGGCCGTGCGTGCGGCACAGGCCGTGGGCTACGAGAACGCCGGTACCGTGGAGTTCCTGCTCGCCGAGGGCGAGGTGTACTTCATGGAGATGAATACCCGGGTGCAGGTGGAACACACCATTACCGAGGAAATCACCGGCATCGATATCGTTCGTGAGCAGATTCGCATCGCCAGCGGCCTGCCACTGTCGGTCAAGCAGGAAGACATCATCCATCGCGGTTATGCCCTGCAGTTCCGTATCAACGCCGAGGACCCGAAGAACAACTTCCTGCCCTCGTTCGGCAAGATCACCCGTTACTACGCGCCCGGCGGCCCTGGCGTGCGCACCGACACGGCGATCTACACCGGCTACACCATTCCGCCCTATTACGACTCGATGTGCCTGAAGCTGATCGTCTGGGCGCTGACCTGGGAAGAGGCGATGGATCGTGGCCTGCGCGCACTGGACGACATGCGCGTGCAGGGCGTGCGCACCACCGCGCCCTATTACCAGGAAATTTTGCGTAACCCAGAGTTCCGTAGCGGCCAGTTCAATACCAGCTTCGTCGAAAGCCACCCGGAACTGACCCAATACTCGATCAAGCGCAACCCGTCGCACCTGGCCATCGCCATCGCCACCGCCATCGCTGCCCACGCGGGCCTGTAGGGGACATCATGAGCAAGAAGATCACCGTTACCGATACCGTCCTGCGCGATGCTCACCAGTCGCTGCTGGCCACGCGCATGCGCACCGAGGACATGCTGCCGATCTGCGACAAGCTCGACCGCGTCGGCTACTGGTCGCTGGAAGTCTGGGGTGGCGCCACCTTCGACGCGTGCGTGCGCTTCCTCAAGGAAGACCCGTGGGAGCGTCTGCGTCAGCTCAAGGCGGCGCTGCCCAATACCCGTCTGCAGATGCTCCTGCGCGGGCAGAACCTGCTTGGCTACCGCCACTACAGCGATGACGTGGTCAAGGCGTTCGTGGCCAAGGCGGCGGTCAACGGTATCGACGTGTTCCGCATCTTCGATGCGATGAATGATGTGCGTAACCTGCGCGTGGCCATCGAGGCGGTGAAGGCCGCCGGCAAGCACGCCCAGGGCACCATCGCCTACACCACCAGCCCGGTGCACACCAACGAGGCCTTCGTTGCCCAGGCCAAGGCCATGCAGGCGATGGGCATCGACTCCATCGCCATCAAGGACATGGCCGGTCTGCTCACGCCTTACGCCACCTTCGAGCTGGTCAAGGCCCTGAAGAGCGAAGTCGACCTGCCGGTATTTATCCACAGCCATGACACCGCTGGCCTTGGCGCCATGTGCCAGCTCAAGGCCATCGAAGCCGGTGCCGACCACATCGACACCGCCATCTCCAGCCTGGCCTGGGGCACCAGCCATCCGGGCACCGAGTCGATGGTCGCCGCGCTCAAGGGCAGCCAGTACGACACCGGCCTGGACCTGGAGCTCATCCAGGAAATCGGCATGTACTTCCATGCCGTGCGCAAGAAGTATCACCAGTTCGAGAGCGAGTTCACCGGCGTGGACACCCGCGTGCAGGTCAACCAGGTACCGGGCGGGATGATTTCCAACCTGGCCAACCAGCTCAAGGAGCAGGGTGCGCTGAACCGCATGAACGAAGTGCTGGAAGAGATTCCGCGCGTGCGTGCCGACCTTGGCTTCCCGCCGCTGGTAACGCCGACTTCGCAGATCGTCGGCACCCAGGCGTTCTTCAACGTGCTGGCCGGCGAGCGCTACAAGACCATCACCAACGAAGTGAAGTTGTACCTGCAAGGTCGCTACGGCAAGGCGCCGGGCAAGGTCGACAAGCAACTGCGCAAGCAGGCCATCGGTAGCGAGGAAGTGATCGACGTGCGCCCGGCCGACCTGCTCAAGCCCGAGCTGGCACGCCTGCGTGAAGAGATCGGCAGCCTGGCCAAATCCGAGGAAGACGTGCTGACCTTCGCCATGTTCCCCGATATAGGTCGCAAGTTCCTCGAAGAGCGCGCGGCCGGCACCCTCAAACCGGAAGAGCTGCTGCCCTTGCCCAATGGCCAGGGCGCTGCGCCGGTCGGTGGTGAAGGCGTGCCGACCGAGTTCGTGGTCGACGTGCATGGCGAAAGCTACCGCGTGGACATCACCGGTGTCGGCGTGAAGGGCGACGGCAAGCGCCACTTCTACCTGTCCATCGACGGCATGCCGGAAGAAGTGGTGTTCGAAGCACTCAACGACTATGTCGCCGGCGGTGCCAGCGGCAGGCGCCGCAGCGCCAGCGCGCCGGGTGACGTGAGCACCAGCATGCCGGGCAATATCGTCGACGTGCTGGTCAAGGAAGGCGACACCGTCAAGGCCGGCCAGGCCGTGCTGATCACCGAAGCCATGAAGATGGAAACCGAAGTGCAGGCGCCGATCGCCGGCACTGTCAAGGCCGTGCACGTGGCCAAGGGCGACCGCGTCAACCCGGGCGAAGTGCTGATCGAAGTCGAAGCCTGATCACCACCGATTAACCTCTGGGGGCCGTGAGGCCCCTTTTTTTGTCTGTCGGCCCTGATCTCTTGGGAGCGGTTAGGGGCAGAGCCTCGGGAGTGGGCCATGCCCACGAATCTTTTCGGGCGCATGGCGCCCTCCCACAGACGTCCACAAAGCCCCAGGCACTTCGCTCAGCCGCCAGCGCTTGCAATGGCCCCGAGGCTTTTGCACCATGCCCGGCCTCGCGGGTGTTGCCCGTGGGAACCGTTACGGATAGCGGTTTGCTATCCGCCTGCCGGCATTTTCAACGTGCCGGCCAACCTCGCTTATAGGGACATTCCATGCTGCGTCGCTGTGTTCTTCTTTTCCTCCTGTTCAGCCTGGCCGCCTGCTCCAACGGCCGCAAAGTCGACTATTCCCAGGCCTACCCCGTGGTGCCGCAAACCTTCGCCAAGGCCGTCGAGGTGCAGGTGATCGACGAGCGCCCTTACGTGGTGTCGGGCAACAAGAAGGGCCACTTCGTCGGTCTGATCCGTGGCAGCTATTACATCCCCTATGACGTCAACACCCGCTCCGGCGAGCCGCTGGCTCTGGAGCTGCAGAAGTCGCTGCTCGGCGGCTTCCAGCGCAAGGGAGTTACTGCCCGCGCCGTCGATGGCAATGCACGCCAGGCCTCTTCTGCCGATACCATGTTGTTGTCGATTCGCGTGCGTGAGTGGAAAAGCGAAAGCTTCATGGGCGTGGTGCTGACTCACGCACTGACCGCTGATGTGCTGGACAGCCAAGGCCAGCGCTTGGCCTCGGTGCCACTGCAGGGCTCATCGAGCGTTTATGACTTCACCGATTCCGGCAAGGCGATCCTTTCCAGCGTGCTGACCCAGCAGCAGGTTCGCCAGGCGCTGAACGGCGAGCAGGTCGAAGTGGTCGAGGCGGCGGAGATCGAAGAGGGCTCGGTACGTCGTGATCCGGCCGGTCTGTTCACGCCGCCGATTGCCCGTGATGGCGTGTTCTAGGCACTGCCGCTTGCGGGCATAACCTTTTCAGCATTCGTTCTAAGCATCCGCTCACTGGCGCCTGCGGGACGGGCTAGAATAGCCGACCGTTTCAATTGGTTATTCGAAGGTCTATATGAATCTTTCCATCCCTGCTGCGGCGCCGGCCAATCGCTCGGGTACGCCGCTGGTGGCCGTGGCGCTGTTGCTGGCCGGTGCGCTGGCCCTCACCTTCGCGGTCAGCGGTCGTCAGGCGTTGTTGTTCATCGTCGGTGGTGCGCTGGGCCTGGTGCTCTATCACGCCGCCTTCGGCTTCACCTCGGCCTGGCGCGTGCTGCTCAACGAGCGCCGTGGCGCCGGTCTGCGTGCGCAGATGGTGATGCTGGCCATCGCCGTGCTGCTGTTCTTCCCGGCACTGTCGGCAGGCACCTTGTTCGGTACGCCGGTCAAGGGGCTGGTGGCGCCAGCGGGCACCTCGGTGATCGTCGGCGCCTTCATCTTCGGCATCGGCATGCAGCTGGGCGGCGGTTGTGCATCCGGCACGCTGTTCACCGTGGGCGGCGGCAACGCGCGGATGCTGGTGACCCTGCTGTTCTTCATCATCGGCGGGGTTATCGCCACCCATCATCTGGAGTGGTGGTCGGCACTGCCGAGCCTGCCGCCGACCTCCATCGTCACCAGTCTGGGCCTGGTGCCGGCGCTGATCGTCAGCCTGGCGCTGTTCGCCGCCATCGCCGCATTGAGCGCGCGCCTGGAGTTGCGTCGCCACGGCAGCCTGGAGCGAGCGGAGCCGAGCGAGCACCAGGGTTGGCAGCGTTTCCTGCGCGGCCCCTGGCCGCTGATCTGGGGCGCGGTGCTGCTGGCGCTGCTCAACTTCGCCACGCTGGCGCTGGCCGGTCGCCCCTGGGGCATCACCTCCGCGTTCGCGCTGTGGGGTGCCAAGGTGCTGCAAGGCACCGGTGTCGAGGTGTCGTCCTGGGTGTTCTGGCAGCAGCCGGCCAATGCCCAGGCGCTGGCCGCGCCGCTGTGGGAAGACATCACCACCGTGATGGATATCGGCATCGTCATCGGCGCGCTGCTGGCCGCCGGCCTGGCCGGACGCTTCGCGCCGAACCTGAACATTCCGCTGCGCTCGCTGGTGGCGGCGGTGATCGGTGGTCTGCTGCTCGGCTACGGCTCGCGCCTGGCCTACGGTTGCAACATCGGCGCCTACTTCAGCGGCATCGCCTCCGGCAGCCTGCACGGCTGGCTGTGGTTGGTGGCGGCGTTCGTCGGTAACGGCGTGGGCGTGCGTCTGCGGCCGTTCTTCTTCCCGGGCGAGCGCCGCGAGGCGAAGCTGACCGGATGCTGACAGCTCGTCCTGCAAAGCCGGCTGCGTTGCTTCTTGGCGCGCTGCTGGTCTTTGCCTTGGGCGGTTGCCAGTCGCCGCAAGAGCGGCTTGGCGAGCTGGCCGGTCAGCACCATCGCTTGCAAACGCTCGACAGCAAACCCTTTCCGTTATTGCTCGGTGCCCCAGCCCAGATGCCGGCGGCGGCGCGTATGCGCGTTTATCTGGAAGGCGATGGCCAGGCCTGGGCGACGCCGTCGCAGCCCAGCCTCGACCCCTCGCCGCGCGATCTGCTGGTGGCGCGCCTGGCGTTCGCCGATCCGACGCCCAGCCTGTACCTGGCGCGGCCCTGTCAATTCGTCACCGCGCCTGGGTGCAGCACGAGCCTGTGGACAAGTCGGCGCTTCGGCAGTGACGTGCTGGGCAGCCTCGACGGGGCGCTCGATCTGATCAAGGCTCGCTATGGCAACCAGACGTTCGAGCTGGTCGGCTATTCCGGCGGTGCCGCGCTGGCGTTGTTGCTGGCGGCGCGGCGCGATGACGTCACCAGCGTGCAGACCCTCGCCGGCAATCTCAGCCCCCGCTACTGGGCACAGCTGCTGCAACTGAGTACCCTCGAAGGTTCGCTGGAACCGCTGGATTATCGCGAGCGGCTGCGCAACATCACCCAGCGGCATCTGGCCGGCGACGCGGATAGCGTGGTGCCGGCTGGCGTGTTGCGTCACTACCTGGATAGCCTCGGTAAAGCGCGCTGCGTGCAAACCGTCAGCCTGACGCAGGTATCCCACCACACGGGCTGGGAGCAGGCCTGGGCGACCTGGCGTTCACAGCCGATAGCGTGCAACGACTGATTGTCTGGTTAGTGGTGCCGGGGCGCGCCGATCACCTGTGCGAATCCCGCCGCGCAGCTGAATTGCCTGTTTTTTCCGGCCCTTTCGCGGCCAAGTTGTTATAGCCTTGCCGACCTGGCAACAATCGCCCGCGTTGCAATCGATTGATTCGCCTGAACATTTTGTTACGCCCTTGGGCCTGTGACAGACCATCCGATGTTGCACGGACGCATTTGCGTTCACTCGCTCGGCACCGCGGCTCTACCAGCCAGCGGTGCCTTCCTGCTGGCCACGAGCCGCACTGGACAGAACAACAAGGACACCCGCCATGGATCAATTTCTCGCTGTGCTCACGGCCATCAGTAGCTTCATCTGGGGGCCGTTTCTGCTCATCCCCCTGCTGTTGCTCACCGGCCTGTACCTGACCATCCGCCTGCGTGGCATCCAGTTCCGCGTGCTCGGCCACGCCTTCTGGCTGGCCTTCATCAAGCGCTCGGAAAAGGGCGACGTACCCGGTGACGTTTCCCACTACCAGGCCCTGGCCACCGCACTGGCGGCGACCATCGGCGTCGGCAACATCGCGGGGGTGGCCACGGCCATCGGTATCGGCGGCCCGGGCGCGTTGTTCTGGATGTGGATGACCGGCCTGGTCGGGATGGCCACCAAATACTCGGAAGCCTTGCTGGGCGTGAAGTACCGGGTCACCGACGCCAAGGGCGAGCAGAGCGGCGGGCCGATGTACTACCTCACTAACGGTGTTGGCGGCACCCTGGGCAGGACCCTGGGCATCGCCTTCGCGATCTTCGGTGCGGTGGCTTCGTTCGGTATCGGCAACATGGTGCAGGCCAACACGGCGGCCCATCAGCTGCAGGACACCTGGGGCATCTCGCCAACGCTCAGCGGCCTGGTGCTGGCCATCGGTACCGCTGTGGTGATCATCGGTGGCATCAAGAGCATCGGCCGTTTCGCCGCCGGTGTGGTGCCGGTGATGATCGTGCTGTACATCATCAGCAACGTCGCCGTGCTGGTGGTGTTCGCTGACCGCCTGCCGGACGCCATTACCCTGATTTTCACTGATGCCTTCAGCGGTAGCGCGGCGGCCGGTGGCTTCCTCGGTTCGAGCATCATCCTGGCGGTGCAGATGGGCGTGGCCCGCGGCATCTTCTCCAACGAGTCGGGCCTGGGTACCGGTGCGATCGCGGCGGCTGCGGCGAAGACCGACAAGCCGGTGCGCCAGGCCATGGTGTCGATGACCCAGACCTTTCTCGACACCCTGGTGATGGTCACCTTCACCGCGCTGGCGATCATCGTCACCGGCGCCTGGACCCAGGAAGGCCTGAAAGGCGCGCCGATGACCGCCTGGGCGCTGGAGCAAGGCCTGGGCGGCGGCTGGGGCATCTACACGGTGACCATCGGCGTGCTGGTCTACGCCTTCACCACCATCCTCGGCTGGTCGTACTACGGCGAGCGCTGCATGGAGCGCCTGATGGGCCGCGTGGCGGTGATGCCGTACCGGCTGATCTTTTCGGTGGTGGTGTTCGTCGGCGCGGTGACCTCGCTGGAGGTGGTGTGGACCTTCTCCGATATCGCCAACGGCCTGATGGCGCTGCCCAACCTGATCGGCCTGCTGCTGCTCTCCGGCGTCGTGGTCAAGGAAACCCGCGACTACATGAGCCGCAAGAACTGGAAGACCGAGGACTGACAGCGGGCCTTAGAGCCTGTTCAAAGTCTCGCGAGCTAGAGCAATGCAAGGCAAAAACAGGCGAGGACGCGGAGTTTACGAGCTGTAAATGAGCAGTCCGAGCTTGTTTTTAACGCCGCAGTGCCGAGGCGCAGCAGACTTTGAACAGGTTCTTAGCCAGCGATCATGCCCAGGCTCTGTGTATGAGTTGGCACCACGTGGGAGTGCGCCGCGCCGAATCGCGGGCATGGCCCGCTCCCACGGGCCTGTAGCTACCTTGCGCAATCTCCAATGCAAAAACGCCCCGCTGATCAGCGGGGCGTTTTAGTTTCGCGGTGCTGTCGACTCAGAGCAGCTTGCGGTACTGCTCGAAGCCCGAGCGTTCGCCGATGCGCTCGTAGAGCAGCTTGGCCTTGGCGTTGGTTTCGTGGGTCAGCCAGTGCACCCGCGAGCAGCCGGCTTGTGCGGCCTGTGCGTAGACGTGCTCGATCAGCTGGCGGCCGATGCCGTTGCCGCGCACGTCCTTGCCGATGAACAGATCCTGCAGGTAGCAGTAGTCGCCGGTGGTCCAGCAGGAACGGTGGTAGATCCAGTGCACTAGCCCGATGGCTTCGCCGTCGCGCCAGGCCAGGGCGGCGAACATCGGTTCGCTCGGGTCGAGAAAGCGCTGCCAGGTCAGGTCGCTGGTCGCAGCATCGATCTCGGTCATGTAGAAGCGCTGGTAGCCCTGCCAGAGCGGCAGCCAGGCGGCATGGTCGGCGGCGCTGACAGCGCGGATGTCCACGGGAATGCGAACGGTCATCGGCAGGTCTCCTGAATTCGGTCGAGGGTCATCCTGCGTGGTGGCGCCGTTCACCGCAAGCGCAGAGGCTCAGCAGATGACCAGCTGCCCGTTCGGCCATTCGCCGTCCCAGCCGCAGGGGATATGCCCGGCCTCGTAGACCTGGATCAGGCTGTCGAAGAATAGCGGCTGCAGCAGCACCTCGCGGTAGGCGGCCTCCATCAGGTAGGCGTGCAGGATCCACTGCAGGTCGGCGAGGGTGGCGTTATCGGCGAGGGCGACCGGCAATTTCTGCCACAGCGGTTGCAGCGCCGTCTTGGCCTGGCCGGCCAGTTCGTTCCAGGCTTGATACTTGATCGGATGCAGCCGCGCCAGGCGCCCGGTGATGGCGTTGCGCGCCTCCAGCGTGGTGGCTTCCCAGGCGTCGCTGGCCAGCGACGAGCCCAGATCGCCCTGCTCGATCTGGCGCACGCCGGCAAGCGACGCAGGTTTGCCGATGTTGGCGAACCAGTCGATGCGCAACAGGCGCTCGATGGCGGCGGCGGGTATCTGCATGCTCATCGCCCGTTCAGGTAGGCCTTGCCGTAATGCCGCTCCAGGCGCGTCTGGATCAGCTCGAGGCCGATCGACAGCAGCCAGTAGATCACTGCGGCGGTGGTCAGCATCTCGATATAGCGGTACGACGAACGCCCGTAGGACTGAGCCAGGAACATCACTTCCCAGACGCCCATTACCGAGATCAACGACGAGTCCTTGAGCATCGAGATGAACTGGCTGGTGGTCGGCGGGATGATGGTGCGCATCGCCTGGGGCAGGGTCACCCGCCAGAAGATCACCACCGGCTTGAGACCCAGGGCCAGGGAAGCCTCGCGCTGGCCGGGCGGCACGCCGAGCAGGCCGGCGCGGAAGATTTCGCTCAGATAAGCACCGTAGTTCAGCGAAAGGGCGATGATCCCGGCGGTGACTGCGCCCGGCACCAGGCCGAGCTGCGGCAGGCCCAGGTAGATCAGCAGGATTTGGATCAGCAGTGGCGTACCGCGAAAGAACGAGGCGTAGAAGGTGGCGATGCCGAACGCCACGGCGCTTTTCGACAGGCGCGCCAGAGCGGTGACGAAGCCCAGCGCCAGGGACGCCCAGATCGAGCAGAAGCACAGGAACAGGGTCAGCGCCGCGCCCTGCAGAAAGCCATTGGGCGCCAGACTGGTACCCAGCAGGTTGGGCAGCTTGTCGAGAATGATCGAGAACTTCAGGTCGAAGCTCAGGAAGAACGCCACGCACAGGGCGAACATGATCGCCCAGGTGACGTACAGGCGGGTGCGAAAACCGAACAGGCGCTGCAGTAACGACTCGCCCGCCTGGGGCGGCGGGCGAGGGGTTTCAGGTGGAGGCGTCATTGGCTGATATCGGAACCGATCCACTTCTTGGAGATGGCCGCCAGGGTACCGTCCTGGCGCAGCTCTGCGAAGACGCTCTCGACCTTGGCGCGCCACTCGGCGTCGTCCTTCTCGATGGCCACGGCATTCGGTTCGGCGTACAGCGCGTCGCCCGCCAGCTTGAAGCGCTTGTCCTGATCGATGCGCGGCTGAGCGGTCACCAGGTTGGTGAGGATGGCGTCCAGGCGTACGCCGGCGCCCAGGGCCAGGTCATGGAACGCCACGGTGTCGTTGTCGTAGGGCGCGACCTGCACGGCGTCGAAGGGGTAGGTCAGCGGCTTGTCTTCGGCGCCTTCGATGACCAGATCCTTGTTCAGGTAGCCCTCGTAGGAGGAGGCGCTGGTGACGCCGACCTTCAGGCCCGAGAGATCCTTGGCCGAGTGGATGCGATCATCGCTGGCGTTGACCACGATCACCGCCGGCGATGCGTAGTAGGTCACCGGGAAGTCGAACACCTGGGCACGCGCCTGGCTGGGCGTCATCGAGCAGATGCAGATGTCGTAACGGCCGTTCCAGCGGCCGGCGGCGATCACGTCCCAGGACGGCGTTTCCAGGCGCAGCTTGACGCCCAACTTGTCGGCCACGGCCTTGGCGACATCGACGTCGAAGCCGTCGAGCTGGTTCTGATCGTTCAGGAAGGAGAACGGCGGGTAGTTTTCCATAAGCACGTTGACCAGCTCGCCGTTCTTCTCGATGCGGTCGAGGGTTGGGCCGGCCAGGGCCAGGTTGCAGACGGAAGCGAGGGTCAGACCGAGGGCGGCGAGCAGGGTGGTTTTCACGGAAATCCTTGGGCGCGAAAAAGGTTGTGAGCGGCAATTTCGGCGTATTAAATAGTTATAAACAGCGGCATCCAAATGAATTGAATGCATATCGATATGACTGGAGCTTATATGAGCGAGCAACCTCTGATTTTGCTGGATGGCGGCATGGGCCGGGAGCTGCAGCGCCGTGGCGCGCCGTTTCGCCAGCCGGAGTGGTCGGCCCTGGCGCTGACCGAGGCGCCGGAGCAGGTGGAGGCCGTGCACGCCGCCTATATCGCCAGCGGCAGCCGGGTGATCACCAGCAACAGCTACGCCGTGGTGCCCTTTCATATCGGTGAACAGCGCTTCGCCGCCGAAGGCCGTGCCCTGGCCGAGCGTGCCGGCCAGCTGGCCCGCAGCGCGGCGGACAAGGCGGGCAATGGCGTGCGCGTCGCCGGCTCGCTGCCGCCGCTGTTCGGCTCGTATCGCCCGGATCTGTTCCAGCCCGAGCGCGTCACCGAAGTGCTGACGCCGCTGCTCGACGGCCTCGCCCCTCACGTCGACCTGTGGCTGGCGGAAACCCAGAGCGCCATCGCCGAGGCGCGGGCCATTCACGCCCACCTGCCCAAAGACGGCAAGCCGTTCTGGCTGTCCTTCACCCTGCGCGATGAAGACGTGGATGAAGTGCCACGCCTGCGCTCCGGCGAGCCGGTGGCCGAGGCAGCCCGCGCGGCGGCCGAGCTGGGCGTGGAAGTGCTGCTATTCAACTGCAGCCAGCCGGAAGTGATCGGCGATGCCATCGACGCGGCGCGCGACGTGTTCACCAGCCTCGGTGCGAACATCGCCATCGGCGCCTATGCCAACGCCTTCCCGCCGCAACCTGAAGAAGCCACCGCCAACGACGGCCTCGACCCGCTGCGCGAAGACCTCGACCCGCCGGGCTACCTGCGCTGGGTTGCCGACTGGCGCGCCCGTGGTGCCAGCCACCTGGGCGGCTGCTGCGGCATCGGCCCGGAGCACATCGCCGAATTGGCCCGGCGCCTGTGAACGTCGCTGTGCTTTGCGGGTCAGTCGTGGCGTCTATGGCTGATTGAGCCCGGCAGCCGCCGGGCCGGATTGCGAGCGTGTCCATGCAAGCGTTGTTGAATGAAATCCTCGACCAGGTTCGCCCACTGATCGCCCAGGGCAAGGTCGCCACCTATATTCCCGCCTTGGCCGATGTGGCGTTGGACCAGCTGGGTATCGCCGTCTACGGCAATGATGGCGAGCTGTTCACCGCCGGCGATGCGCACACGCCGTTCTCGATCCAGAGCATCTCAAAGGTGTTCAGCCTGGTGCAGGCCATCCAGCATTCCGGCGAGAGCATCTGGGAGCGCCTGGGCCACGAGCCGTCGGGCCAGCCGTTCAACTCCCTGGTGCAGCTGGAGCTGGAAAACGGCCGGCCGCGCAACCCGTTCATCAATGCCGGCGCGCTGGTGATCAGCGATATCAACCAGTCGCGCTTCGCCGCCCCGGCCCTGTCGATGCGCGACTTCGTGCGGCGCCTGTCGGGCAACCCCCATGTGGTGATCGACCGGCATATCGCCGACTCCGAATACCAGCACCGCGCGCGCAACGCGGCCATGGCCTACCTGATGCAGTCCTTCGGCAATTTTCACAACGATGTGGAAATGGTGCTGCGCAACTACTTCAGCTACTGCGCGCTGAGCATGAGCTGCGTGGACCTGGTCAAGGCGTTCTGCTTCCTGGCCCGCGACGGCTTCTGCAAGCACAGCGGTGAGCAGATTCTCAGCGCCCGGCAGACCCAGCAGGTCAATTCGATCATGGCCACCAGCGGTCTGTACGACGAGGCCGGCAACTTCGCCTACCGCGTCGGCCTGCCGGGCAAGAGCGGCGTGGGCGGCGGCATCGTCGCCATCGTGCCGGGGCAGTACACCATCTGTGTGTGGTCGCCGGGCCTCAACAAGGCGGGCAATTCCTTGGCGGGCATGGCAGCGCTGGAGGTGCTCAGCGATCGGATCGGCTGGTCTGTATTCTGAGGGCGCGGGATCGAAGCGCACTTCGGTCCCGGCAGGCGTGGGCTGCCTGAGCGGCAGCCGCGCGGTTTACTGGGCGTCGCGGTGCGCTTTGCGCAGCATCTGCAGGTCCTGGTCGGTGCAGGTGCCTGCCACCGGGGCGGTCAGGTCATAGCACGGGTGACGGAAGCCCATCGGCCAGTAGATGATGCTGTACGGCGGCCAGAAGATCGACACCACGCGAAAGCGGGTGCTCAGCTTGCCTTCGGAGATCGGCTGGCCAGTGGTGGTGCTGGTCAGACGGTACGGCACGCCGCCGGCGCGGTTCCAGAAGAACGGGCGAATCTTGACCAGGCCTTGCGGGTGCTGCTCGGCGCGCTCGTTGATGGCAACGGTGCTGTTTTCCGGCAGTTTGAAGAAGGCTTTGGTCGAGCAGCCGGTGATGGCCAGGGCGAGCAGAACGAATACGGCGGAGCGGAACAAAGGCATGGAACGTCCTTGTGAATGAGGGGAAAAGAAGCTGGCTTACCGTCAGCGGGGCGCGACTATACCGATTGGTCACGCCCTAATCCATGCCATACTCCACACGCTCGCCACACAGATCGAGGCTGAACAGCCGCTCCACTTCATCCTGCGCCAGGCCGGCACCGAGCAGGGCGAACAGTTTGCCCAGCGCCGCCTCGCGGGTCATGCCGCCCGCCGAGATCAGGCCCACCGAGGCCAGCTGACTGCCGGCCGCGTAGACACCGAATTCCACATGGCCGCGCGCGCACTGGCTGATCGCTGCCAGCACCACGCCGCGGCCATGGGCCTCGCGCAGTACGTCGAGCAGTTCGGCGTTGTCCGACGGGCCGGTGCCGCTGCCGTAGCACTCCAGCAGCAAACCCTGCACGCCGCTGTCCAGCAGGGCGCGCAGGTGGCTGGCGCGCAGGCCCGGCACCAGCGGCAGGGTGAGCAGGTTGACCGTCTGGCGGCTCTGGCGGAAGTCGATGTGCGCCGGCAGTTCGGCCAGGCGTTCGCCCTGGCGCAGGCGCGGTACGACCTGGAAGGCATCGAAGGCATCGCTGCTCAGCTTGCTGACCCGCGCGCCGTGCATCAGCGCACCGTTGAAGTACAGGTGCACGCCAGGTGCCACGCCATCGTGCAGCGCCTGCATGGCGCCGAACAGGTTGGGCCAGGCATCGCTGTTGTCGGCGCCGGCCGGCAGCATCGAGCCGGTCATCACCACCGGTACCGGCAGCCCCAGCAGCAGGAAGCTCAGGGCCGCGGCGCTATAGGCCAGGGTGTCGGTGCCGTGCAGCACCAGCACGCCGTCGCAGTCGTCCTGCTCGACGCCTTGACGGATCGCCGCGACCATCGCCAGCCAGTTGGCCTGGGTCATGTTGGCGCTGTCGATCAGCGGCAGCAGCTCGCGAAATACCCACGTCGGCACCTGTTCGTGCTGCTCGGCTTGCTGTGCGCGCAGGCGTGCCTCGAAGCCGGAGGCGGGGGCCAGGCCGCTGGCGCTGGCCTGCATGCCGATGGTGCCGCCGGTATACAGCACGAGGAGTTTTTGTACGGCAGGCATGCCTTTTTCCTTATTGAAAGAATGGGTATGGAAAGGGGCAGGATACATCCGATCGCCACTCGTTAAAGACCTGGGAGGCAATCTCCAGGCCAAGCCGATCCCGACTCGCTCGCTATCGAGCAAGGGCATCGGCAGGAAAGGGAAAGCCGCCTGAGGGCGGCAGGACCGGATGGCGCGTGGCGCGCCATCCGGTCAGGCAAGGCGACTCAGCGCTGAGTCGACAGCAGTTCCGGTGCGCTCTGCGGTTGAGCGTCAACGGCTGGCTTGGCGGTCGGCCAGGAGGCGCGATCCAGGTCCAGGTCAGCGAACTTGGAGCCGTCGAATACCGGCTGTTCGATACCGGCCTTGCGCTGTTCGTCGTAGTCCTTCATGACGCGCAGGCCCACTTTGATCAGCATGGCCAGGGCGGTCAGGTTGACGAACGCCAGGCAGGTCATGGTGATGTCGGCGAAGGCGAACACGGTGCCCAGGTTCTGCATCGAACCCCAGCAGATCAGCGCCAGGACCAGGCCGCGGTAGGTCAGCAGGGCGACCTTGCTGCGGCCAACCAGGAACTGCAGCGCGTTCTCGCCGAGGTAGTAGTTGTAAAGGATGCAGGTGAACACGAACAGGCTCAGCGCGACGCTGATGAAGGTGCGGCCCCAGTCACCAACCACTGCAGCCAGGGAGTTCTGGGTCAGGACGATGCCGTCACCTTCGAAGCCCGGGGTGTAGAAGCCCGACAGCAAGATCAGCAGCGCGGTGCAGGTGCAGATCACGAAGGTGTCGAGGAACACGCTGAACGCCTGAACCACGCCCTGAGCGGCCGGGTGCTTGACCGAAGCCACGGCAGCCACGTTCGGGGCGCTGCCCAGACCGGCTTCGTTGGCGAACACGCCGCGCTTCACGCCCATGACGATGGCGCTGCCCAGCAGACCGGCGAAGGCCGGCTCGAGGCCGAAGGCGCTCTTGACGATGGTGGCCAGCATGCCCGGCACCAGGTCGATCTGGCTGATGATCACGTACACGGTGACGGCGATGTAGGCCAGGGTCTTGACCGGAACCAGCAGGTCGGACACCGAAGCGATTCGCTTGATGCCGCCGATGAATACCAGGCCCAGCAGTACGGCCAGGGCGATACCGCTGTACTGGACCGGGATGTTGAAGGCGTTTTCCAGCGAGTGGGTCACGGTGAACGACTGCAGGCCGTTGAAGGCGAAGCCGTAGGTGACCAGCAGCAGTACGGCGAAGACCATCGCCATCCAGCGCAGCTTCAGGCCGTGCTGAATGTAGTAGGCCGGGCCGCCGCGGTACAGGCCATCGCCGTCGCTGCGCTTGTAGACCTGAGCCAGGGTACATTCGAAGAAGCTGCTGGACATGCCGACCAGAGCGGTCACCCACATCCAGAACACGGCGCCTGGGCCGCCGAGGGTCACGGCGATGCCGACACCGGCGATGTTACCGGCGCCAACCCGGCCGGCGAGGCTGAGCATCAGGGCCTGGAAGGAGCTGAGCTGGCCACCGCTGCTGCGGATCGAGTCCTTGAACACGCTGAACATGTGGGCGAAATGGCGGAACTGGACGAAACGCGAGCGCAGGGTGAAGTAGCTACCCAGGCCGACGATAAGCACGATCAACACTTTCCCGGAAAGGAAGTCGTTCAGTACTTCGAGCATGATGAGAATCCTCGATTCTTATTGTGATTGTTCGCAGGCGAACGCTGACGCGAGATGCGGTGGCTAATGTTTGAGCAAGGTGGTCCCTCGAACAATTTCGCGGGTCGATACTAAGTGACGCGACCTGATGCTAGAATCACGTCACTCGCATCATCTGAGCCCATCATGTCCAATCACCTCGGTGAGAATCTGCGGCTGCTTTGCAGCCACTACCGGTCCATTGCGGAGGTGTGCCGCAAGGTCGGCATCAACCGCGCCCAGTTCAACAAGTACCTCTCCGGAGAGAGCCAGCCCACGGCCTATAACCTCAAAAGGATTGGGGATTTCTTTGGCGTCGAGGGCTACGAGCTGGGCCTGCCGGGTGAGCAGTTCGCGCGCCTGATCGGCGCCCGCGGCACGCAGATCGGCGCACCGGCGCAGCAGGATCCGTTACACGCGTTGTTACAGCCGCTACGTGACAGCTCCGGTGACCTGTCGCGCTATTGCGGCTATTACTTCGAATACGCCAATTGCATGTCGGTGCCGGGCACTATCCTGCTGTCGCTGGTGCACATGCGCGAGGAGGGCGGCAACTTCCTGTTCGAGCGCCAGGAGCGTCAGGTGTTATCCACAGGCGGGCTGGCCGACGACTCGGCGCGCTGCCGCTACCTGGGCGCCGCCTTCCAGCTGCAGGACCGGCTGTTTCTCATCGACTACGAGTCGCTGACCGTCAACGAGATGAGCCAGACCATCCTGATCCCCAGCTTCAAGAGCCGCATCACCCGCCTCAATGGCCTTAAGACCGGGGTATCCAGCGGCGACCGCCGCACGCCGGCCTGCACCCGGGTGGTGTGGGAATTTCTCGGTACCGAAATCAACCGCATCAGCACCTACCGCCAGGTGATGCTCTACCAGCCGGACGACCCACGCATCGACGAAGACATCCGCCAGCGCCTGGCCCATGCGCCGGTGCGCGAAGGGTTGTTCGAGGTGGAGTGATGGGTATGGGAGTTCACCAGGTGATGGGCTGGCGCCCATCCTACAGCCTGAGCGTTGGCGCACGCTTCGTAGGGAGGGTGGAGGCGCTTGTTACGCTTTGAACATGACGGTGGGCTCGGCGCGCCGTAACCCACCACGGGTTCAACGCTATACATCGCTCGGTGGGTTACGCGGCGTGCCGAGAGCGTGGCCATCGGCTGCCTGTGGTTGGCGCCGCTCACCCACCCTACGATCTATTTCAAGACGAGAGCCGTCGTTTGCGCAATGCGTAGTGGCTTTAGCCGCGAGCTCTTTGCACCCTAATAACGCTCGGGGCTAAAGCCCCTCCTACAAAATGAATTCTGCTCACCAACCGCTATTGGCTTTATCCGTGAAGGCATGCCCTTGCAGTGGGCTATCAGCACAGCTCCGGATGCTTGTTGCAGGTGCCGTAGCCCTCGTTCTTCATCTGGTCGAGGGCCTGCTGCAGGCGAGTGACCACTTCGTCCGGGGTCTCGAGGTTGAGCGCCAGGTACATGTCCGAGCGGTCGATGACCAGCACGGTGCGCAGGCCGGTCACGCCGGCCTGGCGGGCGTGGTAGCGCCATACCGGGTCGGTGGTGGCCCACAGGTCGATCTTGCCGCCGGTGAGCTTGGCGATGTTCTCCTGGTCGCGCAGGGCATTGGTCGCTTGCAGGCCGGCGCGCTCCAGGGCCTGGCTGACGGCGCCGTCCTTGTAAGCGCCGATGCGGTACTTGGCGGCCTCCTTGAGGCTGCTCAGGTTTTCGATCTTCGAGCCCGGTGCCGCGAGCAGCACGCCTTCGACCTTGGCGATCGGCCCGACCCACTTGAACAGCGGGCGGCGCGCCTCGCTCATGGAGGTGGAGAACAGCCCGTAGTTGGCGTGGGCCAGGGTGTCGTCGTACACGCGGCTCCACGGGAAGCGCAGGGTCATGGTGTAGCCGATGCCGGCGCGCTTGAACATTTCGCGCACGATGGTGGTGCTGACGCCCTGGATATTGGCGTCGCGGGCGAAATTCTTCTCACCGTCAGCCATGTTGAAGGGCGGAAAATTCTCGGTCTGCAGCACCACTTTGTAGTCCGCCGGCAGGTCGGCGTGGGCGGGCAGGGCGAACAGGCTGGAAACGGCCAGCAGGCCGGCAAACCATGCGGCATTGACTCTCATCGGAACAGCTCCTTGTTAGGCCGCTGCCCTTTTAGCGCGCCTCTGCGCAAACGGCAATGAGCCGCCACGAGCAAAACCCCAGACTGTGAACCGGTCTGGGGCTTTTGCGTGGTGCGGCCGCTCTAGAGTGCGGTGTGAGGCGTTCGTGGCGCGATGCTCAGCACAGTTCCGGGTGCTTGTTGCAGGTGCCGTAGCCTTCGGTCTTCATCTGATCGAGAGCCTGTTGCAGGCGGGTGACTACTTCGTCCGGTGTATCCAGATTGAGGGCCAGGTAGAGGTCGGCGCGGTCGAAAGTCAGCACGTTGCGCAGGCCGGTCACGCCTTCCTGGCGGGCCTGGTAGCGCCATACCGGATCGGTAGTGCCCCACAGATCGATCTTGCCGCTGGTGAGCTTGGCGATGTTCTCCTGATCGCGCAGGGTGTTGTTCGGCTGCAGGCCGGCCTTTTCCAGGGCCTGGGCGGCGGCGCTGTCCTTGTAGCTGCCGATGCGGTACTGGCGCGCCTGCTCCAGGCCGGTCAGGTTGGGGATATTGGAGCCGGGCGCTGCGAGCAGCACGCGCTCGACCTTGGCGATCGGGCCGACCCACTTGAACAGCGGGCGGCGCGCCTCGTTCATCGAGGTGGAGAACAGGCCGTGGTTGGCGTTGGCCAGGGTGGCGTCGTAGATGCGGCTCCAGGGGAAGCGCAGGGTCAGGGTGTAGTCGATGCCGGCGCGTTTGAACATCTCGCGCACGATGGTGGTGCTGACGCCCTGGATGTTGGCGTCGCGGGCGAAGTTCTTCTCGTTGTCCGCCATGTTGAACGGCGGAAAGTTTTCCGTTTGTAACACGACCTGGTAGCCGACCGGCAATTCGGCCTGGGCGGGGAGTGCGACAGCACCTGAAAGGGACAGCAGGCACAGCAGCCACGCGGTTTTGACGGTCATGGGGCGACTTCTCTTTATTAGGACTGCCGCCCTTTTAGCCTGCGCGCGGGCAAACGGCAATCAGTCCCTAACAAAGCGAAGCCCCGTACCGCTGAACGGTACGGGGCTTCGGGTCTGGTGGTGCAGTCGAGGTTTGCGCGCGGCTTGCGCGGCAACCTCAAGAGACCTTAGCGCTGCTGCTCGACCGCGTCCTTGACTGGCGGGGTCAGGGGCTTGAGCTGGTGCGGGGCGATCATGTTCTCGGGGCGCAGGATCTCGGCCAGGGTGGTGTCGTCCAGCAGTTGCTCTTCACGCACCAGCTCCAGCACGCCGCGGCCGCTGACCAGCGCTTCCTTGGCGATACGGGTGGAGTTCTCGTAGCCGATGTACGGGTTCAGCGCGGTGATCAGGCCGATGGAGTTTTCCATCAGGGCGCGGCAGTGGGCTTCGTTGGCGGTGATGCCGTTGATGCAGTGCTCGCGCAGCATGTCCATGGCGCGTTGCAGCAGGCGGATCGAGTCGAAGATCTTGTAGGCGATCAGCGGCTCCATCACGTTCAGCTGCAGCTGGCCGCCTTCGGCTGCCATGGTCAGCGCCAGGTCGTTGCCGATGATTTCGAAGGCCACCTGGTTGACCGCTTCCGGGATCACCGGGTTGACCTTGCCCGGCATGATCGAGCTGCCCGGCTGGCGAGCCGGCAGGTTGATCTCGTTGATGCCGGTACGCGGGCCGCTGGACAGCAGGCGCAGGTCGTTGCAGATCTTCGACAGCTTGACCGCGGTGCGCTTGAGCATGCCGGAGAACAGCACGAAGGCGCCCATGTCGGAGGTGGCTTCGATCAGGTCGGCAGCCGGCACCAGCGGCTGGCCGCTGATCAGCGCCAGGCGCTGCACGGCCAGGTGCTGGTAGCCCGGATCGGCGTTGATGCCGGTACCGATGGCGGTGCCGCCCAGGTTCACTTCGGTCAGCAGCTCCGGCGCCAGGCTGCGCAGGCGCGCCAGGTCTTCACCCAGGGTGGTGGCGAAGGCGCGGAATTCCTGGCCGAGGGTCATCGGCACGGCGTCCTGCAGCTGGGTGCGGCCCATCTTCAGTACGTGGGCGAATTCTTCGCCCTTGGCGGCGAACGACTGGATCAGGCTTTCCAGGCTGGCCAGCAGGGTGTCGTGGCCCAGCAGCAGGCCCAGGCGAATGGCGGTCGGGTAGGCGTCGTTGGTCGACTGCGCCATGTTCACGTCGTTGTTCGGGTGCAGGTGCTTGTATTCACCTTTGGCATGACCCATGGCTTCCAGGGCGATGTTGGCGATCACCTCGTTGGCATTCATGTTGGTCGAGGTGCCGGCACCGCCCTGAATCATGTCCACCACGAACTGCTCGTGGAAATCGCCGCGGATGATGCGTGCACAGGCTTCGCTGATGGCCGCGTGTTTTTCGGCGGGCAGGTGGCCCAGCTCGCGGTTGGCGTCGGCGGCGGCCTGCTTGACCATCGCCAGGGCCACGACCAGTTTCGGGTAGTGGGCCAGGGGCACGCCGGAGAGGCGGAAGTTGTTCAGCGCACGCAGGGTCTGGATACCGTAATAGGCATCTGCCGGGACTTCGAGGGTGCCGAGCAGGTCTTTTTCGACGCGGAACGATGCAGCAGCGGACATGATGTCTCGATTCTCTTAGTTGGGCGGAAGATACCGCGATGGGCCAAAGAATAAGGGCTGCGGGTCTTTGGAGGCCAATGCTGTTGTTTGCTGGCCTATGCACAATCGGCATAATGTGGCCGTGACTATTCCTTTGCACCAAACGTGTGCACAAGGCCATGCGAATCGAGGATGCCTATGAACCTGGAAACCAAATGGCTGGAAGACTTCGTCACCCTGGCCGCTACCCGCAGCTTCTCCGCCGCGGCGCAAAAGCGTTTCGTGACCCAGCCGGCCTTCAGCCGGCGCATCCAGAGCCTGGAGGCAGCGCTCGGCCTGACGCTGGTCAACCGCTCGCGCACGCCGATCGAGCTGACCGAGTCTGGCCAGCTGTTCCTGCTCACGGCGCGCAGCATGGTCGAGCAGCTCGGCGAAGTGGTGCGTCACCTGCATCACCTCGAAGGGCAGCAGGGCGAGGCGCTGCAGATCGCCGCGGCCCACTCCCTGGTGTTCGGCTTCTTTCCGGAGTGGATCGCCCGTTTGCGCCGTGACGGCCTGCCGCTGACCACCCGGCTGGTGGCGACCAACGTCGGCGAGGCGGTGCATTCGCTGCGCGAAGGCACCTGCGACCTGATCCTCGCCTACCACGACCAGGACGCCGCCGTGCAACTGGCCCCCGATCTGTTCCCGTCGCTGCCCCTGGGTGTCAGCGAGATGCTGCCGGTGTGCGCCGTGGACGAGCAGGGCGCGCCCCTGTTCGATCTGGACGCCGGGCAGAGCGTGCCGCTGCTGGCCTACAGCGCCGGCACCTATCTGGGCCGTTCGGTGAACCTGCTGCTGCGCCAGCGCGCCCTGCGCTCGACCACCGTGCACGAAACGGCCATGGCCGACAGCCTCAAGGCCATGGCCCTGCAAGGCCTGGGCGTGGCCTGGGTGCCGCGCCTGTCGATGAACGCCGAGCTGGCACGTGGCGAGCTGGTGGTGTGCGGCAAAGAGCACTGGCACATCCCGCTGGAGATCCGCCTGTACCGCTGGAGCATGTCGCGCAAGGCGGCGGTGCGGCTGTTGTGGCGCAAGCTGGAAGGGGGCGTGGGGCAACTGGAGGCCATCGAGCAGCAAGCCGGAAAAATGTAATGGCGAGGCACAGCGACTTGTCGACCGCAGGTTTTTGACGATAATGCGACTTCTTATCATCTGTGGCCGTCTGTTCGACAAGGATTCGCCATGCCATCCGGACTCGCCCTCGATAGGCTGTATATCGAACACCACGGCTGGCTGCAGGGCTGGCTGCAGGCGCGCCTGAACAACCGCGCCGATGCTGCCGACCTGGCCCAGGACACCTTCCTGCGTCTGCTGCAGCGCCGCATCGGCGAGCTGGCTGAGCCGCGCGCCTACCTGCGCACGGTGGCACGCGGGCTGGTCATCGACCTGTGGCGCCGTCGTGATATCGAGCGCGCCTGGCTGGAAACCATCGCTCAGTTGCCGGAGCACCAGGCCCCCTCTCCGGAAACCGGCCTGCTGATCATCGAGTCGCTGGTCGCCATCGACAGTCTGCTGGACGAGCTGCCGGCTGCAGTGCGCGAAGCCTTTCTGCTGGCCCAGTTGGACGGCATGACCTGCCCGGCAATCGCCCAGCGCCTGGGCGTGTCGCTGTCCACTGTCGAGCGTTACATCGCCAAGGCACTGCGCCATTGCTACCGGCTGACGTTCGAGCAGCCATGATGACTGACACCCCGCTGACCGCGCTGCCTGGCGAGGTGGTCGACCAGGCCATCGACTGGTCGATCAAGCTCAATTACAACAGCGCGGATGCCGCGACCCAGACGGCCTTTGCCGACTGGCTGCAAGGGCGCGAGGAGAATCGTCTGGCCTGGCAGCGTGTCCAGAGCCTGGGCGGCCGGTTCGCCAGCATGCCGAGCGAGCTGGCCTTGCAAACCCTGGGCAAACTGCCTGAGGCGCGCCTGCGCCGGCGGCAGATGACACGGCTGCTGGTGCTGTTCGCCGGCATCGGCGCGACCACGCTGGGCGTGCGGGAAGTGACGCCCTGGCAACGCCTGGTGGCCGACTACAGCACCCGAGTGGGCGAGCGTAATCGCTGGAGCCTTGCCGATGGCAGCCTGCTGGATCTGAATACCGACAGTGCGGTGCGCCTGCACTTCGACGAGCGCCAGCGCGAACTCGAGCTGTTGCGTGGCGAGCTGCATCTGATCAGCGGTGCCGACCCTGGCCATGCGCAAAAGCGCACGCTGCTGGTACGTACAGCGTTTGGTGCGTTCGAGGCATTGGGCACGCGATTGAGCGTGCGGCTGGAGGCGCGCAGCTGTCGCCTTGGGGTGACCGAAGGCGCGGTGCGCCTGCAGCCCGTGGCGGGCACTGCGGTGGTGGCGCAGGCCGGTGAAAGCTGGCTGCTCGATGCCAGGGAGGCGCGGCGCGAGGCCCATGAGCCCGCCGATAGCGCCGCCTGGCGCGACGGCCTCCTGGTTGCACGTGACAGGCCGCTGGCCGAGGTGCTCGATGAGCTCGGTCGTTATCGCCATGGTCACCTGGGCTGCGATCCGCAGATCGCCGGCAGGCGCATCAGCGGCAACTTCAGCCTCGCCAACATCGACGCCACCCTGACCTTTCTGGCCCAGGCCCACGACCTGCAGCTGCATTACCTGACCCGTTACTGGATAAGGGTTTCGGCATAGCGGGCGCCGGTCCGCGAGCCTGTGGGGCCCAAGCGGGACTGTGGATGAAATGAAAAAAATGCTCATCCGCCTGAGGGGATTTTCAATCTGGTCCGGCATGTAGTGCAGAACATCGCCATAACTGCCAACGAGAATCCTTCAGTGAGCCACCCGATCCGTCACCAACCGCTGCGTGTCGCCATTGGCCACGCACTGTTCTGTCTGGGCCTCGGCCTGTGCATTATCCCTGCTGTCGCGACAGCCGAGCCGGCCAGCGCAATGAAGACCTACAGCCTGTCCATCGCTGCGGGGCCGCTGGATGCGGCGCTGACTCGCCTGAGCCGCGATACCGGCGTGAGTATCGCCTTCGAGCAGTCCGACTTGGCGGGCAAGCGCAGCCCGGCCGTACAGGGCGACCTGAGCATCGCCGAGGCGATGAATCGCCTGCTGGCGGGCAGCGGGTTACAGGCCATGGCGCTGGGCGAGGGCGGCTACCGATTGGTGCCCGCGATGGACGACTCGGCGGCGCTGCAACTGGGCGCCACCAGCATTACCGGCAGCGCACTGGGCCAGACCACAGAGGGCTCGGGTTCCTACACCACCGGCTCGATGAGCACCGCCACGAAATTGCCGCTTTCCATCCGCGAGACACCGCAGTCGGTTTCGGTGATCGGCCGCCAGCAGATCGACGACCAGGGCCTTGCGACCATCAACGATGTCGCCATGAAGACGCCTGGCCTGAGCATGCAGAAAATCGGCGCCGAGCGTTACAACCTTTACTCGCGTGGTTTCGCGGTGGACAGCATCATGTACGACGGTTTGCCCAGCGTGCTGGATGCGTCGGCCGATACCATCACCCCGGCCAACCTGGCGATGTACGATCGCGTCGAGGTGGTGCGCGGCGCCAATGGTCTCGTTCAGGGTAGTGGCAACCCGTCGGCGGCCATCAACCTGGTGCGCAAACGCCCCACCAGCAGTTTTCAGTCATCGCTCGGCCTCAGCGCCGGCAGCTGGGACAACTACCGCAGCGAGCTGGATGTGTCGGGCCCGTTGAGCGAGAGCGGCAAGCTGCGTGGCCGCGCGGTCGCGACCTACCAGGATGGCAATTCCTTTCAGGACAAGCTCGGCAAGGAGCACAGCCTGTTCTACGCGATCGGTGAGCTGGACATCACCGACATGACCACGCTGGCGGTCAGTTACACCCATCAGAACGAGAACAACGACGTGGCCTGGGGCGGCGGGCTGCCCACCGCGGTGGATGGCAGCGACCTGCACCTGCCCCGGTCGACCTCGTTCCTGACCGACTGGGATTATTGGGACAAGGAGATGGACGCGCTCTTCGTGGAGCTCAAGCATGAGCTGGCGAACGATTGGTCGGTGCGCGTGGCCGCCAACAGGACCTGGTCGACGCTCGATTATTTCGGCGGCTACCCCGGCCGCACCGCCAGTAACCTGGGCACGCTCGCCTATCGGGTGTCGGGCGGCAAATACGATGACACGCAGAGCAGTTACGACGCCTACCTGAGCGGGCCGTTCCAGCTGCTCGGCAGAACCCATGAGCTGGTGCTGGGCTACAGCTATCGCGACGTCGACTACAACAGCCATGGCTCGGCCGCGACGAACGCGGGTGTCATCGGCAATCCGGGCGCACCCGACCCGGGTAGCTGGGTCAAGCCCAACGTCAGCCTCTACGACTTCCGGGATAACCGTGACATGACCCAGCAGGGTGTCTACAGCACGGCGCGTTTTTCCCTCACCGACCGCTTGAAGCTGATCACCGGCGCCCGCCTGGACTGGTATGACTACCAGTACATCTACAACTGGCGCGGCGATATCAGCACCACCGAGGCCAAGGCGACCCGCCACCTCACCCGTTATGCCGGACTGCTCTACGATCTTGATCAATGGCACACCCTGTATGCCAGCTACACGGATATCTTCCAGCCGCAGTCCAGCCGCGATGCCGGCGGCCAGCTGATCGAGCCGATCGAGGGCAAGAACTACGAGCTGGGGATCAAGGGCGAGTATTTCGACGGTGCGCTGAATGCCAGCATCGCCGTCTTCCAGATCGATCAGCAGAACCGCGCCAGCGAGGTCGACGACCCCACCAGTTGCTTCACCTATCCCAGCTCGACCTGCTATGAAGCGACGGGCAAGGTGCAGAGCAGAGGCATCGAGGCGGAAATCAGCGGAGCCATCACGCCCGATTGGCAGCTGTCGGCCGGTTACACCTTTGCCGAGGCGAAGATCCGCAAGGACGCCAACGCGGATAACGAGGGGCGGCTGTTCGATACCGACATTCCACGGCACCTGATAAAGCTGACGACCATGTACCGGTTGCCTGGTGCGCTGGATCGTTGGCGGGTCGGGGGCAGCTTCTACCGCCAGAGCTCGGTGTTCAATGAGGGCGTAACGGGTGGCCAGTCCTGGAAAATCGAGCAGGGCAGCTACAACCTGGTGGACCTGATGAGCACCTACCAGGCCTCGGAGCACCTGGACATGCGCTTCGCGCTGAACAACCTGTTCGACAAGACCTACTACCAGACGATCGGGCAGAACATTTCCAGCTGGCCCACCACGTTCTACGGCGCGCCACGCAACTTCCAGGTGTCGGCCACCTACCGGTTCTGACCGCGTTGCGGTAAAGCCGGCATTCGGGAAACGGGCTGCGTCACTGCAGCCCGTATTTCTTCACCTTGTCGAACAGTGTGGTCTTGGCCATGCCGAGGGCCTGGGCGGCCTGGCTGAGGTTGCCGGCGTGCTGTTCGAGGGCGTCGACCAGCAGGTTGCGCTCGAAGGCTTCCACGGCTTCGGCGAAGGTGGCGGCGTTGCCTTCCTGGGCGCCGCTCTTCTTGAAGGCCGGCAGGCCTAGGGCGAAGCGTTCGGCGACGTTGCGCAGTTCGCGCACGTTGCCGGGCCAGTCGTGGGCCATCAGTGCGGCCAGGGTGTGGCGATCCAGCTCCGGGGCGGCGCGGTCGAAGCGCAGGGCCGAGAGCTGCAGGAAGTGCTCGAACAGCAGGGCGATGTCTTCGCGGCGCTCGCGCAATGGCGGCAATTCCAGGGTTACCACGTTGAGGCGGTAGTAGAGGTCGCTGCGAAACTGCCCGGCCTTGCCGGCTTCGTCGAGGTCGGCCTTGGTGGCGGCGATCACCCGGCAATCGACGTCGATGGGCTGGTTCGAGCCCAGACGCTCCAGGCTGTGTTCCTGCAGCACGCGCAGCAGTTTGATCTGCAGGTTAAGCGGCATGCTTTCGATTTCGTCGAGAAACAGGCTACCGCCGTTGGCGTGCTCGATCTTGCCGATACGGCGCTTGCCGGCGCCGGTAAAGGCATGGGCTTCGTGGCCGAAGATTTCGCTCTCGAACAGGTTTTCCGGCAGACCGCCGCAGTTGAGCGCCACGAAGGCCTTGCTCTGCCGACGGCTGAAGTCGTGCAGGCAGCGCGCGACCAGCTCTTTGCCGGTACCGGTCTCGCCTTCGATCAGCACGTTGGCCGAGGTGTCGGCGACATTGGCGATCAGTTCGCGCAGTTGCTGCATGGCCGGCGAGCGCCCGATCAGGCGCTGCTCCAGGGCCTGCTTGCCGGCCAGCTGGCGGCGCAGCGACGACACCTCGCGGGCCAGGCCGCGTTGCTCCAGGGCGCGGCGGGCGACGTCGACCAGGCGCTCGGGCGAGAAGGGCTTTTCCATGAAATCGTAGGCGCCGTCGCGCATGGCGCCGACCGCCATGCCGATGTCGCCGTGGCCGGTGATCAGCACCACCGGCAGGCTCGGGTCGCGGCGTTTGAGCTCGCCGAGCAGTTGCAGGCCGTCCATGCCGGGCAGGCGGATATCGCTGATGACGATGCCCGGAAAGTCCGCGCCGATGCGTTGCAGGGCGTCTTCGGCACTGCCCACGCCTTCGCAGGGAATGTCTTCCAGGGCCAGGGCCTGCTGGCAACCGAGCAGCACGTGGGGGTCGTCTTCGACGATCAGCACGGTGAGGTCGTCATTCATCGGGTGTCTCCAAAGCAGCGGCAACCTGCGGCAGGTTGAGTTCGAAAGCGGTGCCGCCCTCGGGCGGATGGTCGGCGCTGAGGCTGCCGCCGGCGGCCGCGGCGAGGCTGGCGGACAGCGTGAGACCAAGCCCGAGGCCCTGCTCACCCGGTTTGGTGGTGAAGAACGGCTCGAACAGGTGCGAGCGGTCTTCGGGGGCGATACCCGGGCCATTGTCGAGCACGCGCAGGCGATAGCGCTCGCCCTCGGCGCCGCCCTGCAACCACAGCTGGCGGTCGGTCTGGGCGCTCATGGCATCGGCGGCGTTGGCGATCAGGTTGACCAGAATCTGCTCCAGGCGCGTCTGGTTGATCGCCAGGCGGGCGTCGGTGAACTCGCGGTGAATGGTCAGTGGCGTGCGCTCCAGACGCGGCTGCACCACCTGCAGCGCGGCGTCCACGGCCTTGCCCAGGCTGGCTTCACCGCCGTCGTTGGCGCGGCGGGCGAAGGCGCGCAGGCTGCCGGTGATTCTGCCCATGCGATCGACCAGCTCGTTGATGGTCTGCAGGTTGGTGGTGGCCACGTCATAGGCGCCGCGGGACAGAAAGCGCACGGTGTTGCCGGACAGCGTGCGTAGCGCCGCCAGCGGCTGGTTGAGCTCGTGGGCGATGCTGGTGGACATCTGTCCGATCACCGCCAGCTTGCCGGCCTGCACCAGCTCGTCCTGGGCCAGACGCAGGGTTTCCTCGGCCTGGCGGCGCTCGCGAATCTGCGCCTTGAGGCGCTCGTTGCTGGCGCGCAGGTCGGCGGTGCGCTCGGTGATCTTGCGCTCCAGCTCGCTGTTGGCGCGCTGCAGAGCTTCGCGGGCGGCCAGGCGGGTGGCGATCACCTTGCGGCGCTCGTTCCAGGCGATCAGCAGAAAGGCCAGTAGGGCGAAGCCGGCGGCGGCCAGCATGCCGTGGCTGACCGCCTCGCGGCGCAGGTCCTGCAGCGGGCTGAGCAGGGTCAGGTGCCAGGGCGTGTCTTCCAGCGGGCGGCTCTGGGCCAGGTAGTGGGTGACCTCGCTGGCATCCTGCCCGTTGTGGCCGGCGAAGCTGACCTGCTCGACGCCGTCGGCCAACTGCTCGCGCGCCAGGGGCATCAGCTCATCGAGCGACGACCAGTGATATTGCAGGCTGCGCGCCAGGCGCTCCTTGGTGTCCGGGTCCAGCGGGCGCACGGCCTTGAGCCGACGCATCGGGTCGCTGGAAAGGATGATGATGCCGTTCTCGTCGCTGACGTAGGCTTCCAGCCGCGCCCGTTGCCAGCGCTGCTCCAGTGGGTCAAGGCGCACCTTGACCACCGCCACGCCGATGATCCGGCCGTTGGCCCGCAGGCCATGGGACAGGTAATAGCCGGGCTCGCCGGTGGTGCTGCCGATGCCGTAGAAGCGCCCCTGTTCGCCTTTGAGCGCATCCTGGAAATAGGCGCGGAACGACAGATCCTCGCCCAGATAGCTGTCGGCCTGGCGCCAGTTGCTGGTGGCCAGCACCCGGCCTTCGGTGTCCATCACGTAGATGGCCAGGCTGCCGCTGCGCTGGTTGAGACCTTCGAGGTAGTCGTTGACGCGTTGGCGTCGGTAGGCGTCGGGGGTCAGCAGCAGGCGGCTGACGTTGGATTCCAGCTCCAGCAGGCTGGGCAGGTAGATGTACTTGTTTATCTCGCTTTCCACTGCCCGGGCATTGAGCTCGAGCTGGCGCTCACCGCTGTCGACCAGGCTGCGTATGCCGGATTGCTCGCTCAGGTAGTAACCGGCGTAACCGCAGGCAGCCACCAGCGCCAGCATCAGCAGGGTCAGCGACAGGTGGCGGACGTAGCGCGGTTTGGCAGCCAAGGCGGGCGGCACCCCAGGGAGACTGATGGACGCGCATTGCATCACAGTCACCGTGACCGAACCAGCCCGCGCAAGGGCAGGGCGGATCGGTCACCGCTGCGGGCGCAGCGGTGCCGTGGAACGTGAGTCATGCCATGACGCTCAGGGTTTGACCACCATGCCGACACCGCGACCGCGGGGGTCGGAAGCGGTTTGCAGACTGCGCCCGTCGACGCGGATGGCCTGGATGTCGCCCATGTTCCAGCCCTGGTCTTCGAGCACGTAGCCCATGGCCTTCAGCTCGTCGGCGACCTTGCCGGTGAGCGGCGCGTACGCGTCGTAATAGATGGTGTCCTTGGGCAGCAGCTGGTGGTGCACGCGCTGGGCGGCGACGGCTTTTTCCAGGGGCAGCTTGAAGTCGTAGACGTTGTTGAGCACCTGGAAGATCGAGGTGAAGATCCGCGAGCCACCGGGCGTGCCCAGCACCAGGCTGACCTTGCCGTCACGGGTGACGATGCTCGGGCTCATCGACGACAGCATGCGCTTGCCCGGTTCGATGGCGTTGGCATCGCTGCCGACCACACCGAAGGCGTTGGCCACGCCAGGCTTGGAGCTGAAGTCGTCCATCTCGTCGTTGAGCAGGAAGCCGGCGCCTTCGACCACCACGCCGCTGCCGAAGTCCCAGTTCAGGGTGTAGGTGTTGCTGACCGCGTTGCCGTCGGCGTCGACGATGGAGAAGTGCGTGGTCTGGTGCGGCTCCAGGCCCGGGCGAACCTTCTCGGTCGGCGAGATGGCGGTCGGATTGACCTCGGTGGCGCGGCGCTTGAGGTACTCGGCGTCGATCAGCTTGGCGACCGGCACCTTGGAGAAGTCCGGGTCGCCCAGGTAATCGGCACGGTCAGCGAACACCCGCTTCTCGATCTCGGCCAGGAGGTGGATATAGCGCGCGGAGTTCAGCTCGAGGCCTTTGAAGTCGGCGGCGCGTTGTTCCTTGATGCCGATCAGCTGGGCCAGGGCGATGCCGCCGGAGCTGGGCAGCGGCGCGGTGTACAGGCTGTTGCCCTGCCAGTCGACGCGCATCGGCTCGCGCCATTTGACGCTGTAATCGGCCAGATCCTGCTTGGTGATCAGCCCGCCGTCGCGCTGCATCTGGGCGACCAGCAGGTCGGCGGTCTTGCCCTTGTAGAACTCGTCCGGGCCATTGGCGGCGATGCGCTCCAGGGTCTTGGCCATCAGCGGCTGCTTGAAGGTTTCCCCCGGTCGCATGCTGCCGAAGTGCGCGGTGAAGTTGGTCTTGCCGTTGAACAGGCCGATGGCGTCTTCGCGGTACTGGAACTGCTGATCGGCGACCTTGAAGCCGCTGTTGGCGTAGCCGATGGCGGGCGTCAGCAGCTCGCTCCACGGCAGCTTGCCGAAGCGCTTGTGGGCTTCCCACAGCCCCATCACCGTGCCGGGTACGCCGGCAGCCTTGGCGCCGACCAGGCTGAGGTTCTCGATCACCTCGCCCTTGTCGTCAAGGTACATGGTCTTGGTGGCGGCCTTGGGCGCGGTTTCCCGATAGTCGAGGAAGTAAGGCTTGCCGTCCATGAACAGGGTCATGAAGCCGCCGCCGCCGATGTTGCCGGCTTCGGGGTAGGTGATGGCCAGGGTGAAGGCGGTGGCGACGGCGGCGTCTACCGCGTTGCCGCCTTTCTTGAGGACCTCGGCGGCCACCTTGGCGGCGTATTCGTCAGGTGCGGCGACCGCACCGCCGTCCAGATTGGCCGCCAGCACGGCATTGCTGCAGGCGGCGATGGCGACGCTTAGGGTAAGGTTTTTGAAGTGCAGAACACGCATGATGGGGCCTCGATTTTTTATTGAGCTTTTCGAGTGTAGGCCCGCTATCGGTGATAGCGGGCCTGGCGCATCAATGCTGGAGTATCTTGGCGAGGAACTGCTGGGCGCGGTCGGAGCGGGCGCTGATGTCGCCGAAGAACTCTTCCTTGGGGCAGTCCTCGACGATCTTGCCGGCGTCCATGAAGATCACCCGGTCGGCGACCTTGCGAGCGAAGCCCATCTCGTGGGTCACGCACATCATGGTCATGCCTTCGTGGGCCAGCTGCACCATCACGTCGAGCACTTCGTTGACCATTTCCGGGTCGAGCGCCGAGGTCGGTTCGTCGAACAGCATCACCACCGGATCCATCGCCAGGGCACGGGCGATGGCCACACGCTGCTGCTGGCCGCCGGAGAGCTGACCCGGATGCTTGTGAGCGTGCTCCTTGAGGCCGACGCGCTCGAGCAGGGCCAGGCCCTTCTTGGTGGCTTCTTCCTTGCTGCGGCCGAGCACCTTGATCTGCGCGATGGTCAGGTTTTCGGTGATGGTCAGGTGCGGGAACAGTTCGAAATGCTGGAACACCATGCCCACGCGCGAGCGCAGCTTGGGCAGGTTGGTCTTCTTGTCGGCGATGGAGGTGCCGTCGACCACGATGTCGCCCTTCTGGAACGGCTCCAGGGCGTTGACGCACTTGATCAGGGTCGACTTGCCCGAGCCGGACGGCCCGCAGACCACGACCACTTCGCCTTTCTTGACGTCCGTGGTGCAGTCGGTCAGCACCTGGAAGTCCCCATACCACTTGTTGACGTTCTTGATGGAAATCATACGGCTAACCTTTTTTGCAGGAGCTTGACCAGCTGCGAGGCAGCGAAGCTGATGGTGAAGTAGACCAGGCCGGCGAAGATCAGGAATTCATGGGGCTGGCCCAGAATGTCGCCGCGCGAGCGCGCGGCGTTGAGGAAGTCCATCAGGCCGACGGTGTAGACCAGCGAGGTGTCCTGGAACAGGATGATGCTCTGCTGCAGCAGCAGCGGGGTCATCTTGCGAAACGCCTGGGGCAGGATGATCAGGCGCATGGTCTGGCCGTAGCTCATGCCCAGTGCCTGGGCCGCGCCCATCTGGCCGCGCGGAATCGACTGGATGCCGGCACGCACGATTTCGCAGAAGTACGCCGCCTCGAACATGATGAAGGCCACCAGGCAGGACGCGAAGGCGCCCACGGGGGTGTCTTCACCGGTGATCCAGCGCAGGATGAACGGCACCGCGAAGTAGAACCAGGTGATCACCAGCAGCAGCGGGATCGAGCGGAAGTAGTTGACGTAAGTGGCGGCGATCTTGGACAGCAGCACGCTGTTCGACAGGCGCATCAGCGCCAGCAGAGTGCCGAGAATCACGCCACCGATAACGCCCATTACCATCAGTTGCAGGGTCATGGCCATGCCTTCCCAGAGGCCTGGCAGAGCGGGAATGATCTGACTGAAGTCCATCATTTGCCTCCCACGGAAATCAGGCCCGGCACGGCGACCTTACGCTCGACCATGCGCATGATCATCATCAGGCTCATGTTCAGGGTGAAGTAGATCAGCGTCGCCAGGGTGAAGGCTTCGAACAGGTTGGCGCTGAATTCGGCGGTCTGCTTGGTCTGCGCGAGCAGCTCCATGAGGCCGATCAGCGAGGCCACCGAGGAGTTCTTGAAGATGTTCAGAAACTCGCTGGTGAGCGGTGGAATGATGATCCGGTAGGCCTGGGGCAGCAGCACGTTCTTGTAGATCTGCGGCAGGCGAAAACCCATGGCGTAGGCCGCGGCGGTCTGGCCCTTGGGCAGCGCCTGGATGCCGGTGCGCACCTGCTCGCAAACGCGGGCGGCGGTGAACAGGCCCAGGCACACGACGACGCTCAGGTAGGCCGAGGTGGCCGGGTTGAGGTCCTGCTTGAACCAGATTTCCAGCGGCTCGGGCAGCAGGTCCGGCACCAGGAAGTACCAGAGGAACAGCTGCACCAGCAGCGGCACGTTACGGAAGATCTCCACGTAGGTGGTGGCGATCCCGGAGATCAGGCGGTTCGGCACGGTGCGCATCACACCGAGCAGCGAGCCAAGCGACAGGGCGATCAGCCAGCCGACCAGGGCGATGGCGATGGTCCAGCCCAGACCGGTGATGAACCACTCCAGGTAGATTTCATCGCCAATGCCGGTGGACTTGAAGAAGATGCCCCAGTCCCAGTTGTAGTTCATCGGGTTTCCCCTCAGGTGAGTGGACGCAGCGAAGCCGGCGGCGGGCAACAGCTTTCCGCATCCGCGTCAGCGAACGATTTTTGGCTTCGTCAGGAAATGGATGGAGAGGCCGCTGGCCCCTCCGGGTCCCCGCTACGCCCCTTCTCGTGAAAGGGGCGTGGCATCACATCGTCAGATCTGCTCGGCAGATTTGTCGGTGGGATTGGCGATCAGCTTCTTCAGCTCTTCGCTCATCGGGAAATTGAGGTTCAGGCCTTTTGGCGGAACCGGCTGCTGGAACCACTTGTTGTAGATGTCGTTGATTTCGCCCGAAGCGAAGGTGTCGGAGATGGCTTTGTCGACCACCTTCTTGAAGCCTTCGTCGCCCTTGCGAACCATGCAGCCGTAGATTTCGAAGGACTGCGGGGTGCCGACCACGTGCCAGTCGTCCGGCTTTTTGGCCTTGGCCATTTCACCGGCCAGCAGGGCGTCGTCCATCATGAAGGCCACGGCGCGGTTGGACTCGAGCATCAGGAAGGACTCGCCGTGATCCTTGGCGGAAATCACGTTCATGCCCATCTTCTTCTCGGCGTTCATGGCCTTGAGCAGGCGCTCGGACGTGGTGCCGGCGGTGGTCACCACGTTCTTGCCCTTGAGGTCTTCGAAATCGTTCACGCCGCTGCTCTTCTTGGTCAGCAGACGGGTGCCCACTTCGAAGATGCCGACGGAGAAGTCGACCTGACGCTGACGCTCGACGTTGTTGGTGGTGGAGCCGCACTCCAGGTCCACGGTGCCGTTCTGCACCAGCGGGATGCGGGTCTGGGAGGTCACCAGGTTGTAGCGCACCTTCAGGTCAGGCATCTCCAGCTCTTTCTTCAGCTCTTCGACCACTTTGAGCTGCAGGTCATGGGAGTAGCCAACCGGCTGCTTGGAGGTGTCGCCGTAGTAGGAGAAGGGGATGGACGAGTCGCGGTGGCCCAGGGTGATGGTGCCTGAATCCTTGATCTTCTTCAGGGTGCCGGTCAGTTCGGCGGCGAATACCGGGCTGGACATCAGGGTGGCGGCAACGGCTACAGCCAGTACGCGGGGGACGATACGCATGGGTCGATTTCCTCGGTGTTGTTGTTATTGAGGACGTACGGCGAGGTACGTGCCTTCATGTGGAGCGGCTATCGCTTTCCTGCCTGGTAGGGAGCAGGATGTGTGCCAGACCTTTCTCACACCGAAATTACGGCGCAAGCCAATGAATTTAAAGGGAATTAATTTCAGTCTCGGGAAGAGGAAGAAGCGGACGCGGTCGGTTATTCGGTTTTTCGACTGAAAGGTGTTCGGATTTCCGAATGAAAGTGGGCGGCCATGATGGCCGCCCGGCAAGAATCACTTATCAGCGGTTACGCAGGAAGGCGTTGATGAACTCGCCCTGGTTGGCGGCGTCACGCTCGGTGGTGAACAGGATGCGATTGCCCTGCTCGCGGATCTTCATTTCCTTGCCGAAGCTGCACTCGACGGTATTGAGCTTGGCGGCCTGCTCCTTGAATTCTGGCGAGCTGCTGCACAGGTTGTTCATCTGGTTGACCACCTCGCCGCAGTAGCCGGACACGCTCAGTTCCTTGAGCAGTGGCTCGTCCAGGGCCTGCCAGTTGACCTCGGTCTTCAGGGTGGTACCGCAGCTGGCCGACGCCTCCTTGTCCATCTGCTGCAGGCGTTCGACGTGGTACTGCTGGCGCTTCTCGCGGTCGAACTTGGCCAACTTGTCCTGCACGCCATCCTTTTTCTGCTTCTCGTACAGTGCCAGCAGTTCGGCCGGTTTGACCGCCTTGCTGGCCTTCTCGTCGAAGCTCAGGTACAGCGGCTCGCGGTTGCCCGGCAGGTACAGCTGGTAGGACTCGCCGCCCCACTCCTGGCGCTGGCCGACCAGCACGTAGGCGCTGCCATCGAGGGTAGTGGCGTAGTCGCTTTCGTTCTGGCTGCGCGCGTTGACGTCGGTCAGCAGCACCACTTCGTCGAGCGGATGGTTGATGCCGCTGATCTGCACCAAGGCCTGCTTCTCGTCGCTGCTGGGTGCGACGACGACGCTGACGCCCTTGTCGGCGGCGAAGGCCTTGGGATATTTCGCCAGCTCCAGGGCGCTGGCGTTGAAGGTCAGGAAGGTTGAGGCGATAAGCAGTGACAGCCGTGTCATGGCAGGGTCCTATGGTGGGTGATGAGGCGATTCTAACGGCCTCTGACAGCGCGTACTGTGAGCCCGTTCCGCGCTGTCAGAGGCGGCGATCAGAATTGCATCACTACCCGGCCTTCGATCTGTCCGGCGCGCATCTGCTCGAGCACGCCGTTGACGTTGTCCAGGCGGTCGCGGTGAATGGTCGCCTTCACCAGCCCTTCGCCTGCGAAGTCCAGCGCCTCCTGCAGATCCGCGCGGGTGCCGACGATGGAGCCGGTGATGCTGATGGCCTTGAGCACCACATCGAAGATCGGCGTCGGGAAGTCGCCGGGCGGCAGGCCCACCAGGGCGACCGTGCCGCCCCGGCGGGCCATGCCGATGGCCTGGCCGAAGGCGCTGTTGGATACGGCGGTAACCAGTACGCCATGGGCGCCGCCGATATCGCGCTGGATGACCTCGGCCGGGTTTTCCTGGCGGGCGTTGATGGTCAGGCTGGCGCCGAGCTTTCTGGCCAGCGCCAGCTTGGCGTCATCCACGTCGATGGCGGCCACGTGCAGGCCCATGGCGCGGGCGTACTGCACCGCCACGTGACCGAGGCCGCCGATGCCGGAAATCGCCACCCACTGGCCGGGCCGGGCGCCGGTCACCTTCAGGCCCTTATAGACGGTAACGCCGGCGCAGAGGATCGGGGCGATCTCGGCGAACTCGACGTTCCCGGGCAGGATGCCCACATAGTTGGGGTCGGCCAGCACGTATTCGGCGTAGCTGCCGTTGACCGAATAGCCGGTGTTCTGCTGCTCGGCGCAGAGTGTTTCCCAGCCGGTCAGGCAGTGTTCGCAGCAGCCGCAGGCGGTGTACAGCCAGGGCACGCCGACCCGGTCGCCTTCGCGCACGCGGGTCACGCCGGTACCCACCGCGGCAACGTAGCCGACGCCTTCATGGCCGGGAATGAACGGCAGGCTGGGCTTTACCGGCCAGTCGCCGTCGGCGGCGTGCAGATCGGTATGGCAAACCCCGGCCGCCTCGATCTTCACCAGTATCTGCCCGGGGCCGGGCAGGGGAACCTTCACCTCTTCGAGCCGCAATGGCTCGCCGAAGGCATGGACGACGGCGGCTTTCATGGTCTGCTGCATGGCGCGATCCTCCTCGATGAGGAGCGCAGTATGCGAAGCCCGAAGAGGCCGGGTATTGCTCTAGGACAACCGCAGGGCGCCGGGCGCCATAGGCCGACAGGCGGTCGGTTATCGATTTGTGTGCGACTGCAGTATAATTGCCGATTTCGCAAACCACGCCTCCCGCGTGGTTTGTTGTTTCTGCCGCGGCGCCAAGCGCCCGATCAATCGACATGGCGCCCTGCGCCCGAGACGTAGAGAGGCACGACGATGAGCGCACTGGTTGGCGTGATCATGGGTTCCAAATCCGACTGGAGCACCCTGAGCCATACCGTCGAGATGCTCGACAAGCTGGGCATTCCCAACGAAGTGAAGGTGGTGTCCGCCCACCGCACGCCGGACCTGCTGTTCCAGTACGCCGAAGAAGCCGAGGGCCGTGGCATCCAGGTGATCATCGCCGGTGCCGGTGGCGCTGCCCACCTGCCGGGCATGTGCGCCGCCAAGACTCACCTGCCGGTGCTCGGCGTGCCAGTGCAGTCGTCCATGCTGTCGGGCGTCGACTCGTTGCTGTCCATCGTGCAGATGCCGGCTGGCATCCCGGTCGCCACCCTGGCCATCGGCAAGGCTGGCGCCGTCAACGCTGCACTGCTGGCGGCGAGCATCCTCGGTCACCAGTACCCGCAGTTCCACGCGGCGCTCAAGCAGTTCCGCGACGAGCAGACCAACACCGTGCTGGAAAACCCGGACCCGAGGGCGCAGTAATGAAGATCGGCGTGATCGGTGGCGGCCAGCTCGGCCGCATGTTGGCCCTGGCGGGTACGCCGCTGGGCATGAATTTCGCGTTTCTCGACCCGGCGCCGGACGCCTGTGCCCAGGCGCTGGGCGAGCATATCCGTGCCGATTACGGCGATCAGGATCACCTGCGCCAGCTGGCCGACGAAGTCGATCTGGTGACCTTCGAATTCGAGAGCGTGCCGGCGGAAACCGTCGCCTTTCTCTCCCAATTCGTGCCGGTCTACCCGAGCGCCGAGGCGCTGCGCATCGCCCGTGATCGCTGGTTCGAAAAGTCGATGTTCAAGGACCTGGGCATCCCCACGCCCGAGTTCGCCGACATCCAGTCCCAGGCCGACCTCGATGCCGCAGTCGCCAGCATCGGCCTGCCGGCGGTGATGAAGACCCGCACTTTGGGCTACGACGGCAAGGGCCAGAAGGTTCTGCGTAAGCCCGAAGACGTGGCTGGCGCCTTTGCCGAGCTGGGCAGCGTGCCGTGCATCCTCGAAGGCTTCGTGCCGTTCACTGGCGAAGTGTCGCTGGTCGCCGTGCGCGGCCGTGATGGCGAAACGCGCTTCTACCCGCTGGTGCACAACACCCACGACAGCGGCATTCTCAGCCTGTCGATCGCCAGCACCGCGCACCCGCTGCAGGCGCTGGCCGAGGATTACGTCGGCCGTGTGCTCAAACAGCTCGACTACGTCGGCGTGCTGGCATTCGAGTTCTTCGAGGTCGACGGCGGCCTGAAGGCCAACGAGATCGCCCCGCGCGTGCACAACTCCGGTCACTGGACCATCGAAGGCGCCGAGTGCAGCCAGTTCGAGAACCACCTGCGCGCCGTCGCCGGCCTGCCGCTGGGCTCGACCGCCAAGGTCGGCGAGAGCGCCATGCTCAACTTCATCGGCAGCGTACCGGCTGTGGATAAGGTTACCGCCATCGACGATTGCCACCTGCATCATTACGGCAAGGCCTTCAAGGCCGGTCGCAAGGTCGGCCACGCCACGCTGCGCTGCGCAGATCGGGCGACCCTGGACAGCCGTATTGCTCAGGTGCAGGCGCTGATCGACGCCGGCTGAGGCCCGGCGCAGGAGGTTGAACCTCTCCCGCGCCGTCTCCGTCAGATGAAAGGCGCCGCATTCGTGCGGCGCCTTTTTCAATTGCGGAGGGCGTCATGGGTATTATCGGCACTATTTTCATCGGCCTGATCGTGGGCCTGGTGGCCCGCTTCCTCAAGCCGGGCGATGACAGCATGGGCTGGATCATGACCATCCTGCTGGGCATCGGTGGCTCCATCGCCGCGACCTACGGTGGGCAGGCGCTAGGTATCTATCAGGCGGGCGAAACGGCTGGTTTCATCGGCGCGGTCGTCGGTGCGATCATCCTGCTGGTGATCTTCGGCATGATCACCAAGAAGCGTTGAACCGGTAGCCTGACGCATCGACGTGAGGCTGCCTCCCGTTGTTATTACGTGAGTCCCCGTCGATGCGTTACCTGTTGCTGGTCCTGCTGTTGCTGAGCGGCTTCGCCCGCGCCGAACTTCCCGAAACCGACTGGCTCGACCTGATGCCAGAAGAGGATCAGCGCGCCCTGGAACAGATGCCGGAAATCTCCCACAACGGCCCTGAAGGCGCCGGCACCTTCGACAGCAAGGGCGGTTTGAAACAGCAGGACAAAGGCCTGCCCGCCGTCATGTATTCGGCCAAGACCGTGCCAGGCATGAACGGCAAGAAGATCCGCCTCGGCGGCTACCCGGTGCCGCTGGAAACCGACAACGCCGGGCGCAGCACGCTGTTCTTCCTGGTGCCATACCCCGGCGCCTGCATCCACGTCCCGCCACCACCGCCGAACCAACTGGTGCTGGTGCGCTACCCCAAGGGCATTGCCCTGCCCGATATCTACGAGCCGCTGTGGGTAAGCGGCACGCTGAAGGTCGAGAAGGTCAGCAACGACCTGGCCGATGCCGCCTACGCGCTGGATGCCAGCAGCGCGAGGATGGTCGAGGAAGGGGATCTGTGATGTGAAAAACGGCGCCTGAAGGCGCCGTTTTTAGTGCTCAGGAGCGTATGACCAGATGCATGGCCTGACGGGCCATATCGACCACTGCTCGGGCCAGCAGGTCGAGTACCCAGCGCAGGAAGAACGTGGTCACTTCAATGGTCGCGGGCACGGCACGGCCCAGGAACTTGAAGATTTTCACGATCAGGGCACGGACCGAATCGCTGATGTCTTTGCAGATCTGGGCGCCTTGCACCAGGATCCCGGCAATCTGATCCAGCACCGTAACGCCGATGGTGATCGCGCTACCGATAACGATATTGGCGGCCTTCTTGAGCAGGTACTGCATGGCCTTGGAGATCATCCACAGGGTCGCTGCGGAAAACATGGTCGGGCCGTAGCTGGCGCTTTCCAGCCAGATATCGATTTCCCGATCCAGAGGCGGCTCCGGATTGCGATAGAGCCCTCTCCAGCTGGCGTCGCCAATCGAAGGCAGGTAGGAGGTCATGCGGTGAGCGTCCGGGCTGATCTGCGCGCCCTTCCAGGGAATCATGCAGACATTGCCGGTAACCGGTACATGGCTGAACGGGAAGATCGGCACCATGCTCACCGGGTCAGCGCTGTGGTAGACGCGGTGGATATTGTCGGCGCCGAGTTTGCCGCTCAGGTGGCGTGCGAAGCCGGCCACGCCCGTGCGCGGCGAGCCAAAGGTATAGAGCTTGACGCCTGCTACACCGAGTTCGCTCAGATGATCGGCCGCCAGGGTAGCCAGTGCACCGCCCAGGCTATGGCCTACGCAGTGTACGGTGCTGGGGTTGCGGCCGCGCATGAAGTTGTCGATATCGCCACGCAGCGATTTGAACGTTTCGTTGAAGCCCGCATGAACCGGCCAGGTGCTCGGCCCACGTTGCAGGCCCGCGTTCGCGTCGGTCAGGGCGTCGGCAATGCTGTCGGTGCCGCGAAAAGCCAGCAGCATTTCCCCTTGGCGGCCGCCCACACCCTGCACGGCGTAGGCGAATCCGGTGCGCGTGCGGAAAATCGCGCCGCTGGTTCCACTGGCCATTTGCAGATTGGAAAAGTCGAACGAGTTGCTCAGCCCAAGACGGGCGGCTTCGTCCGCGATGCCTCCCATCGATGACACGACGGCGTCTTTGACCGTGTAGACGTGAGTGGCGATTTGCGCGGATTGTTTGGGGCTCAGGGGGTTCACAGCCGAATCCTTCTGGTCTGGTGAGAGAGGGCGTTACTGGATAACGCAGATACCAAAGGTCTCTGTTTCAGGGTGCGCAACGGGCTCGCTATTGAGCTCACAGACGAACTTCAGCGGCCGATTCTTGACCTCGCCCAGATCGTCGTAGTTGTGCTTGGTGAAGACCCAGCCTTTGTGATCCTTGCCTTGATAGCGAAGCGTCAGGCGCTGGCCGATCACCGGCTCATGGGGCATGAAACCAGCGGTCAGTGACTTCGCCGTTACCGCCGGAAGGTGGAAGCGACCTTGTGCATCGCTTTGCACCGTGTTCTTGCGGTGCTCGTTTTTCCAGTGCCAGTGGTATTCCTGTTCGATTTCCACGCCTTGAACCGGCTTGCCATCGAGCAGCACCGTGCCCTCGACTTCTGAGAACAGATAGAGCGTCTTGGAAAAAGCCATGGCGTAACCCTGTGTGAGTAGTCCGGTAAGTAACAGCGCGCAGCAGAATATCGACTTGCGGTTCAAGGTCATTCCCTCGCCGGGTGAATGTGATTTGTGGAGGGGCAAAGACCGCGAGGAACAGTGTGGCTTGGTGTGTTCATGGGTAAGCGAGTCCTTGCTTGAAGGCTTCTGAAAGCCGGTGTTCGGGATGTCGGTTGCGAGTGCAGCCTCTGGAATCCTGGGTGGTTGGCAGACCGCTTTGTGCAGGTACGCTGGCCGCGTCGGCTACCGAGTATAGCGAGGGGCATTGCAGGGATTTCTTGAGCATGTTCGCACTCTCCTTGTGTCGTCTATGCCTGGCTCAGCTGCCGAGCAAACGCTTTTGCCGACTCGCCGGCGCATCCGTCGCGAACAGCACGCGGGTGGGCTGATAGCGCGCCAGCAGTCTGGCGGCGGCCCTTCGTTGCCGCTGCGCCCCTCTGCGCAGTACCACCAGGCATTGCTGCTCACTGAACGGCTGCCCCATCAGGTAGCCGGTGCCTGGCTGCAACCCTTGTTGCTGGCTCTGCCACCACTGTTCGACCCGATGTGGATCGGGCCAGGGTAGGTCAATGTCCGGGTCCATGGTGACGTTGGCGTCGGACGGATCATCGGTAGGGCCTTCGTCGTAGTCGGGATAGACGTCCAATTCCAGGTCGAGTTCCGCGAGGTCGGCGCCGGTGATCAGGCTGAACGCTTCTCCCGCGGCACGGGCTGTGGCCAGCTCGTGCATCTGGCGGATCAGCCAGGGGATGGTCTGCGGATCGCCAAGCAGGCCGATGGCCTGGATCGCCATATGGCGGTGCGCCGCGCTCTGCATCAGGCCACGCAACCAGGCGACGCTGGCCTCCCGCGGTTGCCAGGCGAGCAGCACCTCGAGCGCAGGCCGGCGCCGTTCACCCGGCTGCTCGGCGAACAGGCGCAGGTTGCCGAGCGCCTCCTGGTCACCCATCTGGGCGCTGGCCCAGTTGCTCCAGAAGCGGACGTCATCGTCGCCGTGCAGGCGGTGCTGACGCAGCGGCTGCAGCAAGTCGCGGCGTCGCAGGGTACCGGCCAGCCGAGCCGCGGCAGCCAGTACGCCGGCATCACCGTGGCCCAGGGCCGAAAGCAGCGCCGGGCCGGGATCCTTGCCGTGCAGGGTATGGGCAGCCAGGGCGATCCGGCGGCGCTGGGCATCCGCGGAGCTCAGGTCGCGTTCGACCAGTGCGGAGACTTCGTGCCACTCCAGCCAGCCCAGTGCCGCGACAAGATATGGCTCGCCTTCAGGATGCTCTTGCAAGTGCTGGTACAGGGTTTCCAGGGCGCTCTCGTTGCTCAGCCGCAGTGCCAGCGCAACCGTAGCGAATACCTCGCCCTGGGCGTGTGGGGTGAGTTGCTCCAGCAACAGATGAAGCCCCTTGAGGCCGGCGATCTGCAGGCCGTCGAGATGAGCTTCGATCCGCTCGTCCAGGTCGCCGAGATGCGCCAGGTCATAATGCGGCGCGCCGACGGCGTAGCAGCGAAGGCCGGCGAGAAAGCTAGCTTCTTCGGTGTGTTGGTCGAGTACCTTCTTAATCACAAGTGCTGCTCTATACGATTCGTGACCATTGCTGGCCGTCGAAGGACATTAAATCAAATTCACCGTTAGCCCAAAGTACGTCCCCATTTGTGCTCAGCTGGTAGAACGATCGTGGCCGATCATCACCAAAGTCGACAGGGACTAGCCGGTTTTCTTTTAGACGATAGAGGTTTGATAGGGTGGAAACGTATAGCTCTCCAAGAAACCACTCTAGATCCCAGATATCATCCACAACCTCCTCCTGCTCGATAACGTCCCACGTATCCTCGCGGCCTTTCAACATAACGCCGCGATGACCTGCGACATATACCACGTTATCTGGCGCACAAAGTACTGATGTAAGTGTTACAGAGGTGGGTGCATCGCAACGCTGCCACTGTGCTCCGTCAAATCTCCATATAGCGCCCTCGCGGCCAACGGCATAGATGTCCTCTTCGTTGAAGCCGTTTATTGCTTGGCCGTTAAATGTTTCCGGAAGGCCTGCGTCAATCCGGCTCCATTGCTTCGGCCCATCGAAACGATAAACGATCCCCCGCAGGCCAACTGCAAATGCACTTCCGGCAATTGTCGATACAGAACGAATCCCGCTTGTACGTGGCTTTTCTGGCTTCGGATGGCTGTCGTCGAATATGTCTCCAGTGCTTGTGCCGGTTGCCATAAGTGCTGAGTAGTAGCCCGCGCCTGAAACAACAATAAGTCCTGGTCCTGGTTTGGAGATCAGTGCAACTGAGTGAGCGTCATAGTTGGAGTCTCCCCTGCTGAATTTCCCGTCCTGATATTTGAAGGATATGGCATGGGGTATTTCCTCTGCCTCTTTGCAAGGATCCGCGGCATAGATGTATCCCATCCCTGGTTGGCGAACCATGGCTGTACGAATAATCAGATCCTTGAGCGGTGTATCAGTCATCAAAATTTCCTTGGAGACTAGAAAGTCTGCGTATCTACAGGCTCTGGTACCCGACCCGCAGTAGTCGGGCGGATCTTGTCATTTGGCAAAATGCCCATTTGTTGGTGGCTAGCGCGGACTTGCTTTTGAGTGCACTCCTCATTGCACTGAGCTCCTCCCTTTTTCGTAGCTTTCGCACCTACGGCTTCCGCGTCAGCCACATCCCAGCGGGCATTGGGGGAAATGCTCTTACCTGTTACATGCGGAGCGACTTTTGGGTGTCCAACAGTTAACAAGTTGGTTTCCTCGTGTATGTCTCCGTGCGTTCCCGTGGAATGGCTGTGGCCATCCTCACAGATACAAGGTGCCTTATCTGGGTCGTATTTGTTTTCGCCGGCTTTATCGAGTAGCAATGCTTTACCAGCTTTGCCAAGCTCCTTGAATTGCGACTTAGGTACGATGTGGTGAGGAGTTTTCCCGTCGCAGCAGTTCGATGGTGAATAAGGTGTCAATACGCAGGCCATGGATTCTTTGCATTTATCGTCTGCACATAGCGCTGCAGATGCCGCTTTACGGTTGACGCTACCTGTTGAAGAAGTATTGGCTTTGATATGGCGGTTACAGTCGTTATCTGCCAACCCCTTTGCTACGTTGCTGCAAGGGTCGTTAGGATTCTGCGCTGCCGCCATCTGATCCAGATACGGCCAGGTCGGCGTATTCCCTGGAAACGACCCATGGTTATGGGTCGTCAGATCCATATGTCGCACCACGTTCTTGCCTTCGAACTTGACGTCCATCGACCAGGAGGTGAAGTACACCTTGCCCTTGATCTTGCTGGTGATGATGCCTTTCTTCGGGGCGCGGCCGGGTTCGTCGCCGTAGCTGGTCTTGTAGTAGCTCTTGTTCTTGAGCATCACTTCCTTGCGGGTGATGCGGATGGTGCGCGTGCCCTTGGTGGTGTCCTTGGACAGCCCGGTGTTGGGGTACGGGATCGGGATGCCCAGAGGCATCGGCGGTGTCTGCGGCGGGGTGAAGCAGACGTCGGGAAAGGCGGCGATGGATTTGCCGCTGGCTGCCTTGCAGGAAATCTCCCGGTTGTTGGCATAGACCTCATTGGTCATCAGGCGGCTCCTACCCGTTGGTAACGCAGCAACGCCACGGCGCGCTCGCCGGCGTCGTTGCCCAGTTGATAGACGATGTTCGTACCAGGACTGTAGCCCTTGCGCGAGGCGGCCAGTGCCACTGCCAGCATGGCCGGGCCGATGGCGGCGCCGCATTCGCCGATGCAGTCGGCGGGATGCCAAATGTCGAACTCTTCCTTGACCACCCGCAGCGTGCGGCTCAGCGCCAGGGCGGCTTCCTTGAAGTAGTACTGCTCGCCGGAGTTGTCGGTCAGCCGGTAGTCCATCTGCTCCATACGGCAGTTGCCGTCCTTGAGCGCCGCCTGGGTGGCCTGCACCAGGCCGTCCGCGCGCAGCGGGATGTCGTCGGCTTCCACGGTGGCCTTCTCGACGCCAAAGCCCAGCCCGAAGCAGATCAGCTGTTCGGCGTCCTGGCGCACGGGCGCGCCGACCACCACCGCCGCCGCGCCTTCGCCGGGAATGAAACCGTTGGAATGCTGGCTGGTGAGCAGTCGCTGGCGTTGCTCGAAGGCGGACAGGGTGGCTGCGTTGAGAAAGGAGTCGACCCCGGCGATCAGCACATGCCGATGGCCGCCTTCGTGGATCAGCCGGCGCGCATTGAGCAGCGCCACGCCGGCGCTGACCCGGCCCCGCGGGATCAGCGTGGAGGCTTCATGAAAGCGCACGCCCAGCTCGCGCTCGATATCGCGCAGCAGGCTGTTGTCCAGACCGTCGCTACGCCCTGGGCGATCCAGTTCGGCGACGCCGAGCAGCAGCGGCGTGGCGGCGCAATCGATGCCCGGCACGCCGGCCAGGCTTTCGGCGATGGCTCGGGCAGCCATCTTCACCAGCTTGGTACGCCCGCGCCACGGCTCCTCCAGCGGCACGCTGGCAGCGACCTGCCATTCGCCGCCGCCGTCGATGAAGCGGGTTTCCTGAAAGTTGTCGAGGGCGCAGCGGATCGCCGCGCAACTGGCCGGCGCGCTCAGGCCCACGGCGCTGAGCATGCCGCTGGAGAGGATGCTGAGGGCGCTCATGACGATTGATCCTCGGCCAGGCGGCTGCGGCTCAGGGCGGCCAGGGACGGGTAATAGTCCTTGCCCAGCTCGCGGGCGCGCCACCAGGCGCGGGATTTCTCGCCGACCAGCACCTGGGCGATCTCAAACAGGCTGCGCTTGAGGGGGCGGCGGGTACGCCAGGTAATTTCCACATGGTTCGCGTCGGTGTCGACCAGCAGGGTGTCGATGACCGCTTCCGCCGTTTCATGGCCGCCGGCGCTGAGAAAATAGGTCACCGGCATGCGTACGCTGGGCACCCGGAAGCCGGCGCGCTCGGTGGGCAGCAGGCCGAGCAGGAACACCTCTTCGCCGCCCTTGAGGTAGTCGGTCTGCTGGTCGACCGGGGCCGCTTGAAAGTAGCGCTCGTCGAAGTCCCTGGGCAGGAAGGGAAACTGCTCGTCCTGCCAGGCCTGGTCGTAGGTGCCGGCGAAACCGACCCGCGCCTGCCAGTGCTTGCCCAGCGGGCCGAGGGCCATGGGCTCGAAATCGCCATGGGGAGCATCCACCGGCTGGCCGAGCTTTTCGGTATTGGGCATCGGCATGCCGACCACGGTGCCGCCGCCCAGGCTGCGCGGGTACCAGCCCCGGCCGGCCGGGTTGCGCAGGTTGCACAGCAGTTGCTCGGGGTTGCCCGGCGCCGGGTGGCTGCCGCCGAAGGCGCTGGCGTAGGAAATGTCCTGGCGCACGAAGGGCTGCGGCGCGCCGGCGCTGGTGCCCAGGGCGCCGGGCTGCCAGTGGCGCGGGCCGAACACGCTGAACGCCTTGCTGACCCGGCCGACGCGGATGCCCACGGTCAGCTGGCTGACCGGTCGCCCGCCCGGCGCCTGGGCGCTGCCGCTGACCAGCACGTCGCAGTACGGCTTGAAGGGGGCGAAGTCGAACTCGCGCAACGGCGCGGACAGCGCCGGATCGCCGGCAAAGATATCGCTCATCAGCAGCGGCTGCTGCTCATCGAGCAGGCGCGCCACGCTGCCGTCCACCGGCAGGTCGAAGGTGCCCTTGACGACGACCACCAGGTATTCGCGGCCATCGGCGTCCAGGCCCTGGTTGTAGGCGGTCACCATCCGGGTGGCATTGAGCAGTTCCATGGGCGGCTCTTAGTTGATCTGCACCGAACCGCCCTTGATGCGGTTCACGCCGCTGGAGCGGCTGGACAGGTAGGCGCCCTTGATCAGCACCTTGCCTTCGCGGGTCAGGGTGATGCTGGCCTTGCCGCAGCGCAGCACGATCTCGCGCTCGGCGCTGAATTCCAGGCGCTCGCCGTCGAGATGGGCGATGGCGGCAGGCGCCGGTGCCTGCGGCAGGCGCTGGATACGGCCGATCACCAGTGGCTGGCTCGGGTCGCCGCCAACGAACATCAGGGCCACCTGGGCGCCGATGTCCTCGCGGCTGAGGGCCGTGGTGGTGGTCGCGGCAATGCCGGTCTCCGACGGGCAGCCGGCAAAAGCCACCACCGGGCTGGAAGCTTGCGGCACATCGAGCAGTACGCCGATGACCACGCCGTCGAGGCGAGTGGCGGCGGCGGGAGTGTGGTGCTGGACAGTCATGGGGGGCTCCTGGCGCTGATCGCGGCCTAGTTCTGCAGGATCTTCTGGCCTTTCATCACGATGTTCTTGGCGGCCTTGACGTTGATCGCCCCGGAGCCGTCGATGCTGATGTTCTTGCCACGAATGACGATGGTGCCGTCCTTCTTCATGACGATGCTGGCAGCGCCGGTCTGCAGGGTGATCGAGTCGCCGGCCTTGAGCACGAAGTTCTTGCCGACATGCAGATTGTCATCCTTGAGGACGCGGCTGTTGCGCTCGCCACGCACATAGTGCGACTCGTTGCCGCCCACCATGTTCGCCTGGTCTGCACCGACGAGCACGTACTCGTTGGCAGTGATCAGCGCGGTGCGGTCGGCACCGATGGTGGTGCGCTCGTTGTTGCCGACGCTTTCGGTGCGGTTGGCGCCGATGCTGATGGTTTCGTTGCTGCCCACGCTCTCGGTGCGGTTGGCGCCGATGCTGATGGTTTCATCGCTGCCGACGGTCTCGGTACGGTTGGCGCCGATGGCGATGGTCTCGTTGCTGCCGACCTTCTCGCTGCGGTTCACGCCGATGGTGATGGACTCGTTGTTGCCGACCTTTTCGGTACGATCGACGCCGATGGTGATGGTCTCGTTGTTGTCCACCGTCTCGGTGCGGTCGTGTTTGACGTGCACCGTTTCGTCGTTGTCGATGGTCTTGGTGCGGTCGTGGCCGACCCAGTGGGTCTCGTCGTTCTCAACCTCGATGTCCTGGTTCTTCTCGGCATGGATGAACAGCTGCTCTTCGCCCTTCTTGTCTTCCATGCGGATTTCGTTGAAGTTGGCCGGCGTGCCACCCTTGCTCGAGCGGCTCTTGGTGCCGCTTTGCGTGGCGTTGGCGGGCAGGTCGTAGGGCACCGTCTGCTCGGCGTTGTAGACGCGGCCGGTGATGATCGGCCGGTCGGGGTCGCCCTCCAGAAAGCTGACGATCACTTCCTGGCCGATGCGCGGAATCTGAATCGAGCCCCAGTTCTTGCCGGCCCAGTTCTGCGACACGCGAATCCAGCACGAGCTGTTCTCGTTGGATTGGTCGTGGCGGTCCCAGTAGAAGTGCACCTTCACGCGGCCGTACTGGTCGGTCCAGATTTCCTCGCCCTTCGGGCCGACCACCATGGCCGTCTGCGGGCCCTGCACGATGGGCTGCACGGTCAGCGGCAGCGGGCGGAACACCTGGCTGGCGTCGATGCAGGTCAGGCTGCTGTCGAACTGGAAGCTCTCGCTGCCGCGGCCGCTTTCGTAGAGATCCTGGGTGATGGTGTATTCGGCATCGACGATCAGGTACTCGCGGTTCTGATCGTCGCGCGGGTAATCGGTAAGGCTGAACAGGTGCCCGCTGCCCAGGCCTCGGGCATTGCCCTTCAGGCGGATCTGCTCGTACTGCGCCTGGATCGCCTCGATGCGATTGCGCGCGTACTGCTCGCCGTCCTTGCTCTGCACGTACTCGCCCGGGTAGTCGTAGAGCGGATAATCGGCGTTGGCGTGCTCGCGGGCGATGCTGGAGCGCACTTCCAGGCGTGCGCTGGGGCGCTGGAAGTCGTAGTCGTTGAGCGCCAGGGAGCCGGGCTGCACCTCGTGGGCCAGGTGCCAGTCGTGGATGTGGTCACGCTCGCGCATCTGGTCGTCGAGCGGATAGAAGGGCACGCGCCCATATCCGGGCGCCGTGCTGTGGGCACCATAGGCATCGCAGAGCACCAGCACATGGCGCTCCTGCTCGTGGCGGAAGTAGTAGTAGATGCCTTCCTGCTCCATCAGCCGGCTGACGAAATCGAAGCTGGTCTCGCGATACTGCACGCAATAGTCCCACTCGCGGTAGGAGCGGGTCAGGGCGTCTTCGAAGTCCGAGAAACCCAGGTCGCGGAACACCTGCTTGACGATGTCCGGCACCGTCTTGCTCTGGAAGATGCGGCAGTCGGAGGTGCGCGACAGCAGCCATAACCAGGGCTTGAGGGTGACCTGATAGCTGGCGAACTGGCCGCGGTGGGCGGTCTGGCTGCAGCGCGCGACGATGCCGTGGAAGTAGCGGTCGCTGCCGTCGGCCAGTTGCACGGCCAGGCCCATGGGCTTGCCGAGCAGGGCATTGAGCTTGAGCGAGGAGTTTTCCGAGGCCAGGCTGAGCTCGTAGTGGAACAGGCGGCCCAGGGATTCGTTGCCGGCCAGGCGCTCCATCACCAGCGCGTTTTCGCCGAGCGGGCTGTTGACCTTGGCCATGCGCGACTGTTGTGTGATTGCCATGTGCGTATCCCTGCGATGCCATCCTGTGCCGACGATAACCGGGCGCGCGGTTATCTGCTGAGACGCGGTTCGGAATGTGCGCTCAAGCAGGCGAAGCCGTCGAGAAAATCGTTATGTGCCGGGGTGGTCGTGGCGTGCGGCCAGGCTGCCCGAAGAAGCTGCCAAAGGTGGCGCAAGCGCTATGAGCTTGTCCAGTAATGGCAAGGCGCCACATTGCGCCCTACGGCTTGCGAGCGCTCGCGCCTGGCCCTAAGGTGCGGCTATCGCACCTGGCGCCCTGTCGATGAATCTGGATCCTTTCGCCCCATACGCCGAGCTGGCTGGCCAGCTGTTGGCTGGCTGTGCGCCGTCTACCGACGATGGCGCCCATGACCTGTCGCACCTGCAGCGGGTGTGGGCCAACGTTCGGCGCTTGCAGCGCGAGGAGGGCGGCGATCTGCAGTTGCTGCTGGCGGCGGTGCTGCTGCATGACTGCGTGGCGGTGGAAAAGGATTCGCCGCTGCGCTCCAGCGCTTCGCGGTTGTCCGCTGCGCGCGCCGGCGAGGTGCTCGCATACCTCGGCTGGCCGAGCGAGCGCGTCGCCGCCGTGCGCCATGCCATCGAGGCGCACAGTTTCTCCGCCGCCATCACGCCGACCAGCCTGGAGGCGCGCATCCTGCAGGATGCTGACCGCCTGGACGCCATCGGCCTGGTCGGCGTGGCGCGTTGCTTTCATGTCTCCGGGCGCTTGGGCAGCGCGCTGTACGATGCCGAGGATATCGACGCATGCCAGCGGCCACTGGATGACCAGCGTTTCGCCCTGGACCATTTCCACACCAAGTTGCTGGGCCTGGCCGCCGGCTTTCAGACCGCCACCGGTGCGCGCCTGGCCGCGCAGCGGCACGCGCGAATGGTCGCCTTCCTCGACGCCTTTCGCGAAGAAACCCAGCCCTTCGAGCAGTAGAGAGTCCCATGCACTACGACGTTATCGTGATCGGCCTGGGCGCCATGGGCGCCGCCACCCTCTATCAACTGGCCAAGCGCGGTGTGCGCGTGGCCGGCATCGACCGCCATGCGCCGCCCCACGACCAGGGCTCCAGCCATGGCGACACGCGCATCACCCGCCAGGCGGTGGGCGAGGGCGCGGCCTACGTGCCGCTGGCGCTCAATTCCCAACGCATCTGGCGCGAGCTGGAGGCGCAGAGCGGCGAGGCGTTGTTCCAAGCCTGCGGCATGCTGATGCTGAGCAGCAGCCAGGAGCCGACCCGCGGTCACGGCACGCCTGACTTCGGCGGCGAAACGGCGGCGCTGGCCAAACGCTTCGGCATCGAACACAGCCTGTTGGACGCCGCCGCCATCCGCCAGCGCTTCCCGCAATTCGGCGGCTTCGGCGATGCGGCCACCGGCTACTACGAGCCGGGCGCCGGCTACGTGCGCCCCGAGCGGGCCATCGAGGTGCAGCTGAAGCTGGCCGAGAAGCTGGGCGCGGTCTTGCACACCCATACGCGGGTCGAGGCTATCGAGTCCGATGCCGGAGGCGTTCGGGTGCGCACGGGCAGCGGCACGCTTACGGCGGACAAGGCCATCGTCTGCGCCGGCATGTGGACGGGCCGGCTGCTGGGCGCATCGGTCGAGGGCTTGCTGAAGGTCTGTCGCCAGCAGCTGGTGTGGTTCGAGCTGGACGAGCCGGAGCGTTTTGCTGCCGGCTCGCCGGTGTACATCCTGCTGCACGGCGCGGCGGATACCGACAGTTGCTACGGTTTCCCGCCGCTGCCCGGCGAGAACGCCATCAAGGTCGCCACCGAGCAGTACCTCGAAGGCTGCGACCCGGATACCGTGGATCGCAGCGTCAGCCAGGCGGATATCGACGCCCTGTACGACGCCCACGTGGCTGGCCGGCTGCTCGGGGTTTCCCGGCGGGTGCTGAAGTCCAAGGTGTGCACCTATACCATTACGCCGGACTTCAATTTCATCATCGATACCCATCCGCAGATGGCTAACGTGATCCTGGTGTCGGCCTGCTCGGGGCACGGCTTCAAGCATTCCGCCGGTATCGGCGAGGCCCTGGCCATGCAGTATTGTGGCGAGCCGGGGGCGGCTGATCTGTCGGCGTTTTCGCTGGCGCGATTCACGTCGTAGCCTGCTCGGGCGCTAGTGGCTTATCGACTGCAGCAGGGCAGGAGCAGCCACCCAGACCAACCTGTGGGAGCCCCGACCTCGGGGCGAAGCGATTGCAGCCTGACTGCCTATCGGCGGTGCCTGAGCGAATCGCCGCGAGGTCACGGCTCCCACAGTGGATCGGATAAGACCGCTTCGCCCCTTTGCAGCTCGTAGCCTGCGGTTGAGCGTAGCGATGCCCAGGTTCGATTCCCGGGTTTCGCTGCGCTCTACGCCGGGCTACGGAATCGGTTTCAGTCGCCCAGCCAGCGATACATCACATGGCAGTCCACCAGGCCCAGCGTGCGGTGGCGGTAGGCCTTGGGCAGGGTGCCGACGATGGCGAAACCGTGTTTCTGCCAGAGCGCCACGGCGACGGTGTTGCTGGCCACCACCGAGTTGAACTGCATGGCCTGGAAGCCCAGCTCGCGGGCGACCTGCAGCGAGTGCTGGCACAGCGCGCTCGCCACGCCCTTGCCGCGGGCGGCCGGCGAGGTCATGTAGCCGCAGTTGCACACGTGGTCGCCCGGCCCTGCGGCGTTGGCCTTGATGTAATAGGTGCCGAGGATCTGCCCATGTTCTTCGGCCACGAAGGTGGCGCGGGGCAGCTCGACCCAGGTTTTCCAGGCCGTCGTGCGGTCCATGGCCGGGTCATAGGCGTAGGTTTCCTGGCCCTGGACCACATCGCGGATGATGGGCCAGACCTGGTCGAAATCGGCTTCGCTGATGGGGCGGATATTCACGGGGGTTCCTAGGGGCTGGTCACGCCTTGAACATGCGTGGGTCGTAGGTGAAATCGTAGGTGTCGACGATGCGGATGCGACTGATGGCCGGGTGCAGCGGGTTGACCACCAGGTTGCGCTCCAGCGGCAGCACCGCGGACGGCACGATCAGGCCGAGGTGGCTGACGGCGCGCAGCCAGGCGCTGCCGAAATCCATGCTCGGGCGATCCACCGGCAGCGCGTTCCAGCCTTCTGGCAACTCGCCCGCTGCGGGCTCCCAGTAGAGGTCGGCGTCGTCCGGCAGCTCGAAACAGGTGATCTTCATCGGCATCGCTGGCGGGCCTTCGGCGTGCACGAAGGTTTCCAGGCAGCAGATGCCGGGGCTCAGGCCCATGTACACGGCGGCGATGTCCTGCTCGTTCCAGCGCCCACCTTCGATGGCGGCGCCGCGTCCGGACAGGTCGGTGGCCCGCTTGGCCTTGGCCACGCGCCAGGCACGCATCAGGCGGCGCCACCCCAATCGAGAGCGTTGAGCACCCGGCGTACCTGCTTGGCGCCGATTTCCGTCTCGCAGAGCATGATCGGTGCCTGGTCGCCGAGGGAGCGATTGGCGCGGGACATCCACTCGGCGGCTGCCTGGCGGCTTTCGAACACGTCCTCGGCCAATTGGCAGACCATGGCGATGCGATCCAGGCGCTCCGAGGCTACCGGGTCGAGCACCTTGCGCTCGCGGCGGCGGCGTTCGAGGGTCGAGATCGACGCGTTGAGAAGAGTTTCCAGGCTGCGCTCGGGCAGGGTGAAGGTCGCCTTGACGGCCTGCACCAGGTCGGCGGCGAAGCCGTCGCGAATCTGCTGCAGGCGCTCGGCTTCACTGAGCTTTTCCCGGCCGGCGCTGAAATCCCAGAAGGCGGCGACCACGGGCGAATGGTCGTCCTTGCCCTGTTTGGCCTGACGCATTGCGGTAACGGTCATTCTGCCTCCTTCATTTGAATAAAATTAAACGTCAAATGAAGGTTACTCCTTTGCGCGCGTGCTTGCACGCTCGGCTGCCCTAGTTTCGTTTCAAACCTGAAATGTCGGATGTTCGTAGGGTGGGTTAGCCGCCTGTCACCTTGTTGATCACACCAGTCTATGTGCTGCGGCGTAACCCACCATTGGCGCAACGCGATCCATTGTCTGGTGGGTTACGCGGCGCTCCACGATAGCGGTGCCTGATCGATTGCGGGCTAGCGCCGCTAACCCACCCTACGAGAAACCGTGCACCGACATTTGATCTGTGTTTCGACTCTAGTGGTCGTAGCCCTCGGCAATGTGCTGGTCCTTGAGTTTCACGTAGTTGCCGGCGGTATAGCTGAAGAAATTGCGTTCCTTGTCGGTCAACGGCCGTGCCTGTTTCACCGGGCTGCCGACGTACAGGAAACCGCTCTCCAGCACTTTGCCCGGTGGCACCAGGCTGCCGGCGCCGATGATCACGTCGTCCTCGACCACCGCACCGTCCATCACTGTGCTGCCCATACCGACCAGAATGCGGCTGCCTAAGGTGCAGCCGTGCAGCATCACCTTGTGGCCGATGGTCACTTCGTCGCCGATGATCAGCGGGAAGCCGTCCGGGTTGAACGGGCCGGCGTGGGTGATGTGCAGCACGCTGCCGTCCTGCACGCTGGTGCGTTTGCCGATGCGGATGCGGTGCATGTCGCCGCGGATCACGGTCAGCGGCCACACCGAACTGTCCTCGCCGATTTCCACGTCGCCGATGACCACCGCCGAGCTGTCGACGAACACCCGATCACCGAGCGTCGGTTTTGTGCCCTGATAAGTACGAATCGCCACGATAGAAACCTCTGAAGTTACGTCGGGGGTTGATTGTAATTAAGATGACCGCCATATCACTGGTCAGTGTTTCTAATTCATTCCACCACAGGTACCCGACGTGAGTGCGAACAATCCCCTGCTGCAAGATTTCGACCTGCCGCCGTATTCGTCCATCCTGCCCGAGCATGTAGAGCCGGCGGTGGATGCCATTCTCGCCGAGAGCCGCAGCGTGGTCGCCAAGGTGCTGGCCAGCCAGGGCGATGCGCCGCGCTGGGAAAGTTTGATCGACGCGCTCGACGAGCAGGGCGCCAAGCTGGGCCGCGCCTGGAGCCCGGTCAGCCACCTCAATGCCGTGCGCAACAACCCCGAGCTGCGCGCCGCCTATGAGGCTTGCCTGCCGAAACTGTCGGAATACTGGACGGAAATGGGCCAGAACCGGGCCCTGTTCCAGGCCTACGAAGCGCTGGCCGCCAGCCCCGAAGCAGCGAAATTCGATGTCGCGCAAAAGACCATTCTCGAACACGCCCTGCGTGACTTCCGCCTGTCCGGTATCGACCTGCCGCCCGAGCAGCAGAAGCGTTATGGCGAGATTCAGATGCGCTTGTCCGAGCTGGGTAGCCGCTTCTCCAACCAGCTGCTGGACGCCACCCAGGCCTGGACCAAGCACATCGAGGACGAAAGCCTGCTGGCCGGCATCACCGAGTCGGCCAAGGCGCAGATGCAGCAGGCCGCCGAAGCCAAGAACCTCTCGGGCTGGCTGATCACCCTGGAATTCCCCAGCTACTACGCGGTGATGACCTACGCCGACAACCGCGCCCTGCGCGAAGAGCTGTACGCGGCTTATTGCACCCGCGCCTCGGACCAGGGCCCGAACGCTGGGCAGAACGACAACGGCCCGGTGATGGCCGAGATTCTCGAGCTGCGCCAGGAGCTGGCGCGCCTGCTGGGCTTCGGCAATTACGCCGAGTTGAGCCTGGCCAGTAAGATGGCCGAATCCAGCGAGCAGGTGCTGAGCTTCCTGCGCGATCTGGCGGTGCGCAGCAAGCCGTTCGCCGAGCAGGACCTGACCGAGCTGCGCGCCTTCGCAGCCGAGCAGGGCTGCAACGACCTGCAAAGCTGGGACGTGGGCTACTACAGCGAGAAGCTGCGTGAGCAGCGCTACAGCATTTCCCAGGAAATCCTGCGGGCCTACTTCCCGATCGACAAGGTGCTGAGCGGCCTGTTCGCCATTGTCGAGAAGCTCTACGGCATCCAGATCAAGGAACTGCATGACTTCGACACCTGGCACCCGGACGTGCGCCTGTTCGAGATTTCCGAGAACGGCCAGCACGTCGGGCGCTTCTTCTTCGACCTCTACGCCCGCGCCAACAAGCGCGGCGGCGCCTGGATGGACGGCGCCCGCGACAAGCGCCGCGCGGTCGGTGGCGAGCTGGTCAGCCCGGTGGCCAACCTGGTGTGCAACTTCACCCCAGCGTCGGCGGGCAAGCCGGCGCTGCTGACTCACGACGAAGTCACCACGCTGTTCCACGAATTCGGCCATGGCCTGCATCACCTGCTGACCCGCGTCGAGCATGTCGGGGTGTCCGGCATCAACGGCGTGGCCTGGGACGCCGTCGAGCTGCCGAGCCAGTTCATGGAAAACTGGTGCTGGGAGCCCGAGGGCCTGGCGCTGATCTCCGGCCATTACCAGACCGGCGAGCCGCTGCCCCAGGACCTGCTCGACAAGATGCTGGCCGCCAAGAACTTCCAGTCCGGCCTGATGATGGTGCGCCAGCTGGAGTTCTCGCTGTTCGACTTCGAGCTGCACGTCACCCACGGCGATGGTCGCAGCGTGCTGGAGGTGCTCGAAGGCATCCGCGACGAGGTCTCGGTGCTGCGTCCGCCGGCCTACAACCGCTTCCCCAACAGCTTCGCGCACATCTTCGCCGGCGGTTACGCGGCCGGTTACTACAGCTACAAGTGGGCCGAGGTGCTGAGCGCCGATGCCTTCTCGAAGTTCGAGGAAGAGGGCGTGCTCAACCCGCAGACCGGTCGCGCGTTCCGCGAGGCGATCCTGGCCCGCGGAGGTTCCCAGGCGCCGATGGTGCTGTTCGTCGATTTCCGCGGCCGCGAGCCGAGCATCGACGCGCTGCTGCGCCATCTGGGCCTGAGTGCGGAGGCGGCATGAGCGACGCTCCTGTAGAAGTCACGCCCAAGCGTTTCATCGCCGGAGCCGTGTGCCCGGCGTGCAGCGAGATGGACAGCATCAAGATGTGGAACGTCGATGGCGTGCCGCACCGCGAATGCGTGCAGTGCGGTTACGCCGACACCCTGGACGAGCGTGGCAACTCGGTCGCCAAGGAGCTGCCGACCCGCGTCAACGTCAGCGGGCTGACGCCGAAGAAACCGGCGGATCCCAAGGTCAAGGCCGTGCAATTCTTTCCCAATCCGAAGCTGAAGAAGCCCGAATAGGTTTCATCTCGCGGAAACGAAACAAGCGCCCCAGGGCGCTTGTTTCGTTTCAGGAGCGGGCAATCAACTCGTCGATAACGCCTCGGCGGGTTTCTTGTCTTTCCTGGCGCGCAGCAGGCTGTAGGCGTGCCAGAGTACCGACAGCGCCGCCAAGCCAAGGAACAGCGCCGAGATCGGGCTGGTCAGGAAGGCGGTGAAGCTGCCGTCGGAAAGCATCAGCCCGCGGCGCAGGTTGGTCTCGGCCATCGGCCCGAGGATGAAACCGATGATGAACGGCGGCGCCGGCATGCCGGCCTTGATGAAGCCGTAGCCGAGAATGCCGAACAGCAGGATGCTCCAGGCATCGAACAGGCGGCTGTTGAGGCCGAAGGCCCCGACCACGCAGAGCACCAGGATGATCGGCAGCAGGATGTGCTTGGGTACCGACAGCAGCTTGATGAAGATGCGCAGGCCGTAAAACTCCAGCACCAGCATGATCACCGTGGCCAGGATCAGCGCGGCGAAGATGGTGTACACCAGCGGCCCCTGGGTGATGAACAGCAGCGGGCCGGGTTGGATGCCGTGGATCAGGAAGCCGCCGAGCAGCATGGCGGTCACCGTGTCACCCGGAATGCCGAGGGTCAGCAGCGGCACCATGGCGCCGCCGATGGCCGCGCTGTTGCAGGTTTCGCTGGCCACCACGCCGCCAGGGTTGCCCTTGCCGTAGGAATCCGGGTCCTTGGCGCGCTTCTTCGCCACGATGTAGGAAATGATGTTCGAGGTGCCCGAACCCACGCCCGGCAGCACGCCGATGCCGAGGCCGATCATCGCCGAGCGGAAGGCGTTGCGCAGCTGGCCGACGAATTCCTTCAGCGAGAAGCCGAAGCCTCGCACCTTGGACATGTCCAGTGGCTTGACCTTGGTCATGCCGGCGTGGCGCCCGGTCTCGGCCAGGCGAATCACCTCGGCGACGGCGAACATGCCGATCATCACCGCCAGCATGGCGAAGCCGCCGTTGAGGTTGGACTGGTCGAAGGTGAAGCGACGGATCGCATCCACCGGGGCGATGCCGACGGTGGAGAAGGCGAAGCCCAGGGCACCTGAGAACACGCCCTTGGTCAGCGAGCCGGTGGACAGCGTGGCGATCAGGGTCAGGGAGAAGATGGCGATGGCGAAGTATTCGTGCGGGCCGAAACTGAGCGCCACCTTGGCCAGCATCGGGGCGATGAACATCAGTGCGCCGATCCCGAAGAAGGTGCCCAGGAACGAGAACACGATACCGATGCCGAGGGCCTTGAAGCCTTCGCCCTTTTCCATCATCGGCCCGCCATCGAACACCGTGGCGATCGATGAGGGCGTGCCGGGAATCTTCAGCAGGATCGACGGGATCAGGCTGCCGGAAATCGCCCCCACGTAGAGCGCTACCAGCAGCGACAGGCCGGCGGCCGGGCCCATGGTGAAGGTCAGCGGCAGGCACAGCGCCACGGCCATGGTCGCCGACAGGCCCGGCACGGCGCCGAAGATGATGCCGACCACCACGCCGATGGTGATGAGGATGAAGATCTGCAGCGAGAAGACGGCGGCGAAGCCGTGTGTCATCAAGTCGAGCATGGCGCGCCTCCTAGATGTTCAGCACGCCGGAGGGCAGCATCAGATCGAAGCCCTGGCGGAAGATGAGGTAGATGACGATGGCCGAGATGATCGCCGTGATTGCGTAGGTCACGTGGCCGATCTTCTGGCCGTGGGGCGTCAGCACGATGAACTGCAGGTACAGGTAGATCGCCGTGACGATGGGAAAGCCGATGGGCTCCAGAGTCGCGATGTAGGCGGCGATCAGCGCCAGGGTCTTGATCACCGTGCCGTACTCGGAGACCTCGCCCTTCTTGTCGTCGGCCGGGCTATCTGCGGCCGGCGCGTTGCGAAAGCCGAATACCAGCTGCAGCACGCCCAGCCCGCACATGAAGATCGCCAGTACGTAGGGCACGAACGCGGCGTCGATGAACGACTTGCGCGGCAGGCTCATGGTGGCTAGCAGGTAAGCGATGCCGGCGGCCAGCATGAAGCCGCCGGTGATCAGCTCTTTTCGCTTGAAAGCATCCACAGCGAACTCCTATGGATCGGGGAATGAAAAAGCCGCAAGCGTGGGCTTGCGGCTGCAGGGATCAGTTCGATTGCCGCAGGGCGTCCTTGAACTGCATGAACTCCTCGCGGTGTTCCTTGAGCATGGCGATGGCGTCGTCCGTGCCGTAGTAGGCCACCGGCTGCTTGTAGGTCTTGGCCAGTTCCTCGCCGTAGCTGGGGATCTCGGTGATCTGTTTCATGACCTCGGCCATCTTGGCGACGATGGCGGCGTCGGTGCCTTTGGGAAAGGCGACCACGTAGGGCTTCTCGACGATCAGGTCGACGTCCTTCTCGCGGAAGGTGGGGATGTCGCCGACCAGCGGGTTGCGCTCCTCGTTGGGCTGCGCCAGGGCGTTCATCGCGCCGCTCTGGATATAGTCCTGCAGCGCGCCGTAACTGATCGCGCCCATGTCGATGCGCCCGCCCAGCAGCGCGACGATACGCTCGGCCACGGTGCCGGTGTCGATGTAGCGCAGCTCGGTACCGGTGCGCTTCTCGAACATCAGGCCCTGCAGGTGAGAGAAGTTACCCATCTCGGTGCCGTAGGAGATGCTCTTGGGCTTTTCCTTGGCCTGGGCGATCAGCTTCTCGACGCTGTCGATGCCCGACTGCTTGGAGGCCACGAAGATCGATGCCTTGTCGACGCCGGCGATGCAGGAAATGTCGAAGGCGTCATAGCTGTCTTCACTGAGGCCGGCGACTTCGTTGACGATCAACTGGCCGGTGTGGGTGAACAGGATGGTGTGGCCATCGGCAGCCGATTCCTTCACATGGGACGCCGCTACGGTACCGCCACCGCCGCCCATGTTGGTGATCACCATCGGCTTGCCGGTGATCTGGGTGAAGTACTTGGCCATCATGCGGGCGTTGAAGTCGGTGTCGCCGCCGGCGTTGGCCGGCACCACCACCTGCACCGCACGGGTCGGCCAGTTCGGCTCCTGGGCGAAGCTGGTGGCGGAAGTGGTCAGCAGGGCTGCGGACAGCAAGGTCGCGGACAGAATTTTATTCATTGGAAGTTCTCCGATAACGCCACGCCTGAACAACTCGATGGCTTGTTTTCAGCGCGCACTTAATAGGAAGCCCAACCCGCCCGATAATTAATCAGCAGGTAAGTCATATGGCGATTGGGGATGGCGAGGCGGCGTTAGTGCCGGTCTGGACTGCTGCGGTTACTCATGGCGAGAGCGGATCCTATGATTATTATTAGCTGGTGTCGTACGTTGTCGTATGACGACAAGAGGATGATTGTCTGCGCTGTTCGGCCTGTCAACAAAGCATCTTTAGATAACCCGATTCATAATGTTTCATTTGCATAACTTTTTGATTAATAACTGCTTTATTAAATGTTTCATTATCTTTCTTATATCAATGGGTGAATGATTTATATTGAGTCGGCGGATTGTTGCCTATTTATATTTTATAAATGGGCGGATTATTGCCGATTTAATTTTCGTTATACGATGACTTATGCTGTTCGCGGCCGTACCATTTGCTGATGCAACTTGCTGGGAATATTTCATATGCAGAGCGTTGAACCTCACTCTGTATTCATGTCTGCGTAGTTATCACTAAGGGGCTTGTTCACAGGAGCCTGACGATTCATTGCGGAGCGCGATTCCATGAGCCACCTGCCAGCCGAACTGCTGCGAGATTTGAGCGAAATTGTCGGTCCCGCAGGGCTGATCAATGATGAAGCCGCCATGCAGGCCTACCTCAGCGACTGGCGTAACGCCTACCGCGGCCGCGCCGCGCTGGTGGTGCGGCCGGCCTCCGCCGGGGAAGTCGCTGCAGTGGTTCGCGCCTGTCACCAGGCCGGCGTGGCGCTGGTGCCACAGGGCGGCAATACCGGCCTGTGTGGCGGGTCGATCCCCGACGACTCGGGGCACCAGGTGGTGCTGTCGCTGACCCGCCTGACCCGGATTCGCGACGTCGATGCGGGCAACGAAACCATCACCGTCGAGGCCGGCGTGGTGCTCCAGCAGGTGCAGGAAGCCGCCGCTGCGGTGGGCCGCCAGTTTCCCCTGTCGCTCGGCGCCGAAGGCAGTTGCACCATCGGCGGCAACCTGGCGACCAATGCCGGCGGCACCGCCGTATTGCGCTACGGCAACATGCGCGACCTGACCCTGGGCGTCGAAGTGGTGCTGCCCGACGGGCGCCTCTGGAATGGCTTGCGCGGCTTACGCAAGGACAACACCGGCTATGACCTCAAGCATCTGTTCATCGGCAGCGAAGGCACCCTGGGCATCATCACCGCGGCGGTGCTCAAGCTCTACCCGGCGGTGCGCAGCCGCACCACGGCCTGGGTTGCGCTGCCCAGCCCGCAGGCGGCGGTGGCGCTGATCGGCCGTATGCGCGCGTTGTGCGGCGATCGGCTGACCGGGTTCGAGCTGATGTCGCGGCAGAGCGTGGCGTTCGTGCTGCGCCACGTACCGGGTTGCAGCGATCCCTTCGCCGATGAGCATCCCTGGTACGTGCTGATCGAACTCAGCGACACGCTGCCCGAGGCACCGCTCAACGCCATGCTGGAAAGCGGCCTGGGTGCAGCATTCGAGGAAGGTGAAGCGCTGGATGCGGTGGTGGCGGGCAGTGAGGCGCAGGTCGCGGCGTTGTGGAAGTTGCGTGAGGGCATTTCCGAAGCGCAGAACCACGAGGGGCCGAGCCTCAAGCACGACATCAGCGTGCCGGTCAGCTCCATTGCCGCCTTCATCGCCCAGGCGGACGAGCGCTTGCAGCAGGCATTTCCGGGTGTGCGCATCGTCTGCTACGGCCACGTTGGTGACGGCAACCTGCACTACAACATCAGCAAGCCGGTGGGCAGCGAGGATGCCCCGTTCAAGGCTCAGGCCGAGGCGATCATGCACCTGATCTACGACGTGACCGCGGCGTTCGCCGGCAGCATCAGCGCCGAGCATGGCCTCGGCCAGGCCAAGCGCGAGGCGGCGCGGCGCTACAAGGACCCGCTAGAGCTGGAACTGATGCGCAGCCTCAAGCAGACGCTGGATCCCGCCGGGCTGATGAACCCCGGCAAACTGCTCTGACCCGGCGTCTGGAGTTCGCGCTGGGCCTGGCGGATACTGCCGGCCTCCCGTGACTGCAATAAGGACCTGCCGTGCGTCTGCTGCTACTGCCCCTGCTCGCCATCGCCCTGCCGGCACTGGCCGATGTGCGTATCGACGATCTCACCGACAAGCGCAGCGACTGGGAAACCTACCGTTTCCCGCTACTGGTCGGCGACAGCCCGGCCATTGCGCGCATCAACACCTTCCTGCATGTGCGCGAACTGCAGGCGTTGCCCGGCCGCTTCGCCAAGTCGCCGTTCGAGAAGGTGCGGCCCAAGGAGGGCGAAATCGGCGGCGTGAACAGTCTCGATTATCAGCTGGTCGGTCAGGGCCCGGGTTATATGTCGCTGAACGTCGACAGCGAGTACACCGCCGCCTACAGCAGCGAGAACTCGACTGCCTACAACTTCGACCTGGCCAGCGGGCGACCCATCGGCCTGGCACAGTTGCTCACTCCTGAAGGGCTGGCGCGTCTGCAAGCCGAGCTGCAGGGCAAACGGGCCAAACGCATGCAGGACTTCCTCAAGGCCATGCCGCCCAGCCAGCCGGTGGACCCGGACGAGCTGAGTGACGACGAGCAGCAGCAGGAAGACCAGCGCGCCCTGTACAGCGAATGCCTGGAGAGCCTCGGCGAGGCCAGCTTCGACTTCGACCGCCTACAGCTGGGCGCAGACAGCATGACGGTGATTGGCGGCAGCTGCGCCAACCACGCCAGCCGCGCGCTGGACGAGCTTGGCGAGTTTCCCGAGAGCATCAGCTACCAGGCCCTGAGCGCCGACATGAGCCCTTATGGCCGCTGCCTGCTGCTGGAAAAACGCAGCGATTGCGCCCTGCCGGCCAATAGCATGGCGCAGGGCGTTTACCAGGGCAGCCTCGGCGCCTATCCGATCACCCTGGTGATCGAGCAGCTGTATAGCGACCGCAGCCTGACCGCCAGCTACTTCTACGACAAACACGCGAAGTACATCGAGCTGGGCGGTGAATTCCAGCAGGATTCGCTCACCCTGCACGAAAGCGGCGAACCGCCGGCGCGCTTCGAACTCGAATTCCAGGCCGACGGCAGCCTGACCGGCACCTGGCAACAGGGCGAAAAGCGCGCGCTGGCGGTCAAGCTCAGCCCTTAACCCGCGACGAGGAGGATGAGGTATGTGGCATCTGGTCTGCGGTGACAACGCCGTCGCTGGCGTGAGCCATGTGATCGGCCCGGAGGCGACCGAGGCTGGCCTACGCGTGCTGCGCGACGACCTGGCCGTCGGCCCGCTGGTCGATGTCGACGCCCCGCCCTGTGCGGCCCGCGCGGCGTTCTGGCGCGCGGTATGGCCAGTCGGGGTGACGCCGGTGCCGGACTTTGCCATAGACCTGCCCGCCGACGCGCGGTGGCTCGCCAATCTGGCCCGCCAGGAGCGGCCGGTGACCGTCTGGCACGGCGACAGCGCCAGCGAGCAATTGCTGCTGGCGCGGGTGGCCCATGCTCTTGAAGGTAGCGACGTGCCCTTGATCGAAGTGGCCTGCGGCACCGGCAACAGCTGGGTGCAGAGCCGCAAGGCGGTGGCCATGCACGCGCCGCAGGCGCTACTGGAGCTGGCCAATCCGCAGCCGGTCGGCCCTGAACGTCTCGCCGAGCTGGCGGCGCAGTGGCGCGCCGCAGTCGCCGATGGCGGGTTGATCCATCGCTGGCAGGCCGGCGCATTCAGCGCCGAGGATTACCAGGCCATCGACGCGGCGCTGCTGCGCCACGCTCGCGCCGAGCCACAACCCCTGGCGCGGGTGATGGCCGAGGTGATGGCGCGCTGCGACGGCTTCTTCGCCACCGACTTCTTCCTGTTCTGGCGTGCCCGCGAACTGGCCGACAGCGGCCAATTGGTGCTCGGTGGTGAGCCGGGCGATCACGGCTATTCAGGCTTGCAGGTGCGCCGTAGCAGCTGAGTCAGCCGCTGAAGAACTCGCCCGGCGTAGCGCCGAATTGCTGGCGAAAGGCGGCGATGAAGGCCGAGGTGGAGTCGTAGCCGCAGAGCAGAGCGACATCGGTGACCCGCTCGCCGCGCTCCAGCGGGGTCAGCGCGCCGAGCAGGCGCAGGCGCTGGCGCCAGGCGCGAAAAGTCAGGCCGGTATCGCGCAGGAACAGGCGGCTGAGGGTCTTTTCCGACACGCCGAGCTCGTCACCCCAGGCGGCCAGGGTGCGGTCGTTGTCGGGCCTGTTCTGCAGGCGGCTGCAGAGTTTCTTCAGCCGCGCATCGCTCGGCAGCGGCAGCGACAACAGCACCTCCGGCGCCGCGCGCAGGCGGTCGAGCAGCACCTGTGCCAGGCGCCCATCCGGGCCATCCTCGTCGTACTCCACCGGCAGTTCGCAGAAGCTGCGGATCAATTCGCGGGTCAGCGCATCCACGCCCAGTACCCGGCAGCTCTCGGCGACGCTTTCGGGGTTCTCGTCTTGCAGATACAGGCTGCGCATTTCGGTGTTTGGCGAGCTCAGCACCTCGTGTTCCAGGCCGGCGGGAATCCAGATGGCCCGCTGTGGCGGCGCGACGAAACTACCGGCGGCGGTGCGCACGTGCAGTACGCCCTGGATGGCGTAGGTCAGCTGCACCCACGGGTGGCTGTGGCGCGGCGTGCCGGTCTGGCGCTGTAGCGACTCGTTGCGCGCATAAAGCGGCCGGGGCAGGCGTTCCAGCTGGGGAATACTGCGTTCGGCAATGCTGTTTTGTCCGTTAGGCGACATGATCTGGCTTTATGGCGTTAGTCGGCAATTGCCGCTCAGGGTAGAGTGGCGCCCTTTCTGTGGCAACTTTGCCATCGCCTGCCCGGAGTCCTGCCCATGGCCCGTTCCCGTTTACTGCCCGACAACTTCACCCTGACGCTGATCGCCGTCGTACTAACCGCCACCTTCCTGCCGGTCAGCGGCCAGGCGGCCGTGGCGTTCGGCTGGATCACCAACCTGGCGATCGCCCTGCTGTTCTTCCTGCACGGCGCCAAGCTGTCGCGCGAGGCGATCCTCGCCGGCGCCGGCCACTGGCGTTTGCACCTGTTGGTATTCAGCTGCACCTTCATCCTCTTCCCGCTGCTCGGCCTAGCGCTCAAGCCGCTGCTGTCGCCGCTGATCGGCACCGAGCTGTACCTGGGCATGCTCTACCTGTGCGCGCTGCCGGCCACCGTGCAGTCAGCCATCGCCTTCACCTCGCTGGCGCGCGGCAACATCCCGGCTGCGATCTGCAGTGCGGCGGCCTCCAGCCTGTTCGGCATCTTCCTCACCCCGCTGTTGGTGGCGCTGCTGATGGACGTACACGGCAGCGGCGGCTCGATGCTCGACGCCATCGGCAAGATCACCCTGCAACTGCTGGTGCCCTTCATCGCCGGCCAGATCGCTCGCCGCTGGATCGGCGCCTGGGTTGGCCGCAACAAGAACTGGCTCAAGTACGTCGACCAGAGCTCGATCCTCCTGGTGGTCTACACCGCGTTCAGCGAGGCGGTGGTCGAAGGCCTGTGGAATCAGGTGTCCTGGCCGACCCTGGGTCTGCTGATCCTCTCCTGCTGCATTCTGCTGGCCCTGGCGCTGGGCATTACCGCGCTGCTCGGCAGGGTGTGCGGCTTCAACCAGGAAGACCGCATCACCATCCTGTTCTGCGGCTCGAAGAAGAGCCTGGCCACTGGCGTGCCGATGGCCCAGGTGCTGTTCGCCGGTGGCAGCATCGGCCTGATGATCCTGCCGATGATGCTGTTCCACCAGATCCAGCTGATGGTTTGCGCGGTGCTCGCCCAGCGCTACGCGCGCCGTCCGGAAGCTGCCGTCGAAGCGCAGGCCGCGCAGCCTGCGCCCGTCGCCAAGGCGCCGTGACGAGTATCGCGCCGGGGGCCGCTAAAACAGTTTGTGCACGAAGCTGAGCACGAACTTGTTGCCCTCGGTGCGGTTCTCGGCGTCCTGCTCGAAGTAGCTGTTGGCGGTCACGATGGTCTCCTTCGAGAAGCTGTAGGTCAGGCCCGGCCCTATGGCCCAGACCTTTTCACGGCGGCCGCTGACATCGCGGCCGTCGACCTCGGTGTCAGTGATCTGCTTGAGCCAGTAACCGGTCAGGCCGACGCTCAGTTGGTCGGTGAGCGCGTACTGGGTGGCGAAGTTGGCGTGCAGCGCCTGGCCCGCCTGGGTGCCCGACACATCGCCGAACGAGGTTAATGGATCACGGTTCTTGGCGTTCCACAGGTACCAGAAGCGCCCGCTGACCGACCACCTGGGCGTGAACCAGTAGGTTGCCGCGTAGTAGGGGTTGAACGACCAGAAGTTGCTGCCCGGATTGACCGCCTTGTCGCGGTCGTAGGCGCCGGTGGGCAGAATCACTTCGGCTTCGATGCGTTGGGCGAACAGCGGCGAGCCGTCGGCGCGGGTACTTACCGGCGATTGCAGAAAGGCCCCCAGCACCATGTCGCCTACACCTTCGCGTGAGCTGAGCACAGCATTGTCGAGGCCGTCGTCCACTTCTGCGTGGGCCAGCCAGGGCACGATCACCGTGGCGCCTGGCATCCAGCCATTGGCCAGTGGCTGGGCCAGATAGATGTACTGGGTGACCGGCGCGAAGGTTTCGATCTCCTGCTTGGGCAGCGGCAGCTTGTCGCCATGCTGGTCGTTGAAGCGCGAGGCCTTGCCGTAAATCAGGTACTCGACCACGTAGCCGCCCGGGCCGCCAGGCAGCAGCGCGCCGTCGTAGAAACTGGTGGAACCGAGGTTGATGGAAGGCAGGTCGTAGGCCTGGGCGGTGCCCGCCAGGGTCGCCAGGCCGAGGGTCAGAACCGAGAGACGTGATGCGTGCATGGTGATGATCCTTGTCTTGTTGTTTTTGTCGTAGATCGTGGTGCGGCCTCGGCGAGGCTCACACGTAACTGGCTGCCAGCCCGCCATCGACCGGGATATTGGCGCCGCACACCCAGCGCGCCGCATCCGAGCAGAGAAACAGCACCACGGCGGCCACTTCGTCGGCCAGGGCCGGGCGCTTCATGTTGCGGCCGTCGCGCTCCAGGCGTTCCTCGCTGAGCATCTGCACGAAGTCGCCGAGGATCGGCGTGAACACCGGGCCGGGCGCCACGCAGTTCATGCGCACGTCGTGTTCGCGGAACCAGGGCGAGGCGTTCTGGTACGACCAGACGATCAGCGCCTCCTTGAAGTACTGGTAACAGGTGGCCTGCTCGACCGGGTTGGCGGCCAGCCAATTGCTGCCGGCCACGAAACCCGTGGTGGCGGCCAGCGCCTTGTGGGCGTCGAGGCGCTGCGCCCACTCGGCGCCGAGGATCGATGCGGCATTGACGATGCAGCCGCCGGCCAGACGCGACAGCAGGCCCTCCGAGAGATGACGCAAGCCCAGGTAGTTGACCCGGCCGACCAGCTCGGCCGGCGCGGTGCCGGGTACGCCGGCGATGTTGCACAGGCCGTCGATGCGCCCGGGCAGGCGGGCGATCACCTGGTCGATGCTCGCCGGGTCGCCCAGATCCACTTGGTGATAGGCGTGCACGCTGATCTGCGGCTCGTGGCGATCCAGGGCGATCACTCGCGCGCCGGCGCAGCGCGCCAGGCGGGCGACTTCGGCACCGATGCCGGAAGCGGCGCCGGTGACGATCAGGGTCTTGTCGTGCAGGTTCATGGTGCGTCCTCTTGTTCTTGTTGTGGGTCAGTCGGGTGGGTCAGAAGGGGTACTGCGGCGGCGTGTCCTTTACCGTCACCCATTGCCACTGGGTGAATTCGTCCCAGTTGGCGGGGCCGCTCATGCTGCCGCCGTTGCCGGAGTTGCCGCGGCCGCCGAACGGGTTGACGCCGTCGTCGTTCACCGTTTGGTCGTTGATGTGCAGCATGCCGGCGCGCAGCTGGGCGCCGACCGCCATGGCGTGGCCCACGGAGCGCGAGATCACTGCCGCGGCGAGGCCGTACTCGGTGCGATTGGCCAGCTCGATGGCCTCTTCGTCACTGGCGAAGCTGGCCACGCAGGCCACCGGGCCGAACAGCTCGGTATCGAAGGCCGGCATGCCCGGCGTCAGGTGGCTGAGCACGGTGGGCTGGTAGAACAGGCCGTCGTACTGGCCGCCGGTGTGCAGCTGGGCGCCGGCCACCACGCTGTCGAGCACCAATTGATGGGTACGCACCAGCTGGTTCTCGTTGATCATCGGGCCGAGCTGCACATCACCGCCCGCCGGGTCGCCGACGCGCAGGCGCCGGGCGCGGTCGACCAGCCCTTCGACGAAACGCGCGTGCAGCGATTCGTGCACCAGAATCAGGCCGCTGGCCATGCAGATCTGCCCCTGATGCAGAAAGGCGCCCCAGCTGGCGCAGCTCAGGGCGCGTTCTAGGTCGGCGTCGTCGAGGATGATCAGCGGGTTCTTGCCGCCCAGCTCCAGCGCCACCTTCTTCAGGTGGCGGCCGGCGGTTTCCGCCACCTTGCGGCCGGCAGCGGTGGAGCCGGTGAAGGCGATCATGCGCACGTGCGGGTCGCTGCACAGCGCTGCGCCGGCATCGGCGCCGCCGGGCAACACGTGCAGCACGCCCTCGGGCAGGCCGGCCAGCTCGAACAGGCGGGCGATCAGGAAGCCGCCGGCAATCGGCGTCTGCGGATCGGGCTTGAGCACCACCGCATTGCCGGCGGCCAGGGCCGGCGCCACGGCGCGGATCGACAGGATCAGCGGAAAGTTGAACGGCGAGATCACCCCGACCACGCCGTGGGGCAGGCGCCGTGCGTAGGACAGGGTGCCGCTGTTGCTCGGCAGCACCAGGCCATGGGGCTGCATCACCTGGCCGGCGGCGAGCTGCAGGAACAGCACCGCTTCGCGCACTTCATGCTGGGCCTTGGGCAGGATGCCGCCGGTTTCCCGGGCGATGAACAGTGCGCATTCGTCTGCCTCGACCTGCAGCAACTGGGCGGCTCGCAGGAAGATATCGGCACGCTGGCGTGGCGGCACGGCCTCCCAGGCCGGTTGTTGGGCGGCCGCCGCGGCGGTGGCCATGGCGACATCCTCGGCGCGGGCCTGGCCGGTGGTAGCCAGGCGTTCACCCGTGGCCGGTTCGATGACCTCGTTACGCCCGCCTGTCATCGGCGGGCGCCAGGTTCCGGAAAACAGCTTGGCCTCCCATACCTGTTCGTCCAGCAGGACGGCGTTGGATTCTGATTTCGGCAGTCGAGACATGGTGTCTCCTTGGAGTATTGTTGTTTTGAGTGAGGTGCCGGTGGCATCAACACTGATCGCAAGGAGCGTGCCCAGCCGTGTCGCGGTGTTGGGTGGTGCGGATAATCCATAACAATTCAATAAGCTGGCTGTATTCATCGAATTTTTACGATCCGTCAGGTGTGGTTTTAAAGGGCTTGCTGTTGAGCAAATGAGCAATCCGCAGCCTGCCCGCCGCAGATCGAGGTGATGAATTGCGCAAGCGAGGAGTCGTGTGTGATCGATACCCGTCGTATTTCCCTGGATGCGTTGCAGATCACCGAAGTGCCCCATTACCGCGGCGCCAGCGACGCGCTGGACTGGCAGAGCGCGCCGACCCTGCGTGACCTCACCGAATGCCTGTTCTTCTCGCCAGGCGACGGGCGCATCTGGCTCAACGACCAGCGCATGGTGTTGTTGCACTGTGAAGCCCTGGGCGCGCTGCGCCGCGAGCTGATCGACAGCCTTGGCATGGAGCGGGCGCGCGGTTTGTTCACCCGTGTTGGCTACCTGTCCGGCGCCCGCGATGCGCGCCTGGTGCAGCAGCGCTGGGCGGGCGCCGAGCCAGCCTCGATCTTCGCCGCCGGCATCCGTCTGCATGGGCTCGAAGGCATGGTCAAGGTCGAGCCGCTGCACTTTGAGTTCGATGTCGACCGCGGCCACTACGACGGCGAATTTCTCTGGCACCACGCCCACGAGGACGACGAACATATCGCCGCCTACGGCATCGGCAACGACCCGGCCTGCTGGATGGAAATCGGCTACGCCACCGGCTACGTGAGCGGGCTGTTCGGCCGCCTGGTGGTGTTTCGCGAGGTGGAATGCCGCGCCATGGGCCACCAGGTGTGCCGCGTGCTGGGCAAGACCGCCGAGCTTTGGGGGGACGTTGAAGAGGACCTGCGCTACCTCAACGCTTCGGCCGAGGAAGGCGAGGGCAGCGGCCTGGAACGTGCCGCCTACCAGCCGTTGCCGGCCAGCACGGGAGAAACCGACGAAGGCCGCATGATCGGCGCTTCGGCCGCCTTCAACGCCGCCTTCCAGTCGCTGCAGCGGGTGGCGCGCACGCCGGCCACGGTGCTGTTCGGTGGCGAGTCCGGGGTCGGCAAGGAACTGTTCGCCAGCAACCTGCACCGCATGAGCGAGCGCCGTGATGGACCATTCGTGGCGCTCAACTGCGCGGCCATCGCCGAGAGCCTGATCGAGGCCGAGCTGTTCGGCGTCGAGCGCGGCGCCTTCACCGGCGCCAGCCATTCACGCCCCGGCCGCTTCGAGCGTGCTCAGGGTGGCACGCTGTTTCTCGACGAGGTCGCCTGCCTGAGTCTGCCAGGGCAGGGCAAGCTGCTGCGCGCCCTGCAGGAGCGCGAGATCGAGCGGGTCGGCGGCACCTCGGTGATCAGCGTCGACGTGCGGGTGATCGCCGCCACCAACGTTGACCTGCGTGCGGCGGTGCGCCGTGGCGAGTTTCGCGAGGACTTGTACTACCGCCTCAACGTCTACCCCATCCATATCCCACCACTGCGCGAACGGCGCGACGACATCCCGCTGCTGGTGGATTTCTTCATGCGCCGCTACTGCGAGCGCTACGGGCGCACGCCGGTCGGCCTGACCATGCGCGGCCTCAAGGCGCTGCTCAACTACAGCTTCCCCGGCAATATCCGCGAGTTGCAGAACCTGATCGAGCGCGGGGTGATCGCCAGCAACGACGGCGCCCCCATCGACCTCAACCACCTGTTCCGCGACGAGGAACTGCCTGCCGAATTCTATTCGCTGCTGCAGCAGGGGCGCCTGGTACAAGACCAGGAACAGCCCGGCGAGGTGGATCTGCTGACCCGCCTTGGCTGCCCGGACTTGCCTGATGCCAGCCTGTCCCTGGAAGCTGTGGAAAACCAGTTGCTGGAACAGGCGCTACAGCGCAGCGCCGGCAACCTGGCTGCAGCGGCGCGGCTGCTGGGGCTGAGCCGGGCGCAGTTTGCCTATCGGCTCAAGCGGGCGCGGGGGAGCTGAAAGCGTTCGCGGGCATGGCCCGCTCCCACAGGATCTGTGCTCGGCACCAAGTTTGTCGGTGCCCACAAATCCCGATGTGGGAGCGGGCCATGCCCGCGAAGGGGCTATCGAGCGACGCCGATCTTGCTGACAGCACGCGATAGGTCATTCACCTCAAGCCGGCGTCTTCTCGCGCTTCTCTTCGGAAGGCTCCTCGATCCGATACCACGCCACATAAAGCGCCGGCAGGAACAGCAGGGTCAGCAGGGTGGCGCTGAAGATGCCGCCGATCATGGCGTAGGCCATCGGCCCCCAGAACACTTCGCGGGCGATGGGGATCATGCCCAGGCTCGCGGCGGCGGCAGTCAGCAGGATCGGGCGGCGGCGGTGGTGGGTGGCATCGATCACCGCTTGCCAGGGTGAGTCGCCGGCCCGTTCGAATTCGTCGATCTGGGTCACCAGGATCACCGAGTTGCGGATGATGATGCCGATCAGCGCTAGCACTCCGAGAATCGCCACGAAGCCCAGGGGCGTGCCGGTCGGCACCAGGGCCAGTACCACACCGATCAGGCCCAGCGGCGCCACGCTGAACACCAGGAAGGTCTTGGCCACGCTGTGAAGCTGGATCATCAGGAAGGTGGCCATCAGGAACAGCATCAATGGCAGCACGCTGGCAATCGGGCCCTGGGCCTTGCCGCTTTCCTCCACGGTGCCGCCGGTGGCGACGCTGTAGCCGTTGGGTAGCCCGTCAGAGAATTTCTGGATGTCCGGCGCCAGATCGGCGACCAGATCCGTTGGCTGGATATCGCTGACCACCGCAGCCTTGAGGGTGATGGTCGGCTTGCGGTCGCGGCGCCAGACCAGCGGCTGCTCCAGCTCGTAGCCGACGGTGGCGAAGGCGCGCAGCGGGATGGCCACGCCGTTCGGGTTGACGATCTGCAGGTTCTCCAGGGTTTGCGGCGAGCCGCGTTCGCTGTCTTCGGCGCGGCCGATCACGTCGATCAGGTAGATGTCGTCCTTCACCTGGGTGACCGTATTGCCGCTGACCACGCTGTTGAGCAGGTTGGCGACGTCTTCGGACGACAGCCCGAACTGCCGCGCCTTGTCCTGGGCGACGTCGATGCGCAGCACTTTGCCGGGCTCGTTCCAGTCGTAAACCATCTCGCCGATGTCCGGGTTCTTGTCCAGCAGGGTGGCCAGTTCCAGGGCGTGCTTGCGCACCTGATCGACGTTCGGCCCGCTGATCCGGTACTGGATCGGCCGGCCCACCGGCGGGCCCATTTCCAGGGGCTGCACGAAGGTGCCGATGCCGACGAAGTCCTCGCGCAGGCGCTTGTTGAGCTTGGCCACCAGGCGGTCGCGGGCGTCGATGTCCTTGGCGACGATCACCAGCTGGGCATAGAAGGGGTTCTGCAATTGCTGGTCGAGCGGCAGGTAGAAGCGCAGGGCGCCCTGGCCGATGTAAGTGCTCCAGCGGGCGATGTCCTCGTCGCCCTGCAGGGTGGCTTCGAGGCGGTCGACCTGGGCGCGGGTCTCGTTGATCGAGGCGTTTTGCGGCAGGTTGAGGTCGACGAGCAGCTCCGGGCGATCCGAAGCCGGGAAGAACTGGCTCTGCACCATGGTCATGCCGGCCAGGGAGGCGGCGAACAGGGCGATGGTCAGGCCGATGGTCCACCAGCGGTGCCGCATGGCCAGCAGCAGGCCGCTATCGAAGGCGCGGGCGATGCGGCCCGGGCCTTTTTCCTTGGCCTGCAGGCGCTTGGGCAGGATGTGCACGGCAATCACCGGAGCGAACACCACGGCCACCAGCCAGGACAGCAGCAGCGCCACGGCGATAACCGCGAACAGGGTGAAGGTGTACTCGCCCGCCGAGCTGGAGTTGAGGCCGATGGGCACGAAGCCGGCCACCGTGACCAGGGTGCCGGTGAGCATCGGGAAGGCCGTGGAGGTATAGGCGAAGGTGCCGGCGTCGTGCAGCGAGTCGCCTTTTTCCAGGCGCGTGACCATCACCTCGACGGTGATCATCGCGTCGTCGACCATCAGCCCGAGGGCGATGATCAGCGCGCCCAGGGAAATACGCTGCATGGTGATGCCGCTGTATTCCATGAACATGAACACCATGGCCAGCACCAGCGGAATCGAGCAGGCGACCACCAGACCGGCGCGGATGCCGAGGCTGACGAAGCTCACCAGCATGACGATCAGCACCGCCTCGAACAGCGCGCGGGTGAAGCCGCTGACCGCGTCCTTGACCACTTCGGCCTGGTCGGACACCACGTGCACGCCGACGCCGACCGGCAGCTCGGCGGTCAGCTCGTCCATTCGGCCGTGCAACGCTTCGCCGAAGGTCTGGATATTGCCGCCGTCGCGCATGGCGATGGCCAGGCCGATGGCCGGCTTGCCGTTGTAGCGGAACAGCGCCTGGGGCGGGTCGACGTAGTCGCGGGTGATCTCGGCGATATCGGTCAGCCGGTAGAAACGGTCGTTGAGGCGCAGGTTGACGTTGCGCAGGTCGGCTTCGGAGGCGAACTGGCCGCTGGTGCGCACGGAAATCCGCTCCGGGCCGGATTCGATCACCCCGGAGGGCGTCACCGCGTTCTGCGCCTGCAGGCTCTGCACCACCTGGCGCTGGTCGATGCCCAGTGAGGCCAGCTTGCGGGTCGAGAAGTTGAGGTAGAACACCTCGTTCTGCTGGCCGACCATCTGCACCTTGCCCAGGTCCGGCACGCTGCGGATCTCGGCGCGCACCTTCTCCACGTAATCGCGCAGCTGGCGCATGCTCAGGCCGTCGCCGGTGAAGGCGTAGATGGAGCCGAACACGTCGCCAAATTCGTCGTTGAACGACGGACCCTGCAGGCCCTGGGGGAATTCGCCGCGAATGTCGTCGATCTTCTTGCGAACTTGGTACCAGATGTTATCGATGTTGCCGGCGCTGGTGGTGTCGCGCAGGAACACCATGACGGTCGACTCGCCCGGCCGCGTGTAGCTCTTCACGTAGTCGAGCGAATCCAGCTCCTCGAGCTTCTTCTCGATGCGGTCGGTGACCTGGTTGAGGGTTTCGTCGACCGTGGCGCCCGGCCAGCGGGTCTGGATGACCATGGTCTTGATGGTGAACGCCGGGTCTTCCTCACGGCCCAGGTTCATGTAGGAAATCACGCCCATCAGCAGCGACACGAACATCAGGTACCAGACGAACGACTGGTGGCGCAGCGCCCAGTCCGAGAGGTTGAAGCCGTCCTTGCGCGGCGCCTGCTGGGTCATGGTGCGACGCCCTCATCGATGCGGATCTGCTGGCCGTCCATGAGTTCGCTCAGGCCGGCGCTGACTACCTTGTCGCCGGCCGCAAGGCCTTCGACGCTGATCTGTTCGCCTTCGCGGCCGACCACCTTCACGCTGCGCGGGTGCACGGTCTTGGCCTGGGTATCGATCAGCCACACGCGGCTCTGGCCGTCGACTTCCTGTACGGCAGCGGCCGGCAACAGGCTGCGCGGCTGCTGGGCGCGGGTCAGGCTGATGGCCACGGCGGTGCCCAGGCGCAGGCCGGGCGGGGTTTCTTCCAGGGTCAGGCGAGCGCGGCGGGTGCGGGTGGCGGCATCGGCGCGCGGCTCCAGTTCGCGCAGCCTGCCGCGGGTGGCGATGGTCGGGTCGAGCTGGGAGGCGACGTTGAACTGCACCTGATCGTCCAGGCCGTCGGCCAGCTCCACGGGCAGATCGAAGACCGCTTCGCGCACGTCCGGGCGGGCCAGGGTGACCACTTCCTGGCCGGCGCCGACCACCTGGCCGGCCTCCACGTGCCAGGCGGTGACCACCGCATCGAAGTCGCTTTTCAGTGTGCCGTAGTTCAGACGGTCGCGGGCCTGGCGGGTGGCGGCCTCGGCCTGATCACGGTTGCTGCGGGCGTTGCTCAGCTCGGTCTGCGCTTGCTCCAGGTTGGCCTTGGCGCCAACGCCGCGGTCGAACAGTTCCTGCTGGCGGCGCGCATTGGCCTGGGCGTTGATCCACTGCGCTTCGGCGCGCGCCTGGTCGCCTTCGCTGGCGCGCAGGGCGTTCTGCTGGTCGGTGGGGTCGAGGGTGGCCAGCGGCGTGCCGGCCGTCACTTCGGCGCCGGCGTCCACCAGGCGATGGGACACCCGGCCGCCGACGCGAAAGCCCAGGGTGCTCTGCACCCGCGCCTCGATGGTGCCGGCGAAGCGGCCCAGCACCTGCTGATCCTGCTGCTGCACCTCGGTGTAAAGCACCGGACGGATAGGTGCGGGTTTTTCTTCTTCCGCGCAGCCGGCGAGCAGGGCGGCGAGCAGCGCGAAAGGGATGGCGCGCTTCATGGCTGCTGCTCCTGCTGTTGCTGCTGGTTCTGTTCACGGGCCTCGGCGATTTCCACTTTCTGGCCCGGATGCAGCAGTTGCCCACCGGCCACCACCACGCGGTCGCCGTCGTTCAGGCCGGCGCGGATGATCACCTTGTCGGTCAGGTAGCGGCCGACCTGCACCGGGTGCAGCTGCACGATGTCGTCCTCACCGAGGCGCCACACCGCCGGCTCGCTCTCCGCCTTGGTCAACGCCGACCAGGGCAGTTCGACGCTGCGCACCACCGGGTTGCTGACATGGGCGCTGACCGCCGAGCCCAGGGTCATCGCCGCCGGCACTTCTTCGAGGCCGACCTTGACCTGCACCGTGCCGCTCTGCGCCGACACCTGCGGGTTGACCTCACGCACCACGCCGCGGGCAGTCACCTTGGGATTGTCGAGCAGGCTGACCTGCACCGCCTGGCCGGGCTCGACCAGCAGCGCTTCGAAAACGTTGAACACCGCATCGCGAGCGCCTTCGCGGGCCAGGCCGAAGATCGGCGTGGCCGCCTGGACCACCTGGCCGACCTCGGCCTGGCGGGCGGTGATCACCCCGTCACTCTCGGCGCGCAGCTCGGTGTAGCCGGCCTGCTCGCGGGCGTCGGCCAGCTGAGCTTCGGCGGCGGCCAGGCTGTTGCGCGCGCTGCGGTCGCTGGCCACGGCGCTGTCGTATTCACTGCGGCTGGTATAGCCCTTGGGCAGCAGTTGCTGCTGGCGCCAGAGGTTGGCGGCGCTCAGCTTGACCTGGGCGCGGGCGGCTTCGGCGGCCGCTTCGGCGGAGCGCACGGCGTTGCGCTGGTCCTGCGGGTCGAGGCGCGCCAGCACCTGGTCGGCCTTCACCGTGTCGCCCACATCCACCAGGCGCTCGGTGATCTTGCCGCCGACGCGAAACGACAGGTCGGTCTGCACCCGTGCCTGCACGTCGCCGGTGATGGTGGCATCCGCCGCATAGTCCATCTGGCTGACGGTCGCCACCTTGACCCGCGGGTTCTTCGGCGCGGGCGACGGCTCGTCACCGCAGCCGGCCAGCAGCGCGAAAGCCAGCAGGGCCACGGCAAGGCGAGGCAACGCAGAGGTCGGTACGGGCGGCATGGAGGCTCCGGCACAGCAGGACGCGAAGGTGTGTGCAGATGCGACCGTGGCAAGCGACGAACGGTTCATACAACCGTTTTAAGAACCTGTTCAAAGTCTGCTGCGCGTCGGCACTGCGGCGTTGAAAACAGGCTCGGACTGCTCATTTACAGCTCGTAAACTCCGCGTCCTCGCCTGTTTAGCCTTGCATTGCTCTAGCTCGCGAGCCTTTGAACAGGCTTTAAGGGCGATCTGCGCCGGGCAACGTTGCGCTACCCGGGCTCAGGCCGCAGCGGGCCAGGGGTTGGCCCGCTGCGTCGGTCAGGCGGTGCGCTGCCGGGCTGCACGACGCTTGCGCGCCAGCAGCCAGATGGTCAGCCCGAGGGCGACCAGCGCGCCGGCCAGCATGCCGAGGCGGGCCAGCAGCAGAAGGTTGGAGGCCGGGCCACCCTGGCGGATGGTCTGCACGTCGTCGGCGCTGACCGTCTGCTTGCCGTCGCCGTACTGGCGCACCAGGTAGTTGGCCAGCGCGGCGATCTCGTCGTTGCTCAGGCGGTCGAGTGCGTTGGGCTGGTCGCCGAACGGCGGCATGAACACGTGGCCCTGGGCGGTCTTGCGGTCCACCCCGTAGAGGATGGTCGCCAGCAGGTTGCTGGTGTTCACGCCGGTCAGCGCCGAGTTGCTGAACAGGCTCGGGTAGTAGGCGTCCGTGGTGCCCTGGCCGTTGTAGCCGTGGCAGGAAGCGCAGCTGCCGGAGTAGATGCGCGCGCCCTTGGCGTCCTCGGCTGCCTCGATACCGCGCAAGTCACTCAACTGGTTACCGGCCTGGCCCTGGTTGAAGCGCGACTGCTCGCCGCTGAAACCGTCGGCACTGGCCACGGCCGGCACGCTCATCAAGTACTCGGCGATGGCCTGCAGGTCGTCGTCACGCAGGTGCTGGAAGCTGTGGCTGATCGCCTCGGCCATGCTGCCGGCGGCCTGCGCCTTGCCTTCCAGGTGGCCGGTCTTCAGGTACTGCACCAGCCCGTCGGCCGTCCAGCTGCCGATGCCGCTGTTGCGGTGCGGCGTGATGTTCGGCGCGTACCAGGGGCCGACCTGGGCGCCGGCGAGGAACCTGTCGTTCTGCTCCTGCATCAGCAGGCCGCGCGGCGTGTGGCAGGTGCCGCAGTGCGCCGGGCCTTCGACCAGGTAGCGGCCGCGGTTCCAGGCGGCCGAGTGTTCGGCGTCGTCTGCCAGCGGCTGGTCGTCGTGAAACAGCAGGTTCCAGGCCTTCATCGACAGGCGGATGTTCATCGGGAACGGCAGGCTGGTTTCGGCCACCGGCTCGTCCACCGGCGCCACACCCTGCATGAAGTACGCGTACAGGGCGTGCACGTCGTCATCGCTGAGCTTGGCGTAGGCGGTGTAGGGCATCGCGGGGTAGAGGTTGGCACCGTCTGCGCGCACGCCCTTGCGCAGGGCGTCGGCGAACTGCTGTTCGGTGTAGTGGCCGATGCCGAACTGTTTGGACGGGGTGATGTTGGTGGCGACGATGTCACCGACCGGCGAGGCCATCACCAGCCCACCGGCCATCGGCTTGCCGCCGTGGGCGGTGTGGCAGGCCACGCAGTCCGACGCGGTGGCGGTGTACTCGCCACGCTTGATCAGCTCCTCGGGGAAGTTCTGCGCGGCGGCCAGGCCCGGCAGCGCGACAAGGGCGCTGGCGGCGAGCAGGGTCTTGATGCGGTTCATGTCAGGCCCCCTTCAGCTGGCTGACGATGGCGTCAGCGGCACGCAGGCCCAGCGCCACCATGGTGATGGTGCTGTTGCCGCAGGCGGTACTCGGCATGGCGCCGCCGCCGGGCAGGAACAGGTTGTCGTGGTCGTGGGCGCGGCAGTGGGAATCGACCACCGAGTCGCGCGGGTCCAGGCCCATGATGGTGCCGCCCATGATGTGCTTGCTCTGGGCGAACTTGGGCGCGACCTTCACGTCGGTGGCGCCCATGGCCTCGGCGATGCGCAGGGCGATGGGCCGCGAGTAGCGCTCGAAGGATTTGCGTACGTAGTCGCCGACGTCGTAGTGGATCGCTGGCTTGGGCAGGCCCAGCCAGTCTTTCTTGTCCGACAGGGTCAGGCGGTTGTTGGCGTCCGGCAGCATCTCGTGGGCGATCACCACGTTGGCGGTGCAGGCGGTCAGGCGGCGGATTTCTTCATCCAGCGCCTTGCCGACCAGGCCCTTGCCGAGGGCTTCGAAGGTGACGAAGCGATTGCGCGCGAAGTTGTTGAAGCGGAAGTAGGCACCGGCGTGCTCGCTGCGGAAATCGCCCTGGGAGGTTTGCATGATGCCGCTGTTGACCACCGGGCCGACGCCGGACCAGTAGGGTTCGGCCAGGGTCAGGTTCAGGCTGATCTGCGGGTGGTCCATCATGTTGCGGCCCACCTGGTCGGAGCTGTTGGCCACGCCGTTGGGGTTGCGCTCATCGGCCGACATCAGCAGCAGCTTGGCGGTTTCCAGGCCGTTGCAGGCCAGCACGAACAGCTTGCCGCCAATGCGGTGGCGCTGCTTTTCCTGGTCAAGGTAATGCACGGCCTGGATGCGGTTACCTTCGCCGGTCTCGACCTGATAGACCACCGCATCGGTGGTGATCACCGCGCCCTTGGCTTCCAGGCGACCAAGGGCCGTGGCGGCGTCGTATTTGGCGCCCACCGGGCACACCGGTACGCAGTTGTTGTTGGCGCAGCAGGCCGGGCGGTCGTCGTAGGGCATGCCGCTGTTGCGCGCCTGGGCCACGGGCAGGTTGCGGTAGCCCAGCTTCTGTACCACCTCGGTGAAGCGCTGCTCGCCAGGGCTGAACGGCAGCGGCGGCATCGGGTACGGCTTGGAGCGCGGCAGCGGCGGCCACTGATCCTCGGGGTTGGAGGGGCCGCAGATGCCCAGCTTGTATTCGGTGCGCGTGTAGTACGGCTCCAGCTCCTGATAGTCGAAGGCCCAGTCGCGGCCCACGCCGTACAGGGTGCGCAGGCGCATGTCCTCGGGGGTCAGGCGCCAGCTGGTGCCGGCCCAGTGCCAGGTCGAGCCGCCGGCGTAGCGGATGAAGGTCTGCGCGTAGGCGTCGGGGCCGCTGAGCTGCAGGTAGGCGTCATCCGGCTTCTCGAACGAGGGCATCGGGTGCGGCGCCCAGGGGCGCGGCGGGTAGCAGGCGGTGGAGTCGCCCTTGAGGCCCAGGGGCAGGTTGCGGAAGTTCTCGACGATCTCGGCGCGGGTGACCCGCGGGCCGGCTTCGAGCAGCAGCACGCTAAGGCCGGCGTCGAGCAGGTGTTCGGCGATGGTCACACCGACCACACCGGTGCCGACGATCACGACGTCGGCGCTGTTCAGGCTTTTCATTTTTCTGGAATTCTTCGAGGGGATCAGAAACGGGGCAGCGGGCTCAGGGCGACGGTGACCTGGCTCCAGCCGTTGGGCGCGCTCAGCCCGTAGGACGGGATGGCAACCACATCGGCGGTGGTCTTGAAGGTCAGCGCTTCTTCGTAGGTGAACAGCTGGGCGTCTGCCGCCGGCGAGGACACGCCGCTGTACCAGGCGAAGATCACCCAGTAGGCCAGCTCGCGCAGTTCGCCTTCGGGAATGTCGGCGAAGAAATCTTCCACCATGTTGGCCTGGCGCTGCTCAGCGATGGCGATGATGCGGTTCATCATGTCGGTCAGCTGCGGGTACTTTTGCAGCGCGGCGTCGGCGATGCGCATGCCGACCGCGGCGCTGAGCTGGTGGTTGATCAGCAGCGTGGAGAGGCGCATGAAGCGCGTGTAGGGCGCGGGGCTTTCGGCCGACAGGGCCCAGGCGGGCAAGCCGGCGAACGCCGCACAACCGCCCGAGACCAGCAGCGTACCCAGCAATTGGCGACGCGAAAGGTTCATCGATGAGTCTTCTGATAGTTAGCAAAACAACGATTTTAACGTCATGTAACCAGATGTGTGCGGCTTTTCCGCGCACCGTTCAGGTTCGAGGTGTGGCCGGCCATTGATCGGCCGTACTGGGAAAACTTTTCGCGCTCAATTACTGTATGTAAATACAGTATTCGTGAGGTCTCCCATGTCTGATTCCGTCCGCGGGCGCGGCACCGCCAGCAAGCCGCACAACCGCTTCGCGCCCACGATCAGCGAGGCCGAGGACGACGGCTGGTATCAGGAACAGACCCCGCTGACATTCGTCACCGAGGTGCGCCACGAGCGGGCGAAGACGGTGATCAGCCGCAACAGCTCGCCGGACGTGGGTTTCGACCGTTCGGTGAATCCCTATCGCGGCTGCGAGCACGGTTGCATCTACTGTTTCGCCCGGCCCAGCCATGCCTACTGGGACCTGTCGCCGGGCATAGACTTCGAGACCAAGCTGATCGCCAAGACTAATCTGGCCGATCGCCTCGAAGAGCAGCTCAGCAAGCCAGGCTACGTGCCGGCGCCTATCGCCCTGGGCATCAACACCGACGGTTACCAGCCCATCGAGCGCGAGCACCAGCTGACCCGTCAGGCGCTGGAGATCCTGCTGCGCTATCGCCACCCGGTGAGCATCATCACCAAGAGCGCGCTGATCCTGCGCGACCTGGATCTGCTCGAAGAGCTGGCCAGCCGCAATCTGGTCAGCATCGCCTTCAGTGTCACGACGCTGGATGACGAGCTCAAACGCATCATGGAACCGCGCACCGCCGCGCCCAAAGCCCGTTTACGGGCGATGAAGATCCTGCACGAGCACGGCGTGCCGGTCGGCCTGATGGCCGCGCCGATGATTCCGATGATCAACGACATGGAGCTCGAACGCCTGCTCGAAGCGGGTCGCGAGGCGGGCGCCAGTTCGGCGGGTTATGTGCTGCTGCGTTTGCCGCTGGAGATCGCCGATCTGTTCGAGCAATGGCTGCAGACCCACTTCCCCGACCGCGCCGAACATGTGATGAGCCTGATCCGCCAGTCCCGCGGCGGGCAGAACTACGACAGCCGCTTCGGCGCGCGAATGAAGGGCGAGGGCCACTTCGCCGAGCTGTTGGCCCAGCGCTTTCGCCTGGCCCGCCGCCGTTATGGCTACGACGGCAGCAAGCGCGGCGTGCTGGATTGCTCGCAGTTCGCCCCACCTGGCCAGCAGATGGGCTTGTTCTGAGCACGCCGGCTTCCCAGGTATCGCTGCGCTCGACCCGAGCTACGCACAAGCGATGCCTGCACCTCGGTAGCCTGGCGTTGAGCGCAGCGATACCCGGGTTGGATATTGGCCGTGTCATGGCTCGTTAGCGCGGCGCACGACCCGGCGAAAACACGGTCGATATTCCCGGTCGCGTGACGATTTATCGCGCCGACGTGTCTTGAGGGGGTTTGCCACAGTCCAAGCCTTCAACCCTTGTCGGCAGCCCCGCCGGCCAGGAAGCTGTGCGCTGTCGCACGCTTCGTCTCCCATCCGTAAGCGAGGTAACGCTAATGCCTGGTAATCGTCGTCCTGCCGATAGCAACCCCAAGAACGCCGCATCGGCCGCCGAGGCGCTGGATCATCTGGTCGAAGGCTTTCTGCGCTTTCGTCAGGATGTGTTCCCGCAGCAGCAGGCGCTGTTCAAGAAACTGGCCCATGCCCAGTCGCCACGCGCCATGTTCATCACCTGCGCCGACTCGCGCATCGTCCCCGAGCTGATCACCCAGAGCGAGCCGGGCGACCTGTTCGTGACCCGCAACGTCGGCAACGTGGTGCCGCCGTACGGCCAGATGAACGGCGGCGTGTCCACCGCCATCGAATACGCGGTCGCCGCCCTGGGCGTGCAGCACATCATCGTGTGCGGCCACTCCGACTGCGGCGCCATGAAAGCCGTACTCGACCCGGAAACCCTGGAGCGCATGCCCACGGTAAAAGCCTGGCTGCGCCATGCTGAAGTCGCCAAGACCGTTGTGGCCGACAACTGCGGCTGCGCCGATCACACCACCCTGGGCGTGCTGACCGAGGAAAACGTGGTGGCCCAGCTCGACCACCTGCGCACTCACCCCTCGGTGGCCTCGCGCCTGGCAGCCGGCCAGCTGTTCATCCATGGCTGGGTGTACGACATCGAAAGCAGCGAGATCAAAGCCTACGACGCCGAAAGCGGCGAGTTCCGCCAGATCGGCGACGGCCCCCTGCCGATGGCCACCCCGCGCCCGCGTTATCCGCAGGGCTGATCCCGCGGCGTCCCGTTCTACGCTCGTAGGATGGGGCGGGCCGTGTAGGTGCAACCCATCTGCAATTGATGGGTTGCACCCATCCTACGGGCTAATCCATGCCCGCGATTCGCGCGCATGGCGCGCTCCCACAGAAGGTGTTCCTGCCTAAGCCAAATCAGCGAACCCGACGGGTTGTGCTAGGGTCTTTAGTCGGTCGGTTGGTCCGCGCATGAGGCGCGGCCAACCGGCATTCAACGACAAGAACAAGACGATGCCGGCCCGCCATGTCCCGATCGCAGAGAACGCTGGACCCCTCCTATGAGCTGATGGATGACCACGAAGGTCATTCGCTGATCTATCGCCAGCACGGTTTTCCAAGCCCGCTGGTGCGCTGGCATTTCCACAAGGAATACGAGCTGCACCTGATCGTCGCCAGCGCCGGCAAGGTGTTCATCGGCGACTACATCGGCAACTTCTCCCCCGACACCCTGTTTCTCACCGGCCCCAACCTGCCGCACAACTGGATCAGTCAGATGGCGCCGGGCGAAGCGGTGGCCGAGCGCGACATGCTGGTCAACTTCACCGACGAGGTGCTGGAAAGCGGCACCGCAGTGTTCGCCGAGCTCAAGGACCTGCAGCCGCTGTTGGCCCGCGCCCAGTACGGCATCGAGTTCCGTTGCCCGCACACCATCGGCGAGGCACGCCAGTTGCTGCAGCGCATCGCCAATTCCCAGGGCATGACGCGCCTGGGACACTTCTTCATCCTCATGGAATTGCTAGCCGGCTGCGAGGCGTACCAACTGCTCTCGGACCGCACCGCTGCGCAGCTGGCCGACGAGCATCACGTTGACCGCATCAACCGCGCCGTCGACTACATCTTCCAGCGCTATGCCCAGGAATTGAGCCAGGAGGAAGTGGCCGAGTACCTCGGGATGACGCCCACCTACTTCTCGCGCTTCTTCAAGCAGGCCACCGGGCGCGGCTTCGTCGAGTTCGTCAATCGCCTGCGGGTGAGCAAATCCTGCGAGCTGCTGACCCAGAGCGACAAGCCGGTGACCGAGGTGTGTTTCGAGTCCGGCTTCAACAACATTTCCAATTTCAACCGGCGCTTCCAGCAGCTCAAGGGCATGACGCCCAGCGGCTACCGACGGCTGGTGACCCAGCGTCTCACTGCGCAAAACCTGTACTGAATCTGCCGCTCTGATTCGCTGCAATTACTGCCGGATACCCATTCTTGAGCCATCGGAGCCATTGCGTTGCCGTTGAGTGCTGCATCTTTAGTGCAAAAAAGTATCGGTTGCAGTGCAGTCGAGGCGTTGTTTGCGTCCAGGCGTAGGGGTGTAATCCGGGTCGGCCCACAAAAACAATAACGTCTCCCGAGGCTCACCGGGCCAGGGAGAGGAGTTCAAGACCATGAACCATACGCTCAAAGTATTCGTAGTCGCTTCATGCCTTTCCCTGACCGTCGGCGCCCAGGCTGCCGAGACCGTGACCATCGCCACGGTCAACAACAGCGACATGATTCGCATGCAGCGCCTGGCCAAGACCTTCGAAGAACAGCACCCGGACATCAAGCTCAAGTGGGTGGTGCTCGAAGAGAACGTGCTGCGTCAGCGCCTGACCACCGACATCGCCACCCAGGGTGGCCAGTTCGACGTGCTGACCATCGGCATGTACGAAGCGGCGCTGTGGGGTGAAAAGGGCTGGCTGGAGCCGATGAAGGACCTGCCCGCCGATTACGCCCTCGACGATGTGTTCCCCTCCGTGCGCGAAGGCTTGTCGGCCAACGGCCAGCTCTATGCGCTGCCGTTCTACGCCGAAGCCTCGATTACCTATTACCGCACCGACCTGTTCGAGCAGGCCGGGCTGAAGATGCCCGAGCAGCCGACCTGGGAGCAGATGGCCGAGTTCGCCGGCAAGCTGCACCAGCCGGACAAGGGCCAGTACGGCATCTGCCTGCGTGGCAAGGCCGGCTGGGGCGAGAACATGGCGCTGATCACCACCGTGGCCAACGCCTACGGTGCGCGCTGGTTCGATGAACAGTGGAAGCCGGAATTCACCGGCAGCGAGTGGAAGAACGCGCTGAACTTCTACGTCGACACCATGAAGAAATACGGCCCGCCGGGCGCCTCGAGCAACGGCTTCAACGAGAACCTGGCGCTGTTCAACAGCGGCAAGTGCGCCATGTGGGTCGATGCCAGCGTGGCAGGCTCGTTCGTTACCGACAAGTCGCAGAGCAAGGTCGCCGACTCGGTGGGCTTCACCTTAGCGCCGACCCAGGTCACCGACAAGGGTGCCTCGTGGCTGTATTCCTGGGCGCTGGCGATCCCCACCAGCTCCAAGTCCAAGGATGCCGCCAAGACCTTCAGCGCCTGGGCCACGTCCAAGGCCTACGCCGAGCTGGTCGCCGAGAAGGATGGCGTCGCCAACGTGCCGCCAGGCACCCGCGCCTCGACCTACAGCGATGCCTACATGAAGGCTGCGCCGTTCGCCAAGGTGACCCTCGACTCGCTGAAGAAGGCCAACCCGGCCGACCCGAGCGCCAAGCCCGTGCCGTACGTGGGCATCCAGTTGGTGACCATTCCCGAGTTCCAGGCCATCGGCACCGCCGTCGGCAAGCTGTTCGCCGCCGCCCTGACCGGGCAGATGCAGCCCGAGCAGACGCTGCAGGCCGCGCAGCAGAGCACCGAGCGGGAAATGAAACGCGCCGGGTATCCGAAGTAAGCACCTCGCGATGGGCCGCCGTGCAGCGGCCCACCGCGGGTGATCAGACAACGCCTGGGTCACTCGGCCCGATCCGTCATACCCAACCGCTCATTGCGGAGCCCCCATGGATAACACAACCCTCGACTCCCGCTCGCCAGCGGCAGGCGAAGCCGTCGCTACGCGGCGCAAGCGCCTGGCGCCCGGCTGGTTCCTGGTCAGCCCTTCGGTGGTTCTGCTGCTGATCTGGATGATCGTGCCACTGGGCATGACCATCTACTTCTCGCTGATCCGCTACAACCTGCTGTACCCCGGCGAGAACGATTTCGTCGGCCTGGAAAACTTCGAATACTTCGTCACCGACGCCGCCTTCCTGTCCGGCGCCGGCAACACCCTGCTGCTGGTCGGCAGCGTGCTGTTGATCAGCGTGGTGTTCGGCGTGCTGATCTCCGCGTTGCTGGAGGCCAGCGAGTTCTTTGGCCGCGGCATCGTGCGGGTGCTGCTGATCTCGCCGTTCTTCATCATGCCGACGGTCAGCGCGCTGCTGTGGAAGAACCTGATCTTCCATCCGGTATCGGGGATTCTCGCCGCCGTATGGCAGTTCTTCGGCGCCCAGCCGGTGGACTGGCTGGCGCACCACCCGCTGTTCTCGATCATTCTCATCGTGTCGTGGCAGTGGTTGCCGTTCGCCATCCTCATCCTGATGACCGCCATGCAGTCGCTGGATCAGGAACAGAAGGAGGCCGCGCGCCTCGACGGTGCCGGCCCACTGGCCATCTTCTGGCACCTGACCCTGCCGCACCTGGCACGGCCGATCGCCGTGGTGGTGATGATCGAGACCATCTTCCTGCTCTCGGTGTTCGCCGAGATCTACACCACCACCAGCGGTGGCCCGGGGTATGAGTCGACCAACCTGGCCTACCTGATCTACACCCAGGCGCTGCTGCAGTTCGACGTGGGCATGGCCTCCGCCGGCGGGCTGATCGCCGTGGTCATCGCCAACATCGCCGCCATCGTGCTGATCCGCATGATCGGCAAGAACCTCACCGACCGGCAGTAGGAGCGAAGCATGCTGACTCTCAAGCAATCCCGTCGCCTGCAAAGCGTGCTGGTCGGCACGCTGGCCTGGGCCGTGGCCGCGCTGATCTTCTTCCCGATCTTCTGGATGGTGCTGACCAGCCTGAAGACCGAGCTGGACGCCTTCGCCACGCCGCCGCAGTTCATCTTCATCCCGACCCTGGAGAACTACCTGCACATCAACGAGCGCAGCGATTACTTCGCCTACGCCTGGAACTCGGTGTTGATCTCCTTCGCCGCGACCCTGCTGTGCATGCTCATCGCGGTGCCGGCGGCCTACTCGATGGCGTTCTTCGAGACCAAGCGCACCAAGGGCACGCTGCTGTGGATGCTGTCCACCAAGATGCTGCCGCCGGTGGGCGTGCTGGTGCCGATTTATCTCTTGGCCAAGCAGTTCGGCCTGCTCGATTCGCGCATCGCGCTGATCGTCATCTACACCCTGATCAACCTGCCGATCGTGGTGTGGATGGTGTACACCTACTTCAAGGACATTCCCGGCGAGATCCTCGAAGCGGCACGGCTCGATGGTGCCACTACCTGGCAGGAAATCGTTCGCGTGCTGCTGCCCATCGCCCGCGGCGGCCTGGCCTCGACCATGCTGCTGTCGCTGATCCTGTGCTGGAACGAGGCGTTCTGGTCGCTCAACCTGACCAGCTCCGCCGCCGCGCCGCTGACCGCGTTGGTGGCCTCCTATTCCAGCCCCGAAGGCCTGTTCTGGGCCAAGCTTTCCGCCGTTTCGACCCTCGCCTGCGCGCCCATCCTGATCTTCGGCTGGATCAGCCAGAAGCAGCTGGTGCGCGGCCTGTCGTTCGGCGCCGTCAAATAACAAGAAGGATCAAGAGCCATGGCTGATTTGAAAATCCGCAACCTGAAGAAAGGCTTCGACGGCACAGCGATCATCAAGGGCATCGACCTGGATATCGAGAACCGTGAGTTCGTGGTGTTCGTCGGCCCGTCCGGCTGTGGCAAGTCCACGCTGCTGCGCCTGATCGCCGGGCTGGAGGAGGTCTCCAGCGGCACCATCACTCTCGATGGCACCGACATCACCGACACCGCGCCGGCCAAGCGCGACCTGGCGATGGTGTTCCAGACCTACGCCCTGTACCCACACATGACGGTGCGCAAGAACCTGTCCTTCGCCCTTGATCTGGCCCGGGTCGGCAAGGCGGAGGTCGAGGAGAAGGTCGCCAATGCCGCGCGCATTCTCGAACTCGGCGCGCTGCTCGACCGCAAGCCCAAGCAACTCTCCGGCGGCCAGCGCCAGCGCGTGGCCATCGGCCGCGCCATCGTGCGCAACCCGAAGATCTTTCTGTTCGACGAGCCGCTGTCCAACCTCGATGCCGCCCTGCGCGTGCAGACCCGCCTGGAACTGGCGCGCCTGCACAAGGAGCTCAAGGCGACGATGATCTACGTGACCCACGACCAGGTCGAGGCCATGACCCTGGCCGACAAGGTGGTGGTGCTCAATGGTGGCCGCGTCGAGCAGGTCGGCTCGCCGCTGGAGCTCTACAACCACCCGGTGAACCTGTTCGTCGCCGGCTTTCTCGGCACGCCGAAGATGGGTTTCCTGCGTGGCCAGGTGGAAGGCGTCGACGGCGGTCGCTGCCAGTTGCGCCTGAGCTGCGGCGCAACGCTGGACCTGCCGTTGGCCGCCACTGGCCTGCGTAACGGTGACCAGATCACCCTCGGCATCCGCCCCGAGCACCTCAATGTGGTGCCGGCCGGGCAGGGCCGCCTGCAGGCCACCGCCGACGTCAGCGAACGTCTGGGCAGTGACACCTTCTGCCACGTGCGCGTTGGCGAGGAAGACCTCACCGTACGGGTACGCGGCGACTTCTCGCCGGCTTACGGCGAAGCCCTGGCGCTGGATTTCGACCCGGCCCACTGCCACGTCTTCAACGCCGATGGCCTGGCCATCGACAAACGCATCCAGGCCGGCCAGGCCGCCTGACGCGCAGGAATCGCCCCATGAAACTCAATCGCAAGAACCTCTCCGCACTGGCCCCCGAAATCGACGTGCCAGCCTACGACCCGGCCGACGTGCGCCAGGGCATCGCCCATATCGGCGTCGGCGGCTTCCACCGCGCCCACCAGGCGATCTACACCGAAGCCCTGCTCAACCGCGGCGAAGCCCGCGAGTGGGGCATCTGCGGCATCGGCCTGCGCCGCGAAGACCGCGCCATGCAGCAGGCCTTGGCCGAGCAGGATCACCTCTACACGATGTTCGTGCTGGGCGACGAGCCGGGCCTCGAAGTGCGCGTGGTCGGTGCCATCAACGGCATGCTGCTGGCCGAGGATTCGCCCGCCGCGCTGATCGCCAAGCTGGCTGACCCGGCGATTCGCATCGTCTCGCTGACCATCACCGAAGGCGGCTACTGCATCGACGACAGCAGCGGCGAATTCATGGCCCACCTGCCGGACATCCAGCACGACCTGGCGCACCCGGAGGCGCCGCGCAGCGTATTCGGTTTCCTCTGCGCCGCCCTGGCCAAACGCCGCGCCGCCGGCATCCCGGCGTTCACCCTGATGTCCTGCGATAACCTGCCGCACAACGGCGCGGTGACCCGCAAGGCGCTGCTGGCCTTCGCCCACCTGGCCGATCATGAACTGGCCGGCTGGATCGACAGCCATGTGAGCTTTCCCAATGCCATGGTCGACCGCATCACGCCGATGACCAGCGACGCTCACCGTGCCCAATTGGCCGAGCGCCATGGCGTCGCCGACGCCTGGCCGGTGGTCTGCGAGCCGTTCCTGCAGTGGGTGTTGGAAGACAAGTTCGTCAATGGCCGGCCGGCCTGGGAGAAGGTCGGCGTGCAGTTCACCGACGACGTCACGCCCTACGAGGAAATGAAGATCAAGCTGCTCAACGGCAGCCACCTGGCGCTGACCTACCTGGGCTTTCTCAAGGGCTACCGCTACGTTCACGAAACCATGAACGACCCGGTGTTCCGCCGTTACGTGCGCACCTTCATGGATCTGGACGTGACCCCGCAGCTGGCGCCAGTGCCGGGCATCGACCTGGACGACTACAAGGACACCCTGATCGAGCGCTTCTCCAACCAGGCCATCGCCGATCAGCTCGAGCGCGTCTGCTCGGACGGCTCGTCTAAGTTTCCCAAGTTCATCGTGCCGACCATCAACCGGCTGATCGAAGATGGCCGGCCGCTGGAGCGCGCGGCCCTGGTGGTCGCAGCCTGGGCGCTGTACCTCAAGGGCGTCGATGAGAGCGGCACCACCTACCGCATCCCCGACCCGCGCGCCGAGTTCTGCCAGGCACTGGTGGCCGATGACGACAAGGTGCGCGAGCGGGTGCTGGGCGTCGAGGTGATCTTCGGCACCGCCATCCCGCAATCGGCGGCCTTCGTCACCGCCTTCGAGCTGTGCTACGACAGCCTGCGCAAGCTCGGCGTGACGCGCACTCTGCAGACCTTGCTGGGTGAGTGAGCCATGTACCTCGGCATCGATTGCGGCACCCAGGGCACCAAAGCGCTGATTCTGGATATCCACAGCGGCAGGGTGCTCGGCGAGGGCAGTGCGGCGCACCGGCTGATCAGCGGCCCCAACGGCCGCCGCGAACAGGACCCGGCCGACTGGCTGCTGGCCTTCGAGCAGGCCACCGCCCAGGCGCTACAGAACGCCGGCGTGGCGGGCAGCGAGATTCTCGGCATCGGCGTGTCCGGCCAGCAACACGGCCTGGTGCTGCTCGATGCCAGGGGTGAGGTGCTGCGCCCGGCCAAGCTGTGGTGCGACACCGAATCGACTGCCGAGAACGCGCACCTGCTGGATTTTCTCGGTGGCGACAGGGGCTCCCTGGAACGCCTGGGCGTGGCCATCGCGCCGGGCTACACGGTGTCGAAACTGCTCTGGACCCGCGACCATCACCCCGAGGTGTTCGGGCGTATCGCCCACATCCTGTTGCCCCACGACTACCTCAACTACTGGCTGACCGGGCGCGCCTGCGCCGAATACGGCGATGCCTCCGGCAGCGGTTATTTCAACGTGCGCACGCGCAGCTGGGACACCGAGCTACTGGAGCTGATCGACCCCGAGGGCGGCCTGGTGCGGGCACTGCCCGAGCTGATCGAGTCGCAGCGCTGCGTCGGCACCATCCGCCCGCAGATCGCCGAGCGTCTGGGCCTCAACCCCTGGGCCCTGGTGGCCAGCGGCGGTGGCGACAACATGATGGGCGCCATCGGCACCGGCAACATCGCTCTGGGCGTGATCACCATGAGCCTCGGCACTTCGGGCACCGTATACGCCTACGCCGAGCAGCCCCAGGTCAGCCCACATCCGCAGGTGGCGACCTTCTGTTCGTCGTCCGGCGGCTGGCTGCCGCTGATCTGCACCATGAACCTGACCAACGCCAGCGGCGCGATCCGCGACCTGCTGGGGCTGGATGTCGACACCTTCGACGCCCTGGTCGGCGAGTCGCCCATCGGCGCCGGAGGTGTACTGATGCTGCCGTTCCTCAACGGCGAGCGGGTGCCGGCACTGCCGCTGGCGACCGCCAGTCTGCATGGCCTGACAGCGGACAACCTGACCCGCGCCAACCTCTGCCGTGCCGTGGTGGAGGGCACCACCTTCGGCCTGCGCTACGGCCTCGACCTGCTGCGCGACAGCGGCATTCGCAGCGACAGCATCCGCCTGATCGGTGGCGGCGCGAAGAGCGCGACCTGGCGGCAGATCGTCGCCGACATCATGGGCGCGCCGGTGGTCTGCCCCAAGCACACCGAGGCGGCGGCGCTCGGTGCGGCGATCCAGGCGGCCTGGTGCGTGAGCCATCAGCACGGCGAGGCGTCGAGCCTGGCCGCGTTGTGCGAGCGTTGCGTGAGCCTCGATGACGCTCGCGGCGCCGAGCCCGACGAGCTGCGCAGCCGCGCCTACGAGGGCGTCTACCAGCGCTATCGCGAGCAGGTGCGCGCGCTGCAATAATCCACGCCGGCGATACATTCGCCGGCTTTTCCCCCTGCGCGAAGGCGCCTTTCCGTGACGCGGAGATCCCATGTACCTGGTATGCGGCGAAGCCCTGTTCGATTTCTTCTGCAACCCCGGCGAGCGCAGCAGCGAGCTGAATTTCAAGGCCCTGGCCGGCGGCTCGCCGTTCAACGTGGCGGTCGGCCTGCGCCGCCTCGGCGTCGACTCGGCGCTATTCGGCGGAATCTCCAGCGACTACCTCGGCCAGCGCTTGCGCCAGGTGCTGAGCGAGGAGGGCGTCAGTGATCGTTACCTGATCTCCAGTGATGCGCCGACCACCATGGCCATGGTCGCGCTGGATGCCAAGGGCTCGCCGCAGTACATGTTCCGCGGCGAGGGCTGCGCTGATCGTCAGGTGCTGGCCGAGCATTTGCCGGTGCTCGACGAGACCGTCAGCGGCCTGCACGTCGGCTCCTATTCGCTGGTGGTGCCGCCGGTTGGCGACAGCCTGCTGGCGCTGGTGGAGCGTGAGAGCGAGCGGCGGCTGATCAGCCTGGACCCCAACGTGCGCCTCAATCCGGCGCCCGATATCGAGCGCTGGCGGCAGCGAATTGAATCTTTTGCCGCCCACGCGCATCTGATCAAGGTCAGCGAGGAGGACCTGGAGCTGCTGTACCCGGGCGTCTCACCGTCGACGAGCATCGAACGCTGGCTGGCCCAGCGCTGCCAGGTGGTGTTCCTGACCCGTGGCAGCGCAGGCGCGAGCGTGTTCAGCCGGCAGCATGGGCACTGGTCGGTGCCGGCCCGCCAGGTGGTCACCCGTGACACCGTGGGCGCTGGCGACACCTTTCAGGCGGCGATCATCGCCTACCTGGTGCAGCATGGGCTGGACAGCCCGGCTGGCCTGGCCGGCTTGTCGCGCGAGGCGCTGGCTGCGATGCTCGATTTCGCCGTGCTGGCGGCGGCGCTGACCTGTTCACGGGTAGGCCCGCAACTGCCGTATCGGCATGAGCTGGCGCTGTAAAGGCCGTTGAAGGGCGCGAGGCGTAGTAGGCATTTTTCAACGCCGTACTTGCCAACGCACGCGTCCCACGGCATGCAATCGAATTCGCAGGGCCGGGAGGCTGGCCCGAACCAAGGAGTCTTCATGCCGTACCTTTCTTCATCGATGGATGTCACCCAACTGCCGAGCTGGCAGGCCCTGGTCGCCCACCGCGAGCGCCTTGCCGGCTTCAGCATGCGCCAGGCCTTCGCCGCCGACCCCAAGCGTTTCGACACCTTCAGCCTGAGCGGCTGTGGGCTGTTCCTGGATTACTCGAAGAACCTGATCAACACCGAGACCCGCGAGCTGCTGGTCAACCTGGCCCGTGAAGTCGGGCTGGAGAAGGCCATCCGCGCGCTGTTCGACGGCGAGCTCTTGAACAACACCGAAAAGCGCCCGGCGCTGCACACCGCACTGCGCCGCCCGCTTGGCGACAAGGTGGAAGTCGACGGCGTCGACGTCATCCCCGAGGTGCAGCGCGTGCTGCAGCAGATGACCGAACTGGTCGGGCGCATCCACGATGGCCTGTGGCGCGGCTACACCGAAAAGCCGATCACCGACGTGGTGAACATCGGCATCGGCGGCTCCTTCCTCGGCCCGCAGCTGGTTTCCGAAGCGCTGCTGCCGTTCGCCCAGCGCGGTGTGCGCTGCCATTACCTGGCCAATATCGATGGCAGCGAGTTCCACGAACTGGCCGCCAAGCTGCGCGCCGAGACCACGCTGTTCATCGTCTCGTCGAAGTCCTTCGGCACCCTGGAAACCCTCAAGAACGCCCAGGCGGCGCGGGGCTGGTACCTGGCCCAGGGCGGTTCGGAGGCCGAGCTGTATCGCCACTTCATCGCCGTGTCGAGCAACCGTGAAGCGGCGGTGAGCTTCGGCATTCGCGAAGAGAACATCTTCCCGATGTGGGACTGGGTCGGCGGCCGTTACTCGCTGTGGTCGGCCATCGGCTTGCCGATCGCGCTGTCCATCGGCATGTCCAACTTCAAGGAGCTGCTGTCCGGCGCCTATCGCATGGACGAGCACTTCAAGACCGCGCCGTTCGAGGAGAACATGCCGGTGCTGCTGGCCCTGCTCGGCGTGTGGTACGGCAACTTCTGGAACGCCCAGAGCCACGCCATCCTGCCCTACGACCACTACCTGCGGAACATCACCAAGCACCTGCAGCAGCTGGACATGGAGTCCAACGGCAAGAGCGTGCGCGGTGATGGTCAGCCGGTCAGCGTGGCCACCGGCCCGGTGATCTGGGGCGGTGTGGGCTGCAACGGTCAGCACGCCTATCACCAGCTGCTGCACCAGGGCACCCAGCTGATTCCGGCGGATTTCATCGTGCCGGTGAGCAGCTACAACCCGGTCGCCGACCACCATCAATGGCTGTACGCCAACTGCCTGTCGCAGAGCCAGGCGCTGATGCTCGGCAAGTCCCGTGAAGAGGCCGAAACCGAGCTGCGCGCCAAGGGCATGAGCGAAGACGACGTGCAACGCCTGGCGCCGCACAAGGTGATCCCCGGCAACCGCCCGAGCAACACCCTGGTGATGGAGCGCGTCAGCCCCCGCCGCCTCGGCGCGCTGATCGCCATGTACGAGCACAAGGTGTTCGTGCAGAGCGTCATCTGGGGCAACAACGCCTTCGACCAGTGGGGCGTGGAACTCGGCAAGGAGTTGGGCAAGGGCGTCTATTCGCGCATGGTCGGTAGCGACGAGCCGAAGGCCGAGGACGGTTCCACCCAAGGCCTGATCGACTTCTTCCGCGGCCGTCATCGCGGCTGATCCTGCCATGCAGCCCTATCCCGCACAGCTTGCCTGTGTGGGATAGCGTTCGCCTCGCTCTCCTACTCGCAGCCTATTTCCCGATAAAAGGCTCCGCGTTGTCACAGCAAAGACATCTGCGCGCTTTTAGATTGGGTGCTATCAGGCCCATGCTAGAGCGGCTGGTTACGGCGTCGCAGTGATCCATGCCCAGTGGCATGCGGTTACAAAAGCACTGCCGATATCGAGCGGATTTCTTGCGATTAAGGTTGGTTTAAGCCTTCATGGGTAAGTTCGTTTGCTATGTGACCTATCGGTCACGAAGCAAACTGCCATTAGATGGCAAGTCAATATCACGACTGAAAACCAGGAGGCACCATGAGCGAGCGTGTTCGTTCCATCCGATCCGCCACACCCCCAGCAGCCGGCAAGCAGAGCGCAGACGAGGCCCTGCAAACCCTGCTTGATGGCTTCCAGCGTTTTCGTAGCGACGTGTTCCCCGAGCAGCGCGAGCTGTTCAGCAAGCTGGCCAACCAGCAAAGCCCCCGGGCCATGTTCATCACCTGCGCAGACTCGCGCATCGTCCCCGAGCTGATCACCCAGAGCGACCCCGGCTCGCTGTTCGTGACCCGTAACGTCGGCAACGTGGTGCCGCCCTACGGCCAGATGAACGGTGGCGTTTCCACTGCCATCGAGTACGCGGTGATGGGCCTGGGCGTGCAACACATCATCATCTGCGGCCACTCCGATTGTGGCGCCATGAAGGCGGTGCTCAACCCGCAGAGCATCGAGCGCATGCCGACGGTCAAGGCCTGGCTGCGCCATGCCGAGGTTGCCAAGACAGTTACCCAGCAGAGCTGCAGCTGCGCCGAACACCAGGAACTCGGCGTGTTGACCGAGGAAAACGTGGTCGCCCAGCTCGACCACCTGCGCACCCATCCTTCCGTCGCCGCGCGCCTGGCCAGCGGCCAGTTGTTCATCCACGGCTGGGTCTATGACATCGAGAACTGCACCATCAAGGCGTATGACGCCGAGCGTGGCGAGTTCCTGCCCCTCGATGGCGAAACCACCCCCAATGCCAGCCCGCGAGCCCGCTACCTGGCCTCGTAAACGCTTGCGACAGGACGTCACCCGGTGGCCATGAATCGACCCGCGGTTTAACCGCCCACAATCGACAGCCGTTCTGGCTTGTTGCCTGCTCTCAGGCAACAAGCCCCTTGGGTTCTGACTGCCTTACACCTGCTGACGGCGAGCCGTAGCTCTCCGTCATGACCTTTCGTGCGCCGGATCTGCAGGAGACCGCACCATGACCCTCGCTTCATTCAAATCCGCTCTGCCACGCGATGCCCTGGCATCCATCGTGGTTTTTCTCGTCGCCCTTCCGCTGTGCATGGGCATCGCCATCGCCTCCGGCATGCCGCCGGCCAAGGGCCTGATCACCGGCATCATCGGCGGTCTGGTGGTCGGCTGGATAGCCGGCTCGCCGCTGCAGGTCAGCGGCCCGGCGGCAGGCCTCGCCGTGCTGGTGTTCGAGCTGGTGCGCACCCACGGCATCGCCATGCTCGGGCCGATCCTGCTGCTCGCCGGTCTGCTGCAACTGGTCGCCGGGCGCCTGCGCCTGGGCTGCTGGTTCCGCGTCACCGCGCCGGCGGTGGTGTACGGCATGCTCGCCGGTATCGGCATCCTCATCGTGCTTTCGCAGTTCCACGTCATGTTCGACGTGAAGCCCCAGGCCTCCGGCCTGGACAACCTCATGGCCTTTCCCGCCACCCTGAGCCAGGCCATTCCCGGCCTTGGCGGCGGCAGTGCGCTGGCGGCGGCCCTGCTGGGCTTCGGCACCATCACCTGCATGTTCCTATGGGACAAGCTGCGCCCGCAAAGCCTGCGTTTTCTGCCAGGCGCGCTGATCGGCGTAACGCTGATGACCGCCATCAGCCTGTGGCTGGGCCTGGGTGTGGCGCGAGTCGAGGTGCCGGCCAACCTGAGCGATGCCATCGACTGGATTCAGCCGGCCGACCTGTTCAACCTGGCCAACCCGCAGATCATCCTGGCGGCGGTGGTGCTGGCCTTTATCGCCAGTGCGGAAACCCTGCTGTCCGCGGCGGCGGTGGACCGCATGCACAGCGGCCCGCGCTCCAACCTGGATCGTGAACTGTCCGCCCAGGGCGTCGGCAACATGCTCTGCGGCGTGCTCGGCGCGCTGCCGATGACCGGTGTGATCGTGCGCAGCTCGGCCAACGTTCAGGCCGGCGCTCGTACCCGCATGTCGACCATCTTCCACGGTGCCTGGCTGCTGGCCTTCGTGATGGTGCTGCCGGCGGTGCTGCAGAGCATTCCCGTCGCCTGCCTGGGCGGCGTGCTGGTGTACACCGGCTTCAAGCTGGTCGACATCAAGGCCATCCGCGGTCTGGGCCGTTATGGCCGTGCGCCGGTGTTCATCTACGCCGCCACCGCTTTGGGCATCGTTACCGTCGACCTGCTCACCGGCGTGCTGATCGGCTTCGCCCTGACCCTGGTCAAGCTGGCCGGCAAGGCCTCGCGCCTGAAGGTCAGCCTCAACGAGCTCGGCCCCGACGAAGCGGAACTGCGCCTGACCGGCTCGGCGACCTTCCTCAAGGTGCCGCACCTGGCCAGCGTGCTGGAAGGCATCGCGCCGACCACCCGCCTGCACGTGCCGCTCGACAAACTCAGCTATGTCGACCATGCCTGCATGGAGCTGCTCGACGACTGGGGCCGCGCCGCTGAACAGCAGGGCGGGGCGCTGCTGATCGAGCGCCATGGCCTGAATCGTCGGCTGGAGGGCCGCGCGTTGAACATGCGCCGCGCCATGGCCTGAGAACCTGTTGAAAGTCTGCTGCGCGTCGGCACTGCGGCGTTAAAAACAGGCTCGGACTGCTCATTTACAACTTGTAAACTCCGCGTCCTCGCCTGTTTTCGCCTTGCATTGCTCTAGCTCGCGAGACTTTGAACAGGCACTGAGGCAAGGCTGGCCGGCTGTCAGCGTGACAGCTGGCCGCAGGGGTCAACGGCCACCTGGCGCCGCGTATCTGGTACCTTTTGCCGCTGCGCATCGCCAGATGGCCGATCCCTGTGCCGCTCAGGCACAGCTCTCCCGCCGAGCCGGGGCATCGGGTCATCCAGGGCGATACCTTTCCCCCTGACCATCGTGGCCACCATGACTCGCAAGCACATCGCTATTTTCGCCCTTATCGCCGCTGCCGTTCTGGCCCTTGGCCTGGTTGCCGGCGAAGCCCTGCGCGGCAAGTCCAACAGCGCCGCTGCGCTGCAGGACGCCGGCATCATCATGCTGCCCCAGGCGCGCCAGGTGCCGGCCCTGGAGTTTCTCGACCAGGACGGCAAGACCTTCTCCACCGGCCAGCTCAAGGACCAGTGGAGCCTGTTGTTCTTTGGCTACACCTTCTGCCCGGACATCTGCCCGGCGACCCTGGCGCAACTGCGCCAGCTGCGCACGCAGATCCCGGAAGAGACCTGGAACAACCTGCGCATCGTGCTGGTGAGCGTCGACCCGGCCCGCGACACGCCGGAGCAGATGAAGAAGTATCTGGGTTACTTCAACGCCGGCTTCATGGGCCTGAGCGGCGAGCCGGACACCATCCAGAAGCTGTCCAGCGCGGTAAGCATCCCCTTCATTCCTGCCGATACCAGCAAGGAAAACTACACCGTCGACCACAGCGGCAACCTCGCCATCATCGGCCCGGACGGCACCCAGCGCGGCTTCATTCGTGCGCCGATCAATATCGACAAGCTGGCGGCGCAGTTGCCGGGGTTGGTCGGCGGCAAATGAAAAATGGGACCCATCGGGTCCCATTTTTTAGCTACCAACAATCACTTGGCGAACAGCTGGCTCATATCCTTGAAGGCCTTGAACTCCAGAGCGTTGCCGCAGGGGTCGAGGAGGAACATGGTGGCCTGTTCGCCGACCTGGCCCTTGAAGCGGATGTAGGGTTCGATCACGAAGGCCGTTTCGCGGGCCTGCAGGCGCTGCGCCAGGGCCTCCCAGATTGGCCAGTCGAGGATCACGCCGAAGTGCGGCACCGGCACGTCGTGGCCGTCCACCGGGTTGCTGATGGCCGATTCCTGGTGCGGCATTTTCGGGGCTTCGTGGATCACCAGCTGGTGGCCGAAGAAGTCGAAATCCACCCAGTGATCGCTGCTGCGGCCTTCGGCGCAGCCAAACACCTGGCCATAGAAATGCCGGGCGGCGGCCAGGTCGTAGACGGGGATGGCCAGGTGAAACGGGGACAGTGCCATGGGTGAGCTCCTCAGGTCGGTGTCACCGATTCTAGATGCAAGAATTTTGATTAAAAGCGAATATCCTTGCCGTCGAGCTCAAAAGAAATCGATCAATGATCCGAGAATTGAAGACCTTCGTAGCCGTGGCCCGCTACGGCACTTTCGCTGCTGCCGGGCTGCGGGTGGGCCTTACCCAGTCTGCGGTCAGCGCGCAGATGCGCGTGCTGGAGCAGAGCCTGGGCGTACGCCTGTTCGATCGCAGCGGGCGCAGTGCGGTGCTTAGTGCTGGCGGGCGCCACGCCTTGCCGCTGGCCGAGCAGATGCTCGGCCTGTATGCGCAGATGGCTCTGCCCACCGCACTCGAGGAATGGCAGGGCGAGCTGAAGATCGGCGCCATCGCCAGCGTACAGACCGGGCTGCTGCCCGAGGCGCTGGTACGCTTTCGGGCCCGGGCTTCGCAGGTCGAGCTGAAGCTGGTGCCCGGCGTATCCCTGGATCTGCTCGGCCAGGTGGATGCCGGCGAGCTGGACCTGGCGCTATTGATCCGCCCGCCCTTCGAGCTGCCCAAGGAACTGATGCAGGTCGACCTGGCCCGCGAGCCCTTCGTGCTGATCGCACCGCCAGGCATGGAGGGCGATGACCCGCTGCAACTGCTGCGTGAACAGCCCTTCGTGCGCTACGACCGGCGTTCCTTCGGTGGTCGCCAGGTCGAGCGTTTCCTGCGCGAACAACGCCTGGCACCCCGCGAAGCGCTGGAGCTGGATGAACTGGAAGCGATCGTGCGCATGGTCGAATGCGGCCTGGGCGTGTCGCTGATTCCCCGCGCCGGCTTGTGGTGCCAGCGGCCGCAGACGCTGCGCGTGGTGGAGCTGGGCGAGCTGACCTTCCACCGCGAGCTGGTGGCGATCCTGCGCCGCGCCCAGCGCCAGCCGGCGCTGGACTGGTTGCTGCAGTGCCTGGCCGGACCACCGCCAGACGAATCGCGCTTATGATCGGCTTACCTGGCGAGCGGAGGTGTGACGGATGAACAAGGATATCGGCGAGATCAATGGCGCCTGCCATTGCGGCGGCGTGCGCTTTCACGTGGCGCTCAGCGACGGTCTGCACACTGCGCGGCGTTGCACCTGCTCCTATTGCCGGATGCGCGGTGCGGTGGCGGTTTCGGCGGAGCTGGCCGGTTTTCGGATTCTTCAGGGTGCGGAGCTGCTGACCACCTATCGTTTCAATACCGGGAGCGCCGAGCATTTCTTCTGCTCGCGCTGCGGCATCTACACCCACCACCAGCGTCGCTCCAATCCCCATCAGTACGGCGTCAACGTCGCTTGCCTGGAGGGCATCAGTCCGTTCGATTTCGCCGAAGTGCCGGTCAGCGATGGCATCGCCCATCCCAAGGACGATCCCAGCGGAGCAGGCCCGCGACAGGCCGGGGTGATGCGCTTCATTCCCGCTGACTGAGAGCCTGGGCCACAGATATGAAAATGCCGCGTGGCCCGGAGGCGACGCGGCATTGGTTGCAGCGCTTGCGTAGCGGCGATCAGAACGCCGGAACCACCGCGCCTTTGTATTTTTCCAGGATGAAGGCTTTCACGTCATCGCTGTGCAGGGCCTTGACCAGCTTCTGCACGGCCGGGCTGTCCTTGTTGTCTTCGCGGGTTACCAGAATGTTCACGTACGGCGAGTCGCTGCCTTCGATGGCCAGGGCGTCCTCGGTCGGGTTCAGCTTGGCTTCCAGGGCGTAGTTGGTGTTGATCAGCGCCAGGTCGACCTGGGTCAGTACGCGCGGCAGGGTCGCAGCTTCCAGTTCACGTACCTTGATGCCTTTCGGGTTCTCGGCGATGTCCTTCGGGGTGGACAGGATGTTGGTCGGATCCTTCAGGGTGATCACGCCGGCTTTCTGCAGCAGCAGCAGGGCACGGCCGCCATTGGTGGCGTCGTTGGGGATCACCACATTGGCGCCTTGCGGCAGGTCTTTCAGATCCTTGATCTTGCTGGAGTAGGCGCCGAACGGCTCGACGTGCACGCCACCGACGCTGACCAGGCTGGTGCCACGGCTCTTGTTGAACTCGTCCAGGTACGGCTGGTGCTGGAAGAAGTTGGCGTCCAGGCGTTTCTCGGCGACCTGCACGTTGGGCTGCACGTAGTCGGTGAAGACTTTCACGTCCAGCTCCACGCCTTCTTTGGCCAGGGCCGGTTTGACGAAATTGAGGATCTCGGCGTGCGGGACGGCCGAGGCGGCGACGCGCAGGGTTTCGGCCTGGGCGGCGCTGGAGAAGGCTGCGACGACAGCCAGGGCAGTGAGCAGTTTTTTCATCGTTGACTCCTTGAAGTGAGATGGCGTGGCGGCACGCTGCCGCTGGCCCTTCCAGCTGTTTTTATTTACGGGAAAAGTGCACCACCAGGCGGTCGCCTATGGTTTGCAGAATCTGTACGAGCACCACCAAGAGCGCCACGGTCACGAACATCACGTCCGGCTGGTAACGCTGGTAGCCGTAACGCACCGCCAGGTCGCCCAGGCCGCCGCCGCCGATCAGGCCGCTCATCGCGGTGTAGGACACCAGGGTGATGGCCGTGACGGTGATGGCCGCCAGGATGCCCGGCAGGGCTTCGGGCAGCAGGGCGTTGAAGATGATCTGCCGGGTGCTGGCGCCCATCGATTGGGTCGCCTCGATGATGCCGCGGTCGACCTCGCGCAGGGCGGTCTCCACCAGGCGCGCGAAGAACGGCGTGGCGCCGACCACGAGCGGCGGAATGGCCCCGGCGACGCCGAGCGATGTGCCGGTGATCACCACCGTGACCGGGATCAGCAGGATCAGCAGGATCACGAACGGCACCGAGCGCAGCACGTTGACCACCAGGGAGATCACCGCGTACAGGCCTTTCTGTTCGAACATCTGCCGCGGGCCGGTCAGGAACAGCAGCACGCCAAGGGGCAGGCCGAACAGCACGGTGAACAGCATGGAGCCGCCGAGCATGTTCAGGGTATCGATACTGGCCTGCCAGATTTCCAGCCAGTCGACGTTGGGCAGTAAGGTTTCCATCAGCGCAGGACCTCCAGGTGCACGTCAGCCGCTTCGAAGCGGGCGAGGGCGGCGTCGATGTCGCCGCCGGTCAGCGCCAGGGTCAGCTGGCCGTAGGGCGTGTCCTTGATGCGGTCGATGCGCCCGGCAAGGATGCTGTAGTCGATGCCGGTTTCCCGGGCGACCTGGCCGAGAACCGGCGAATAGGTGGACTCACCGATGAAGGTCAGGCGCAGGATGCGGCCCTGCACATGGGCGAAATCGTCGCGCTGGTCGTTCTCGTCGACGTGCTCGGCTTCCTGCACGAAGCGCTTGGTGGTGGCGTGCTGCGGGTGCAGGAACACCTCGGCTACCGGGCCCTGTTCGACGATCACGCCGGCATCCATGACCGCCACGCGGTCGCAGACGCGGCGGATCACGTCCATCTCGTGGGTGATCAGCACGATGGTCAGGCCCAGCTCGCGGTTGATCTCGGCCAGGAGCTGCAGCACCGCAGCGGTGGTTTGCGGGTCGAGGGCGCTGGTGGCCTCGTCGCACAGCAGGATCTTCGGTCGCGTGGCCAGGGCGCGGGCGATGCCGACGCGCTGCTTCTGGCCGCCCGAGAGCTGCGCCGGGTACTTGTTGGCGTGATCCTTGAGGCCGACGCGATCGAGCAGGGCGGCAACGCGCTGGTCGATTTCCCGGGCCGGGACGCCCGCCAGTTTCAGGGGCATGCCGACGTTGGCGGCAACGGTCTTGGAGGACAGCAGGTTGAAGTGCTGGAAGATCATGCCCACTTGCTGACGGAACTTGCGCAGGCCGTCGGAACCGAGGGCGGTGACGTCCACGCCGTCGATGTCGATGCGCCCGCCGGAGGGCTCCTCGAGGCGGTTGATCAGGCGCAGCAGGGTGCTCTTGCCGGCACCGGAATGGCCGATGATGCCGAACACTTCGCCACGTTCGATATGCAGGTCGCAGGGTTGCAGGGCGGGAATATCGCGGCCACTGACGCGGTACGCCTTGTGAACCTGATGAAAGTCGATCACGCGTTAAACCTTTTGGGTTCTTCGTTCTGCCGGGTAGGCATGAGCATAAAAATGATTGCCAGTTTACCCGGCGCTGCTTAGGCCTCAAAAATCTTTGTAGGCCTATGGTTATAGCTAAATGGCTGGTTTAGCAGCCGGAGTCGGTGCCTTACTGGCCCCGTGCACGCAGCACCAGACGCGGCACCTGAACCGGTTTGACGGCATGGCTGAGCACAAGTTTGAAGGTCGGGTCGAGCTTCATCACCCGTGCTTCGAGCAGCGCCGTCACGCGGCGCAGGTCCTCGGGGCTGCGCACCTGGATATGCACGCTGCGGTCGAACGCCACTACGTCGGCTGCTACGGCGTCCAGACGCTCGGCCAGTGCCGCCTCGTCGCGGCTGTCGAGCATCGCCAGGCTGACATCGCTGCGCTTGGCCGTCGGGTCGATCAGCTGCGCCGGCAACGGTGCGGGCGCGTTATCGGCGGCGCGGCTGGCGGCCGCCTGGGTTTCCGCAGCCTGGCGTAGCAAGCGCAGCTGCTCCTGGCGGGCGGCCTGGGCCTGTTCGCCGGCCTGGCGGGCCTGCTCGACGGCGCTCAGTTCGGCCTGGCGAGCCTTGCCGATGGCGCCGTCCAGACCGGTGGTCAGGGCTGGCGCCTTGGGCATCAGGGTACGGGCGTGGGCCAGGGACTTGGCGGCCTTGTCCAGGTCGCCGGCTTCCAGGGCCTTCTGGCCTTCCTTCAGGTATGCCTCGGAGAGCTGGCGCTGGGCCTGCAACACGGCAGCTGGCTCGCCGTCTGCCTGCAGCACCTGAAGCTGGGTTTCGGCCTCGGCCAGCTGGCCGGTGGCCAGGTGCGCATCGAACTGCTCCTGGGCACTGGGCGTCGCTGCCACAGTGGCTGGCGCCGGTGCGGGCGCGGCGGCCTGCTGGCTGTGACTCTGGCAGCCAACGGTCAGCAGGGCCAACGCGGCCAGGGCAACGCAGCGTAAAGGAAACGATGTCATGACTGCGGGTCTCGGTTTGTGCAAAAAATACGCAATTCTACACGGCGGCCGGCGGGCCACCAAATGTGCCATCACGGTTGATCACTCAGGCCTTGCGGCGCGGCAGCAGAAAGCTCAGCAGGAACAGGCTGGCGGCCGACACCACGATGGACGGCCCGGCGGGCGTGTCCTTGAACCACGACAGGCTCAGACCACAACACACCGCAATGATGCCCAGCAGGCTGGCGCCGAAGGCCATCTGTTCGGGCGTGCGGGCGTGCCGTTGGGCGGCGGCGGCGGGGATGATCAAAAGCGAGGTGATCAGCAGCACGCCGACGATCTTCATGGCCACAGCGATGACGATGGCGATCAGCAGCATCAGGCCCAGGCGTATGGCGGCTACCGGCAGGCCTTCCACGCGTGCCAGTTCCTCGTGCACGGTGATCGCCAGCAGTGGGCGCCACATCACCACCAGCAGTATCAGAACCAGGGTGCTGCCGGCGAGGATCCAGGCCAGGTCCGTAGGGCTCACCGCCAGCAGATCGCCGAACAGGTAGCCCATCAGGTCGATGCGCACGTCGCGCATGAAACTCAGCACCACCAGGCCCAGGGACAGGGTGCTGTGGGCGAGGATGCCGAGCAGGGTGTCGCTGGCCAGCGGCTGGCGGGTCTGCAGGGTCACCAGCAGGATCGCCAGCAGCACGCAGCCGACGGTCACCGCGAAGGTCGGATTGACGTCCAGCATCAGGCCCAGCGCCACGCCGAGCAGGGCGGCGTGGGACAGGGTGTCGCCGAAATAGGCCATGCGCCGCCACACCACGAAGGAGCCGAGGGGGCCGGCGACCAGGGCCAGGGCGAGGCCGGCGAGCAGGGCGTTGAACAGAAAATCAGCCATGCTTGCAGCCGTCTCCATGGATGTGAGGGCGGACCGGGCCGTGGATGGTCAGGCCCGGTTTGTCGCTGACCACGGCGCCGTGCAGGTCGTGTTCGTGGTCATGGTGGTGGTGATACACGGCCAGGCTCTGGGCGTCGCGGCCGAACAGCTCGACGAAGGCCGGATCGAAGCTGACCTGCTCCGGATGGCCCGAGCAGCATACATGGCGGTTCAGGCAGACCACCTGATCGGTGGTGCTCATCACCAGATGCAGGTCGTGGGAGACCATCAGCACGCCGCAGCCGTGACGATCGCGCAGGCGGGTGATCAGCCGGTACAGCTCAGCCTGGCCGGCCACGTCGACACCCTGCACCGGCTCGTCGAGTACCAGCAGCTGGGGTTCGCGCAGCAGCGCACGGGCCAGTAGCACACGCTGCATCTCGCCACCGGAAATACCCTGCAGCGGGCTGTCGAGCACCTGGCTGGCGCCCACTTCGGCCAGAGCGGCCTGGGCACGAGCGCGATCCACGCCCGGCACCAGACGCAGGAAGCGCAGCACGCTGAGCGGCAGGGTCGGGTCGACGTGCAGCTTCTGCGGCATATAGCCGATACGCAGCTTGGGCTTGCGCCACACCGTGCCGCTGTCAGGGGTGAGCAGGCCGAGCACGGCGCGTACCAGGGTGGTCTTGCCGGCGCCGTTGGGGCCGATCAGGGTGACGATTTCGCCCGGCTGGATGGTCAGCTCGACCTTGTCCAGCACGGTCTGCCCGGTGAAGCCGACGGTCACGCCCTCGAGGCGTATCAGCGCGTCGCTCATTTGTTGCCCTGGCAGCCTGCGCACAGACCGACGACTTCCACGGTCTGGCTTTCCACCGCGAAACCGACGCCCTTGGCGCCGCGCACGATGGCGTCGCTGATTGCGGTCTGCTCCAGCTCCACGGCGGCACTGCAACTGCGGCAGATCAGGAACTGGCTCTGGTGCGCGTGGGCCGGGTGGCTGCAGCCGACGAAGGCGTTGAGCGAGGCGATGCGATGCACCAGGCCGTTTTCCAGCAGGAAATCCAGGGCGCGATAGACAGTGGGCGGCGCGGCGCGGCGGCCGTCTTCCTCGCTGAGTACAGCGAGGATGTCGTAGGCGCCCAGCGGCTTGTGGCTGGCCCAGACCAGCTCCAGCACGCGCTTGCGCAGGGCGGTCAGGCGCAGGCCCTCGCGGGCGCAGATGGCCTCGGCTTCGGCCAGCGCATGGCTGACGCAGTGGGAGTGATCGTGGGGGCGTGATGCCAGTGGCGGCACGACGCTGACGGGTTTGTACATGGCGTGGGCCTCGAAACGTAGGACGTTATTCTATTACGCATCGGCGGCGTGATGCCACGCATCGGCCGGTTCGGCCGTCGCCGCGCTTCGACGTGTGGCGAAAAGAGATGTTATTGTATTACTCCCTTTCGCCCGTGACCGATGCTTCCGCCTATGTTGCCGCGCCTGCCTTCCCCGCTTTCCCTGATCCTCTCCCTCGCCCTGCTAGTTGCCGCCGGCGCCGCCCAGGCCGAGGTGCGCGTGCTGACCAGCATCAAGCCCCTGCAGCTGATAGCTGCCGCGGTGCAGGACGGCGTCGGCGAACCCGACGTGCTGCTGCCGCCGGGCGCCTCGCCGCATCACTACGCGCTGCGCCCATCGGATATGCGCCGGGTGCAGGAAGTCGATCTGGTGTACTGGGTCGGCCCGGACATGGAGAGTTTCATGCCCCGCGTGCTGGCGACCCGCGAGAAGCCCAGTGTGGCCGTACAGAGCCTGCCGGGCATGACCTTGCGCCACTTTGGCGAAGAGCATGGCGATGATCACGATCACGATCACGATCACGATCACGATCACGACCAGGCCACGGCCGACGAGCACGACCATGATCATCGCCCCGGCAGCCTGGACGCCCACCTGTGGTTGTCGTCGGCCAACGCCCGGGTGATTGCCGCGCGCATGGCGGCGGATCTTGCCAAGGCCGATCCGGCCAATGCCGCGCGCTACCAGGCCAATCTCGACTCGTTCGGCAAGCGCCTGGATGCGCTGGAGCCCCGTCTGCTTGCGCAGCTCAAGCCGTTGGCCGGCAAGCCGTTCTTTGTGTTCCATGAGGCGTTCGACTATTTCGAGGCCGCTAATGGCCTCAAACACACCGGCGTATTCAGCGTCGCCAACGAAGTGCAGCCGGGTGCCCGCCATGTGGCGGCCATGCGCGAGCGTTTGCAGCAAGTCGGGCCGACCTGCGTGTTCAGCGAGCCGCCGCTGCGCCCGCGGCTGGCCGAAACCCTGACTGCCGGCCTGCCGGCCACCCTGGCCGAGCTGGATGCCATGGGCAGCCAGGCGCCGCTCGATGCGACAGGCTACGAAGGCATGCTGCAGGCGCTTGCCGATGGTTACAGCGCCTGCCTGGGCAAGCTGTAGGCCCAAGCCCTGACCGGGCTCCAAACAGTCCGGTCAGTGGCGCCAACTCCCCCAAAGCATGTTTTCAGACGGCTTATTCGGCGTCCTGCCGAGTCGCCATATGTCGGCGCCACAGATAGATCGCCAGCGCCACCGCCGCCAGCCCGGCCAGCGCCAGGGCGCCATTGCCCAGGTCATGCTCGAGCAGCGACTCGCCCAGCACCACGAAGGCCACCGCATAGAGGCCGGTGATCGTCCCGGACACGGCGAAGTAGATCCAGAACGGCACGCTGGCCATGCCCAGCAGATAGTGTTTGATGAAGAGCGGCACGCCCGGTGCCAGCTTGACCAGCAGTGCGAAACGCAGGGCGCCTGTGCCTTCCTCGAAATCCGGTATGTCGTAGCGGGTGCGTTCGAGCATGCGAGCCAGCCAGGGGCGTAGGCCGCTGCGGGCTATCCAGTAGCAGAGCAGCAGGTTGCTGCACAGCGCCAAGGCGCTGCCGGCGAGGCCGACAAGGGTGCCGAATGTGGCGCCGGCGACGATGAAGAATGGCGTGATCGGCACGCCCAGCGCAGGCAGCAGCGCCATGGCCAGAAAGAAGGGCACCACGCCTGCGTCTTCACGCCAGGCGATGAACGCCTGATGGTCCCAGGCATGCCAGAGCACCGCGCCAAGCACCAGCAGGGCGATCACGCCCAGCGCACGTCGTACCCAGGAAATGACGGTGGAGCGGCGATGGTGCTTGGGCGAGGCTGATCGCATGGTGGCCCTGCAAGGTCGTGCGCCTGACCCGACCTTGGACGAGCCCATGATGAAGGCCTGCCGCAGCAGACGAAGAGAGCTGCAGCATAGGAGCAAGGGTTCGGCAGGAACAAGGATGGCGCCCGGGCAAGGCGCCAGCATTTCGTCACATTCTGCGTCTACAGCGCGAAGGGCAATGCCAGGCTGACCTGCTGGCGCGCGGCCAGGCGGCGTTCGAACTCGCCCGGATCGTGGATCAGCACATCCTGGCCGGCGAAGGCCTCGGCAGCGATCAGCCGCGACAGCCAGAAGCGTACGCAGGCGATGCGCAGCATGGTCGGCCAGATCTCGGCTTCGGCGGCGGTGAACGGGCGCAGTGCCGCATAGGCGCCCAGCACCGCGCGGGCGCGGCCTTCATCCAGGCGGCCCTGTTCGTCCGAGCACCAGTCGTTCACGGTGATTGCCAGGTCGTAGAGCATTGGGCCGGAGCAGGCATTGTAGAAGTCGATCACGCCGCTCAGGTGGGTGCCTTCGAACATGCAGTTGTCGCGGAACAGGTCGGCGTGCAGGTTGGCGCGCGGCAGCTTGCGCACCTGCTCCTGCGCGGTGGCGATTTCCGCCAGGGCGCTTTCCAGCAGCGCGGTGGCCTCCGGCGTCTGGTGGGTGGCCAGCACCTTGCCCTCGCGCAGCATCCATTCCAGGCCACGGTCACTTTTGCGCTGCAGTGGGTGGTCGCGGGTCGCCAGGTGAATGCGCGCCAGCAGCTCGCCGACTTCATGGCAATGCTGGGCGTTGACGTCGCGAATGTGCTTGCCGCTCAGCCGCGGTTGCAGCAGCGCCGGCTTGCCGGCCAGGGTACGCAGCGCCTCGTTGCTGTCGGTGCGCAGGGCATACGGAACCGGCAGCCCGGCGTCATGGAGAATATCCAGCAGTTCGATGAAGAACGGCAGGTCCTCGCTGGGGCCGCGCTCGACCAGGGTCAGCACGAATTCGCCCTGTTCCAGGCTGACGAAGAAATTGCTGTTCTCGCTACCGGCCTCGATGCCCTGAAAGTAGAGCAGGCGGCCCAGCCCGTACGGCGCGAGAAAGGTTTCCAGTTGCGGACGTTGCAGCGGGGTGAACACCGACATGAATTGACTGCCTTACCAGCTGAAGATTTCCCAGGCCGGAATCAACATATCCGGCGAATCGGAACGCACGAAGTTGCCGTCGCTGCCGTCGGCCCGTACCAGGAAATAGGGTTTGCCACCCTTTGGGGTGACCTTGATGGCGTAGAGAAACCCGTTGACCCGGTATTCCTCCACGGTGCGGTCGCCGTCCTGGCGGATGGTTACGTCGGGCTCGGCCGAGGGCGCATCACTGGCCTGCGCGGCGAACGGCACGGCTGCCAGCACGGCAAGCAGGATCAGGCGATTGAATGGTCCCATGGTAACCTTGTCCCTTTGATATCAACGGTGCCGCATATTCTAGCGCCACGCCCGCCGAAAAGGTTGATTGCCCTCATGAGCCAAGCTCCCCTCGTCCTGGTCGACGGTTCTTCTTATCTGTACCGCGCCTTCCACGCCCTGCCGCCCCTTACCAACTCCAAAGGCCTGCCCACCGGTGCCGTGAAGGGCGTGCTGAACATGCTGCGCAGCTTGCGCCGCCAGTACCCAGACAGCCCCTTCGCGGTGGTGTTCGACGCCAAGGGCGGCACCTTTCGCGACGAGCTGTTCGCAGACTACAAGGCCAACCGCCCGCCGATGCCCGACGAGCTGCGCCTGCAGGTCGAGCCGCTGCACGCCAGTGTGCGCGGCCTCGGGCTGCCGCTGCTGTGCGTGGAGGGCGTGGAAGCCGACGACGTGATCGGCACCCTGGCCCGGCAGAGCGCCGCCGAAGGCCGTGACGTGGTGATCTCGACCGGCGACAAGGACATGGCGCAGCTGGTGTGCAAGCACGTCACCCTGGTCAACACCATGACCGGCAGTGTCTACGACATCGAGGGCGTGAAGGAGAAGTTCGGCGTCGGCCCCGAGCTGATCATCGATTACCTGGCGCTGATGGGCGACAAGATCGACAACATTCCCGGCGTGCCGGGCGTCGGCGAGAAGACCGCCTTGGGGCTGCTGGTCGGCGTCGGCGGCGGCCTCGACGTGATCTACGCCAACCTCGACAAGGTGCCCGGCCTGCCGATTCGTGGCGCCAAGACCCTGCCCGCCAAGCTCGAAGAGCACCGCGAGATGGCCTACCTGTCCTACCAACTGGCGACCATCAAGCTGGACGTGCCGCTGGACCTGAACTGCTCGCAGCTGATGCCCGGCGAGCCGGACATCGAGGCCCTGACCGCGCTTTACGAACAGCTGGAGTTCAAGGGCTGGCTCGACGAGCTGCTGCGCCAGAACAAGTCTGCCGCACCCAAGACCAAGGCGGCTGCCCGCTCCGAAATGGCGCCGCCTGCTGGCGATTTGTTCAGCGCGACGGCCAGTGCTGATGCGGGCGAGGTGCCAGCGGTCCAGGCTGCTGCCACGCCGGCTGCTGGCGAAGATCAGCCATCGGTGGTCACCGGCGAGTACCGCACCATCCTCGACCAGGGCGAGTTCGACACCCTGCTGGAAGACCTCAAGCAGGCCGAGCTGATCGCCTTCGATACCGAAACCACCAGCGTCGATGCCCAGCAGGCGCAGCTGGTCGGCCTGTCCTTCGCGGTCAAGGCTGGCGAGGCGGTGTACGTGCCGGTGGCGCACAGCTACATGGGTGTGCCGCAGCAACTGGATCGCGACGCGGTGCTGCGCGCGCTCAAGCCGATTCTCGAAGACCCGGCCAAGGCCAAGGTCGGTCAGCACGCCAAGTACGACATCAACGTGCTGGCCAATGCCAGCACGCCGATCAACGTACAGGGCGTGGCCTTCGACACCATGCTCGAATCCTACGTGCTGGACTCCACCGCCACCCGCCACGACATGGACAGCCTGTCGCTCAAGTACCTGGGCCACAGCACCATCCGTTTCGAGGACATCGCCGGCAAGGGTGCCAAGCAGCTGACCTTCGACCAGATCGCCCTCGAGCAGGCCGGCCCGTACGCCGCCGAAGATGCCGACGTGACCCTGCGCCTGCACCAGAACCTGTGGGCGCGCCTGGAAGAGATTCCGAGCCTGGCCGGCGTGCTGCGCGATATCGAGATTCCCCTGGTGCCGGTGCTTGCGCGCATCGAGCGCAACGGCGCGCTGGTCGATGCCAAGCTGCTCGGTGAGCACAGCCAGGAGCTGGGCGAGAAGCTGGTGGCGCTGGAGCGCCAGGCTTTTGAAGTCGCCGGCGAAGAGTTCAACCTCGGCTCGCCCAAGCAGCTGGGCGCCATCCTCTATGAAAAGCTCGGTTTGCCGATCATCAGCAAGACCGCCAAGGGCCAGGCGTCGACTGCCGAAGCGGTGCTCGCCGAACTGGCCGAGCAGGACTACGAGCTGCCCAAGGTACTGATGCAGTACCGCAGCCTGAGCAAGCTCAAGAGCACCTACACCGACCGCCTGCCGGAGCAGATCAACCCGCGCACCGGGCGCATCCACACCAGTTATCAACAGGCCGTGGCGTCCACCGGGCGGCTGTCGTCCAGCGACCCGAACCTGCAGAACATCCCGGTGCGCAGCGCCGAAGGCCGGCGCATTCGGCAGGCCTTCGTGGCGCCGAAGGGCTACAAGCTGGTGTCGGCGGACTACTCGCAGATCGAGCTGCGCATCATGGCGCACCTGTCCCGCGACGAAGGGCTGATGAACGCCTTCCGCGACAACCTCGACGTGCATACCGCCACGGCCGCAGAAGTCTTCAAGGTCGAGCTCGATCAGGTGACCAACGACCAGCGGCGCAGCGCCAAGGCGATCAACTTCGGGCTGATCTACGGCATGGGCGCGCAGAAGCTGGCCAAGGATATTGGCGTCGATGGCAAGACCGCCAAGGCCTACATCGAAACCTACTTCACCCGTTACCCGGGCGTGCGCGAGTACATGGACCGCACCCGCCACCAGGCGGCTGAGCAGGGCTACGTGGAAACCCTGTTCGGCCGGCGCCTGTACCTGCCGGCGATCAAGTCGAGCCGCCCGCAGGAACGCGCCGGCGCCGAGCGCACGGCGATCAACGCGCCGATGCAGGGCACGGCTGCCGACATCATCAAGAAGGCTATGGTCGCTGTGGATGAATGGCTGACCGAATCCGGCCTGGATGCCCGGGTGATCCTGCAGGTACACGATGAGCTGGTACTGGAGGTTCGCGAGGACCTGGTCGAGCAGGTCAGCGTGCAGATTCGCCCGCTGATGGGCGAAACCGTGAAGCTCGATGTGCCGCTGCTGGTCGAAGTCGGCGTGGGCAATAACTGGGACGAAGCGCACTGAACGGCAAATAAAACGGGACGCCGTTGCGTCCCGTTTTCAATTAGTACTGGCCGGTCTTAATTGGAATAAAGACCAAACAAAGGGATCTAAGCACCGCTGAACTTTACTTCTGCCCACCCGGTCAGAGTTTGGGAATGGCCCATAAAGCCCTTCGATGCTCCTTTGTTGTGTTAAGTGTTGGCAGACATCTGAGCCCCGCCCTAGCGGTTCAGACCCTTAAACCCCGATCTTCTCCCTCCCCATACGAAGTTCGGGGTTTTTTTTGCCCGCAGGAAAGTGCTGGCAGCCTTCGTTCCCCGTTTTCTTTTCTGGAGCCTAGCCGCTTCTCGCCAGAGCGCAACGCAAAACGCCCCGCATTGGCGGGGCGTTCAAGAAGTAGCCTGGCGTTGAGCGCAGCGATACCCAGGAGACGCTGATAAGCACGACAACACTCATCCTGCTCCGGGGTATCGCTACGCTCAACCACGGGCTACGGGAGTGAGGTTATCCCTGGGGTTGCTCTTCTTCCTCGTCGCCCAGCAGGCCCAGCCAGTGGCCGAGCACAGCCTGCGCCTCTTCCACACCAATGCGCTTGGGTGCCGAGAACAGCTGGATGCTGACGTGCTCGCCCCAGCCCTTGCGAATCTCCTGCTGCACCTTGAGCAGCGCGTTCTTGGCCGCGCCAAAGGCCAGTTTGTCGGCCTTGGTCAGCAGGATGTGCATGGGCATGCCGCTGGCGCCGGACCAGTCGAGCATCATGCGGTCGAACTCGGTCAGCGGGTGGCGGATGTCCATCATCAGGATCAGCCCGCGCAGGCTTTCGCGACTGCCCAGATAGGCCTCGAGATGCTTCTGCCAGTGCTGCTTGAGCGGAATCGGTACCTTGGCGTAACCATAGCCGGGCAGGTCGACCAGGCGGCGTTCATCGTCCAGGCGGAAGAAGTTCAGCAACTGGGTGCGCCCCGGGGTTTTCGAGGTGCGTGCCAGGCTGGCGTGGGTCAGGGTGTTCAGCGCGCTGGACTTGCCGGCGTTGGAGCGGCCGGCGAAGGCGACTTCATAGCCCTGGTCGTCCGGGCACTGGTCGACCTTGGCGGCGCTGATCAGGAAGGTGGCCTGCTGACACAAGCCGATTGCGGGGTTCTTTGCGTGCATCGGAGTTTCCGGTGGAGGGGCGTGCATCGCGGCAGTCTATCAGGCTGGCGACGCGCTGACTGTCGCAATGGCACGTCAGCTCAAAGTGGCTGCGCCCACAGCGTCACGTCGAGGCGGTACTCGGCGCCCGGGGCGAGGATCAGCGAGTCGTCCAGCACGTTGGCGTGCTCGATGCAGAGCATGCCCTGCCAGGCGTCATCGGCGAATTGCGACAGGCGCTTGGCCTTGTCGATCCATGGGTTCCACACCACCGCCGAGGCCGAGCCTTGGCTGCGCATCAGGATGCGCCGCTTCCAGATGGGGTCGACGATGCTCAGTTGCGGCGGCGTATCGAGGTAGATACGGTCGGTTTCACCGCTGAAGGTCACCGCGCCGTCCTGTCTTACGGTTTTCCAGTCCTGCAACGTGTCGACGTAGCCGCAGCCCTCCAGACCTTCGATGCGCACCTGGCGAATGTCGCTGACCGCGAAGTAGGTGTGCAGCGCCTGGCTGATCGGCAGTTCGCTATCGCCCAGGTTGCGGGTGGTCAGACTAAGTTTCAGGCGCTCGCCGAGGTGAATGTCCAACTGCAGCTCGGCGGCATGCGGCCATTCGGCGATCGGCTCGGCGGCGGTGTCGAAGGTGAACGACAGGGTCACGCCGTCTTCTTCGGTGTTCAGGCCGATCAGCTGCCAGTCGCGGTCACGCACCAGGCCATGGGCCGGCGAATCGGCCGGACGCGCATGGCTGGCGCGGATCGCTTCGGGATTGCGCTGCAGGTCGCCGAACCAGGGCCAGCACACCGGCACGCCGCCGCGCACGCTTTTTCCGGTTTTATAGGCCGCCTCGTCGCTGAGCCAGATCAGCGGTTCGCCCTGGGCCGGCTGGTAGCGCAGGATCTGCGCGCCCTGTTCGCTGACCACGAGTTCGGCGCCGGCATGCTGGATGCGCCAGCAGGCCAGATCGCCCAGTTGAATGCGTTCGTTGGAGGTGCTCATGGGGCTGCTCCTTAATAGGTTGGCTCTTGGGCCACGGCGCGGCGGGGAGGTTCGCCAGCGCCATGAAAAACGCCCGTCGAGACGGGCGTTTTGCGTTGCCGCACAGTTTACGAGCCGTAGACCTGGGTAGGAAGCCAGGTGATCAGCGCCGGGAACTGGTAGGCGATGACCAGCATCATCAGCTGGATGATGATGAACGGAATCACCCCGCGGTACATGGTCGCGGTACTCACCGTACGGGGTGTGACGCCGCGCAGGTAGAAGAGCGAGAAACCCAGCGGCGGGGTGAGGAACGAAGTCTGCAGGTTGAGGGCGATCATCACCCCCAGCCAGACCGGGTCCAGGCCCATGGCCAGCAGCACCGGGCCGACGATCGGCACCACCACGAAGATGATCTCGATGAAATCGAGAATGAAGCCGAGCAGGAAGATCACCAGCATGACCAGGAAGAAGGCGCCGAGCACGCCGCCAGGCAGCTGCTTGAACACGTCCTCGATCAGCGCTTCACCGCCGAAGCCACGAAATACCAGGGAAAACAGCGAGGCGCCGATCAGGATCAGGAACACCATGCTGGAAATTTCCGTAGTGCCCTGGGCCACGCTGCGCAGCTGCGGCAGGCTCAACTGGCCCTTGAACAGCGCCAGCAGGGTCGCGCCGACGGCACCGATGGCAGCGGCCTCGGTGGGCGTAGCGTAACCGGCGAGAATCGAGCCGAGCACCGCGACGATCAGCGCCAGCGGCGGCACCAGGGAGCCGAGCAGTTTGCCCCATTGCACCTCGCCCAGCTCTTCCTTGGGCACCACGGGCATCTTCTTCGGCTGGAAGATCGCCACCAGGATCAGGTAGACGACGTAAAGCACCACCAGCAGCAGACCCGGTATCAGTGCGCCCATGAACAGGTCGCCGACCGATACCGTCTTGGGCGAGAAGATGCCCATGCGCAGCTGCGCCTGCTGGTAGGCGCTGGACATCACATCACCCAGCAGCACCAGCACGATGGACGGTGGAATGATCTGCCCCAAGGTGCCGGTGGCGGCCAGGGTGCCGGTCGCCACAGCGGGATCGAAGCCGCGCTTGAGCAGGGTCGGCAGGGCCAGCAGGCCCATGGTTACCACCGTGGCGCCGACGATGCCGGTGCTGGCGGCGAGCAGTGCGCCCACCAGGCACACCGAAATCGCCAGGCCGCCGCGGATGCCGCCGAACAGGCGCGACATCGACTCGAGCAGGTCTTCGGCGACCTTGGATTTTTCCAGCATCACGCCCATGAACACGAACAGCGGCACGGCCAGCATGGTCTGGTTGTTCATGATGCCGAACAGGCGGTTGGGCAGGGCGCTCAGGTACCCGGCGTCGAAGGTGCCGGTGACCACGCCGACACCGGCGAACAGCAGCGACACCCCGGCCAGGGTGAAGGCCACCGGGTAGCCGCCCATCAGCACCAGGCAGATGCTGACGAACAGCAGGATCGACATGACTTCAGCCATGTTTCACCTCCTGCTCCGGCAGCACGCCGCACAGCAGATAGATCGCCTTGATCAGGTTGGAAATGCCCTGCAGCGTCAGGCTGACCACCAGCACCAGGATGATGCTCTTCTGCAGGTAGACGAATTTCAGACCGCCCGACTCGCTCGAGCCCTCGCGGGTCGACCAGGAATTGGCCACGTAGTCCCAGCTCGCCCAGCCCAGGAACAAGCACACCGGCAGCAGCAGGAACAGGGTGCCGAGCACCTCCACCAGCGCCTGCCGGCGGCCGCTGAACTGCTGATAGAAGATATCCACGCGCACATGGGCGTTACGCTGCAGTGCCCAGGCCGAGGCGCCCATGAACACCAGCGCGTGGGCGTAGAGCACGGCTTCCTGCAGCGCAGTGGCGCCCAGGTTCATGCCATAGCGCAGGATTACCACCAGGGCCGTGCCGAGTACCATAAACAGGGTCAACCAGGAGCAGGCCTGACCAAAGCGGAAGTTCACGGCGTCGATGACCCGTGCGATCCCCAAGGGAAGTGAAGGCGTGTTGGACATGATGCGTCCTTATAGTTATCGGAAAAGAGCAAAAAGCGGGGGATTTTAGGCAGCGCCTCGCGTATCGGGCAATGCCGCGCGGGCGTGCCTACGAGAGTTGGAAGGCGCTTGGAGAATGGCGTTCTTGAGCCTTCCGGTGTCATTGATGGCACTTGGCTAGACACGGGTTGAAACACTTGCCGGGTCTGCCCGACCGGTGGGCGGGAATAGGATAGCGCGCGGGCGGTTGGCGGACCGCCGCGGTTACATAGAGGCCTGAACGGCCCAAGGTGATTATTACAACAACAAGGAGCTACCTATGAAACGTCGCCAAATTCTGGCTGCAGCAGGTGTCGGCATTGCCGCCGGAGCGCTGGTCGGTTGCAAGGAGGAAGCCGGCGCCGCCGACACTTCCAAACCGGCCGCCGAGGCCAAGACCTTCAACTGGAAAATGGTCACCTCCTGGCCGAAGAACTTCCCCGGTGTGGGTGTGGGCGCCGAGCGCTTCGCCAAGCTCGTCGAGCAGATGAGCAACGGTCGCCTGAAGATCAAGGTCTACGCCGCCGGTGAGCTTGTGCCGGCCCTGGAAGTGTTCGATGCCGTCTCGCGTGGTACCGCAGAAATGGGCCACGGCGCGCCATACTACTGGAAGGGCAAGGTGCCGGCAGCACAGTTCTTCTGCGCCCTGCCGTTCGGCCCCAACGCCCAGGAAATGAACGCCTGGCTGCACTACGGCGGCGGCATCCAGCTCTGGGAAGAGGTCTACAAACCCTACGGCGTATTGCCGATGGCCTGCGGCGCCACCGGGGTGCAGACCGCCGGCTGGTTCAACAAGGAAATCAATTCGGTAGACGACCTCAAGGGTCTGAAGATGCGCACCCCGGGTCTGGGCGGCGAAGTGCTGACCAAGGTCGGCGGCACCGTGGTCAACATGCCTGCCGGGGAGATCTTCACTGCCCTGCAGACCGGCGCCATCGACGCCACCGAGTGGATCGGCCCCTACAACGACCAGGCGCTGGGTCTGCACAAGGCGGCCAAGTACTACTACACGCCGGGCTGGCAGGAGCCGAACGTCACCTTCGAACTGGACGTCAACCTCAAGGCCTGGGAAACCCTGCCTGCCGACCTGCAGGCCATCGTCCGCGCCGCCGCCCGCGACGTCAACGGCGATATGCTCGACGACTACAACGCCAAGAACATGGAGTCCATGGAGCAGCTCAAGAAGGAGGGCGTCGACGTGCGCCGCCTGCCGGACGAGGTGCTCGCCAAGCTCAAGGAAGTCTCCGCCGAAGTGGTCGAGGCCACCGCCGCCGCGGATCCTGCCGCGCAAAAGGTCTGGGAGCAGCAGAAGGCCTACCTGGCGCGCCTGTACGAATACGCCGAAGCGAATGAGAAGGATATCTACGCGATTCGGTGATGGGCGGATTGAAGGCGGAAGCTGCCATCGTGGCCTACCTGTGGGAGCGGGCTATACCCGTGATTTTTCGCGGGCATGGCCCGCTCCCACAGATAATTACCAGTCCTTGGGTTCCCTGCGCGGACCGCCCCATCCTGCGGGAACGACCGCTCCCGCCATCTATCAGTCAGAATCGATAAAACTACCGCAAATTTGCTACTGCAGAACTGACAACGCCGGCGATAGCCGGCGTTGTTGTTTTCAGCAGATCCAGACCAAGCGAGCTAGGGCCATGCAAGGCAAAAACAGGCGAGAAAGCGGAGTGTACTTTTGTACATGAGCATTACTCGCTCCGCTCGCCCCTCCGGGGCCGCACTAAAGTGCGTTAGCCGCAAGCGGCTTTTCGAGTCTGTTTTTAACGCAGCAGGGCCGACGCGCAGCTGGTCGCTTTTTTAAGCACGCTTGCGGTTGCTGATCATGGTGCCATTACCCACATCGGTGAAGATCTCCAGCAGCACCGCATTCGGCACGCGGCCGTCGATGATGTGCGAGCTGGTCACGCCACCCTGCACCGCTTCCAGGGCGCACTTGATCTTCGGCAGCATGCCGCCGTAGATGGTGCCGTCGGCGATCAGTTCGTTGACCTGCTCGGTGCTCAGCCCGGTCAGCACTTCGCCCTGCTTGTCCATCAGGCCGGCGATATTGGTCAGCAGCATCAGCTTCTCGGCTTTCAGCGCTTCGGCCACCTTGCCGGCCACCAGGTCGGCGTTGATGTTGTAGGACTCACCTTTGGGGCCTACACCAATCGGTGCGATCACCGGGATGAAGTCGCCCTTGACCAGCATGTTCAACAGGTCGGTGTTCACCCCGGTTACTTCGCCGACGTGGCCGATGTCGATGATCTCCGGCTGGGTCATTTCCGGCGTCTGCCGGCTGACGGTGAGCTTGCGCGCACGGATCAGCTCGGCGTCCTTACCGGTCAGGCCGATGGCGCTGCCGCCATGGCGGTTGATCAGGTTGACGATGTCCTTGTTGACCTGGCCGCCGAGCACCATTTCCACCACGTCCATGGTCGCCGCGTCGGTGACGCGCATGCCGTCGATGAAGTGGCTTTCGATGCTCAGGCGCTTGAGCAGGTCGCCGATCTGCGGGCCACCGCCGTGAACCACCACCGGGTTGATGCCCACCGCCTTCATCAGCACGATGTCGCGCGCGAAGCCTTCCTTCAGGTCATCACTTTCCATGGCGTTGCCGCCGTACTTGATCACCAGGGTCTTGCCAACGAAGCGACGGATGTACGGCAGTGCTTCGGACAGCACCTTGGCGACGTTGGTGGCGGCTTCACGCTCTAGGGTCATGCGGGGCTCCAGTGCTGGACGGGTCAGAACGGTAGTTGGACGTCAGGGGCGACGCGGTGCATCTGCGAGCGGAACAGCTCCTGAATCCGCTCCAGCTCGGCCTGGCTTTCCGCTTCGAAGCGCAGCACCAGCACCGGCGTGGTGTTGGATGCACGCACCAGGCCCCAGCCTTTGGGGTAATCGACGCGCACACCGTCGAGGTTGGTCACACTGCCTTCGCCCCACTGACCTTCACGCTGCAGGCGCTCGATGATCGGGAACTTGGTCTGCTCGGTGACCTGCACGTTGATTTCCGGGGTCGACACGTCGTTGGGGAACGCGGCGAACACCTGCTCGGCGGTGCGTTTGTCCTGGCTGAGAATCTCCAGCAGGCGCGCGGCGGCGTAGATGCCGTCGTCGAAACCGAACCAGCGCTCCTTGAAGAACACATGACCGCTCATTTCGCCGGCCAGCAGGGCGCCGGTTTCCTTCATCTTCTTCTTGATCAGCGAGTGGCCGGTCTTCCACATCACCGGGCGGCCACCGTAGCCGCTGATCAGCGGGGTCAGGCGGCGGGTGCATTTGACGTCGAAGATGATGTCGGCGCCCGGGTTGCGCGACACCACGTCCTTGGCGAACAGCATCAGCAGGCGATCCGGGTAGACGATGGTGCCGGTGTTGGTGACCACGCCTACGCGGTCGCCATCGCCGTCGAAGGCCAGGCCGACATCGGCGTTCTCTTCCTTGACCTTGGCGATCAGGTCGACCAGGTTCTCGGGCTTGCCCGGATCCGGATGGTGGTTGGGGAAGTTGCCGTCGACCTCGCAGTACAGCGGGATCACGGTGCAGCCCAGCGCCTCGATCAGCTGCGGGGCGATGACGCCGGCGGCGCCGTTGCCGCAATCGACCACCACGCGCAGTGGCTTGGCCATGGCGATGTCGCTGCGGATCTGCTCCAGGTAGCGCGGCAACAGGTCGACGCGTTCGACGCTGCCTTCACCGCTGCTCAGGTCGTTGTTGTCGATACGGTTCTTCAGCGCCTGGATCTGCTCATTGGCCAGGGTATCGCCGGCGATGACGATCTTGAAGCCGTTGTAGTCCGGCGGGTTGTGGCTGCCGGTGAGCATCACCGCAGTCTTGCCAGCCAGCACGTGGGCGGCGAAGTAGACCACCGGAGTCGGCACCATGCCGACGTCGCTGACGTGGCAGCCGCTGTCGGCCACGCCCTGAATCAGCTGCTCCACCAGGCTCGGGCCGGACAGGCGGCCATCGCGGCCAACGGCGACGTTGGGCTCGCCCTCGGCCAGGCTCTGGGAGCCGATGGCGCGGCCGATCCAATAGGCGGTTTCCGGGGTCAGGCCTGCGCCTACCACACCACGGATGTCATAGGCTCGGAAGATGTCTGCTGGGAGTTTCGGGGCTTGCGGCGCGCTCATGATCGGTGTCTGCTCCAGTCCCAGGAGATCCTGGTCGTCGTCGAGGATATCGATATCGAGAATATCGGTGTCTTGAAACAGCGGATTCACGAAATCCGCCGGCTTGGCTGCGACGCGATTACTGGGTGCTTCACTGGCAGCGGGCTCCGGGCGGGTCGCCACGGGGTACTGGGCGCGACGGGGCAGTCGGCTCAGGTTCTGCGCCAGGTTGTTCAGGGCGGGCAGGCTCAAGCTGAAGGCTTTGACGGCTTTGCCCGCGGAGAGTTCTTTTACCAATTCGCTCAGTTGCGCGACGTCGCGCGCCAGGCGCTGCTGCAGGCCCCGGTTGACCAGCAGCAGGCCGATCAGCGCACCGGCCAGGGCGACCAGCAGGGCGAGCCCCAGCAGCGCGGGCGACAGGCCCGTGTTGCCAAGGCCGGCGGCCGGCGTGAAGTTCAGCGTCCAGTGCGGATTACCGGTGGCGAACGCCTGGGGCGTGCCCTCGGCCTGGCCGCGCTGGGCCAGCACCTGGGCAGCGCCGGCGTCGAAGCGCTGCACCAGCTGGATTTGCCCGACGTCCGCCGGCAGCGGTGGCAGGTTACCGAGCAGGCGGTTGAGGTCGACGGCCAGCAGCAGGGTGCCGACCATCGGCTGTTTGTCGTCCTGACGCACCGGCGCCACGCTGTAGGCCAGCCAGCGCTCACCGACTTTGTAGGCTTCCACGGCGGGCGCCTGACCGGCTTCCAGGCGGCGCAGCAGATCCAGCGCAGCGAAGTTCATCGGCGCGGCGCGCGAGCTGTCCGGAACTGCCTGGCCAGGCAGGTTGAGCTGGGCGTCGACCACGCCATTCCAGTAGCGCAGGCCGTTCTCGGCATTGCGCACCTGGGCGTCGTCGCCGCTTTGCAGTGCCTGGGCCAGCGCCGGGTTGCGCGCGGCAGCCAGGGTGTCGGCGCTGAGTTGCTTCAGAGCCTGCTGCAGGCTGGCTGCCTGGCCGCTGCCCCAGGCCTGGCTGAGCTGTTGCTGCTGCACCTGCTGCGCCGGGCTCACCGCGGCGAACCACAGGATAGCGCCGGCCAGGGCCACGCCAAGGGCGGCGGCGATCACGCCGGGCAGCAGATCGGCCGAGGCCTTGGCCTGGCTACGAGGAGCGGGTTGCGAGTCGCCGGGGCGTTCTTCCTTGGGCGCGCGTTTGAAGCCTTTCATCCGACGTCTCCTGGCGAACTAGAAGGGGATCACTTGGTACCCGAGTGGCCGAATCCACCGGCGCCGCGTTCGCTGTCGTCGAATTCCTCGACCACTTCGAAGCGCGCCTGGATCACCGGCACCAGCACCAGCTGGGCGATACGCTCGCCGATGCTCATCTTGAAGCTGGTGTCGCCGCGGTTCCAGCACGACACCATTAGCTCGCCCTGGTAGTCCGAATCGATCAGGCCGACCAGGTTGCCCAGCACGATGCCGTGTTTGTGGCCCAGGCCCGAGCGCGGCAGGATCAGCGCGGCCAGGCCCGGATCGGCGACGTGAATGGCCAGGCCGGTGGGAATCAGCACGGTCTGGCCCGGCTCCAGGGTCAGGTCTTGCTTGAGCATGGCGCGCAGGTCCAGGCCGGCGGAACCGGGCGTGGCGTAGGCGGGCATGGGAAATTCACTGCCGAGGCGTGGGTCGAGGATCTTGGCTTGTAAGGCGTGCATGGGGCGATCAGGGTTTCCGTGAAAATGAATGTCAGGATTTGGGCTGCTGCGCGGCGATGAAGCTCACCAACTGGCGGGCGATCTTGCCCTTGCTGGTCTGCGCGAAGCTGGTCTGCTGCAGCGCGCGATCGATGATGGTGATCGCGTTGTCCTCGCTGTTGAAGCCGATGCTCGGGTTGGCCACGTCGTTGGCGACGATCAGGTCGAGGTTCTTGTCCTTGAGTTTGCGCGAGGCGTACTCCAGCAGGTTCTCGGTCTCGGCGGCGAAGCCGACGCTGAACGGGCGGTCGTCACGGTGCGCCAGGGTGGCGAGGATGTCCGGGTTGCGCACCATCTGCAACAGCAGGCCATCGCCGCTGTTGGGGTCTTTCTTCAATTTGTGCTGGGCGACAACTTCCGGGCGGTAGTCGGCCACCGCCGCGGCGGCGATCAGGATGTCGCAGGGCATCGCCGCTTCGCAGGCAGCGAGCATGTCGCGGGCGCTGACCACGTCGATACGGTGGACCCGGTCGGGCGTTGGCAGGTGCACCGGGCCGCTGATCAGGGTGACCTTGGCGCCGGCTTCTACGGCCGCTTCGGCGAGGGCGAAACCCATCTTGCCGGAGCTGTGGTTGGTGATGTAACGCACCGGGTCGATGTTTTCCTGGGTCGGGCCGGCGGTGATCAGCACGTGCTTGCCGGTCAGTGCCAGGTGCTCGAAGCAGTCTGCGGCCATGTGCGCCAGGTCGTCGGCCTCGAGCATGCGGCCCAGGCCGACGTCGCCACAGGCCTGGCTGCCGGAGGCCGGGCCGAACAGTTTCAGGCCACGGCTGCGCAGCAGTTCGACGTTGGCCAGGGTGGCCGGGTCGCGCCACATCGCCTGATTCATGGCCGGCGCCAGGGCCACCGGCGCATCGGTGGCCAGCACCAGGGTGGTCAGCAGGTCATCGGCCACGCCCTGGGCCAGGCGCGCCATCAGGTCGGCGGTGGCCGGGGCGATCAGCACCAGATCGGCCCAGCGCGCCAGTTCGATATGGCCCATGGCGGCTTCGGCCGCCGGGTCGAGCAGATCCAGATGCACCGGGTGGCCGGACAGCGCCTGCAGGGTCAGCGGGGTGATGAATTCGCGACCGCCCTGGGTCATGACCACGCGCACTTCGGCGCCCTGATCCTTGAGGCGGCGGACCAGCTCGGCGCTCTTGTACGCCGCGATGCCGCCACCCACGCCGAGGATGATGCGTTTGCGATACAGCCGCTGCATAACTCTGCCTTTGTCGTGTGTAGTTACAGACGCAGGTGCCCGAGACCTCCCCAGGCCCGGCGCCCTGCGAAAAACCGGGCTACGATAGCACAGCGGCAGCAGGGGAGCAGCGGCGCGCCGGGCGAGCGATGGCCGGCGCTGGAGTCATGGACAGGGAGCGTCTGATGAGCATTCGTGAGTGGCCCGCGGCAGAGCGCCCGCGGGAAAAACTGCTGGCCCAGGGAGCGGCCAGCCTGACCGACGCCGAACTGCTGGCGATCTTTCTGCGTACCGGTGTGGCGGGGCAGAGCGCGGTGGACCTGGCGCGCCACCTGCTCGCCGATTTCGGCAGCTTGCGCGCGCTGTTGCAGGCTGATTTGCCGTCTTTCAGCCAGCGCCTGGGCCTCGGCCCCGCCAAGTTCGCCCAGCTGCAGGCGGTGCTGGAAATGGGCCGTCGCCACCTGGCCGAGCAGTTGCGCCGCGACTCGGCGCTGGGAAGCCCCCAGGCGGTGCGCGATTACCTCAAGGCGCAGCTGCGTCACGAGCCCCATGAAGTGTTCGGTTGCCTGTTTCTCGATGCCAAGCACCGGGTGCTGGCTTTCGAGGCGCTATTTCACGGCTCCATCGACAGCGCCAGCGTCTATCCCCGTCAGGTGGTCAAGCGCGCCCTGGCCCATAACGCCGCGGCGCTGATCCTCACCCACAATCATCCCTCTGGCGTCGCCGAACCCAGCCAGGCCGACAAGGTACTGACCCAGCGCCTCAAGGACGCCTTGGCGCTGGTCGAAGTGCGCGTGCTCGACCATTTCATCGTCGGCGACGGCGAGCCACTGTCGATGGCCGAGCACGGCTGGATGTAGCGGCGACTCTGCAGCCGTCAGCGGGCCTTGAGCAGCTCGCCGACTTCCAGCAGCACCATTTCGTTGTCGTCTGCCCTGTTCGGTTCGCGGCTGCTGGAGAACGGCAGGTTGTTGTCGTTGCCGACCACGATATGCCGATCATCGACGATGTCGACGTTCTCGATGGTGAAGAACGGGAAGGTCAGCACGCCGTCGTTCAGCGGCTTGCGGGCGATGCGTTGCGGGTCCTGGATGGCGAGCAGGTCGATGTAGCCGACCTTGCGCACGGCCTGGCCGACGTTGCCGTCATCGAAGGCGACCTTGTAGACGCGCTTGAAGCGGGCGATATCCGAGAAACAGGTGGTGCCCTTCTCGCCAGGCGGGCAGGCCTTGTCCGCCGTACCTTCACCATTGTCGCGTTCGATGATCAGGCCGCTGGCCGCATCGATCATGTTGAAATCGCCGATGGCGTGGCCGGGTTGCTCCAGCGGGTATAGCCAGTGGCGGCCCGTCCAGGCCTCGCTGGCGACATCGAATTCGAGCACACGCAGTACGTTCTTGCCGTCGTGCTGCTCGGCAGCCTTGCTGGTCGCGTCCCACAGCGGGCCTTCCAGTAGTGCGTAGAGTTTGCTGCCGTCCTTGGCGGCGGCCATGCCTTCCAGGCCCTTGGAGCGGCGCACCTGGAAGTTCATCGCGTCGGCCGGCCAGGCGGGGGGCGTCAGCGCTGGGTTGTCGGGCGAGCGCACCGGTTTGCCGTCGGCCTCGACATCGAACACCGCCTGTACGCGGCCCTTCATATCAGTCTTGATCAGATAGGGGCCGAACTCGTCGCCGATCCAGATGGAATCGCCGATCAGCTGGAAGCTTTCCGGGTCGAAGTCCGCGCCGCTCAGGTAGCGCGCCGGTGTGCCCTCGTGAACGATGCGAAACGGGACCTTCTTGTCCGGGTCGCTTAGAAACACCGTGTTCAGCCGCTTGAATTCGCCGCTCTTGAAGTCGATGGCGTAATGGTTGAGATAGAGCATGGCGTCGGCGGAGTTGGCCTTGGTGCCGAAGCCGTTGTCGGTAAGTACCCAGAAGCTGCCGTCCGGCATGTGCTTGATGCCGGAGTGGCCCTGCAGTGGCTGGCCCTCGAAGGGCAGCGAGAGGCCGGTGGGGCGATTGGCCGACAGGCCTTCGAGGCTGCCGACCTGTTCATTGCGCTGGCCGTTGGAGAATTTGCCGCTGAGGGTGAAATCCGCCGGCGCGTCGGCGGGCGGCTGGATGAAGCTCGCGGCCGGCAGCACGGCATGGCCTGCCAACGTGGCCGGATAGGCGGTGGCGGTGTCCTGGGCGGTGGCGAACGAGGCCCAACAGACCGTGCTGGCCAGTAGTGCGTGAAGGTAAGTGAGTCGACGCATGCCTGATGATTCCCTGTGCTGAAAAGCCAACAGGGTGCGGTAGGCTTATGTCATGCCGGTGACAGGGCCGGCATGCTTACCGCGGCCGGGCTGCCACCATCATGGATGGCAGCCCATCTGGGTCACGGCACGCTGACCCTGGAAAAGTCCTGCCGGCCGAAGGGGCTGACGCTGTAACCCTCGACGCCCTTGCGGGTCAGGGCGTAGGCGGTCGGGTGGGCCAGGGGCAGCCACAGCGCCTGCTGCTGGATGATCGCCTGGGCGTCCTTGTACAGCGCGCTGCGCTTGGCCTGGTCGCTGATGGCCTTGCCGTCGGCGATCAGCTTGTCGAGCTTGGCGTCGCAGAAACGCGCGAAGTTCAGGCCCGACTCCACCGAGGCGCAGGAAAACTGCGGGGTCAGGAAGTTGTCCGGGTCGCCGTTGTCGCCAGCCCAGCCCATGAACAGCAGGTCATGCTCGCCGGCTTTGGCGCGGCGGATCAGCTCGCCCCACTCGATCACGCGAATCTGCGCCTTGATGCCGACTTCGGCCAGGTCGGCCTGCAGCAGCTGCGCACCCAGGCTCGGGTTGGGGTTGAGCAGGCTGCCCGAGGGGCGCGTCCAGATGGTGGTGCTGAAGCCGTCGGCCAGCCCGGCCTGCTTGAGCAGCTCGCGGGCCTTCTGCGGGTCATGGGCGTAGCCCGGCAGGTCGCGGGCGTAGCTCCAGGTGTTCGGCGGGTAGGGGCCGTTGGCCGGTTCCGCGCTGTTCTCGAATACCGCCTTGATATAGCTGCTCTTGTCGAAGGCCAGGTTGATGGCCTGGCGCACGGCTGGCTTGTCCAGCGGTGGGTGCTGGCTGTTTATGGCCACGAAAGCGGTCATGAAGGCGGCGGTCTTCACGGTATCGAGGTCGGCATCCTTGCTCGCCGCTTCGACGTCGACCGGCTTGGGCGACAGGGCGATCTGGCATTCACCGCGGCGCAGGCGCTGCAGGCGCACGTTGGCATCCGGGGTGATGGCGAAGACCAGGTTGTCGACCTTGGGCTTGCCGGCGAAGTAGTCGGCGTTGGCCGTGTAGCGCACCGCGGCATCCTTCTGGAAACGGCGGAACACGAAGGGTCCGGTACCGATCGGCTGGCTGTTGAGCTTCTCCGGCGTGCCGGCCCTGAACAGCTGGTCGGCGTACTCGGCGGAATAGATGGAGGCAAAGCCCATGCTCAGGGTGGCGAGGAAGGTCGAATCCGGCTTGTTGAGGATGATGCGCACGGTGTGGGCGTCAACCTTTTCCACCGCCTTGATCAGCGCCGGCCACTGCATGGACTGGGCGTGGGGGTAGCCGCTGGCGGCGGTCTTGTACCAGGGGTGGTTGGGGTCAAGCATGCGTTGGAAGCTGAACAGCACGTCATCGGCTTCCAGCGTCCGGCGGGTGGGCTTGAAGTAATCGGTACGGTGGAACAGCACGTCCGGGCGCAAGGTGAAGGTGTAGGTCAGGCCGTCGTCGGAGATCTTCCAGCTACTGGCCAGGCTGGGTACCAGCTTGCCCTTGGCGGCGTCGAACTCCACCAGGCGGTTCATCAGCACGTCGGCCGAAGCGTTGGTGGTGGTCAGGGAGTTGTACTGCACCACATCGAAGCCATCTGGGCTGGCTTCGGTACAGACGCTCAGGGTCGCGGCCTGGGCGAACAGCGGGGCGACGAGCAGCGGCAACAGGGCAAGGCGCATGGTGATCTCCTGAACGAAGCGGCGCGCATCCGGCGGGCCGGCGGTAATAAGGCTGGGAGAGAAAGGGTCGCGTTATCGCGTGGACAGACCCTAAACGATAAGATGCAGGCTAACAACGAAATAGGGCGACGAGCGGTCGTTCGCGTTCATGCCCGCTAGCTGTGGGCACAGCGCCCGAATGGCCTGCATTTAAAGTGCGTTCTCGCTTGTTGCTGTGGGGGCTTTCTGGTATAAAGCAGCGCTCTTTTCTAGGGGCCCGGTTGCTTGATCGCGATCTATCACCGGTAAGACCCTGAAGAAACGCGGCGCCCAGCGCCGAAAAACAGAGATTAAGCGGCCAACCCATGCCGGGTTGGGCATGTGGTTTAGAGGGCTGAGGTATGTCGAGAGTCTGTCAAGTTACCGGTAAGGGTCCGGTAACCGGGAATAACATTTCCCACGCAAACAACAAAACCCGTCGTCGTTTCCTGCCGAACCTGCAGCATCACCGCTTCTGGGTCGAGTCTGAGAACCGCTTCGTCCGTCTGCGTCTGTCCACCAAGGGCATGCGCATCATCGACAAGCGTGGTATTGACGTAGTGCTGGCCGAGCTGCGCGCTCGCGGCGAAAAGGTTTAAGGAGACTGTCATGCGTGAACTGATCCGTTTGGTGTCCAGCGCCGGTACCGGCCACTTCTACACCACCGACAAGAACAAGCGCACTACCCCGGACAAGATCGAGATCAAGAAATACGATCCGGTCGTCCGCAAGCACGTTGCGTACAAGGAAGCCAAGATCAAGTAATTGATCGGCTGACTCGAAAAGCCCGCCTTATGGCGGGCTTTTTCATGCCTGCGATTTGCGGTTTCAGGGCGCGGGTTGCAAGGTCAGGGTGCTGCGGGTGTGGGCGGCGACATCGTCGGTGCCGAGGTGCTGGGGCACGTACTGGCCCTGGATGAAACGCTGGGCCTGGTCGCTGTAATGGCGGTCGAACGGCACGCCGCTCTGGCCCAGCGGGTTGATGCCCAGGCTGTTGTCGGCGTCGGCCAGATCGATCAGCCGCCGCGTCGACGGCCCGTAACCCACGGCCCAAGGCGCAGGCCCGATACGGTGCGACAGGTTGTTGGGCATCTCGTGACCGCCGGGCGCCGGCAGCGGGCCGACGTTGAGCAGCGCATCCAGCGGCCATTGCACGCCCAGTGGATGATGATGGGTGAGTGTGTGGGCCTGGCCCCAGCGCCATTGCGCCGGGTCGTCGCCCAGCGTGGTTCGTAAATGCTGGAGGCTGGCGCGCCAGGCCTCGGCCACCGCTTCGCCGCGGCTGCGCGGCTGGCCATCGGCAAGCGCCCACCAGGGCGAAGCTGCATCGGCGGTCAGGCGCGGCAGGGCGCTGTCGATCATTCGGGTCGACAGCAGTTGCTCGAAGGCCTGCGCGCCCAGGCGCGGCTCCAGGGTCGCGCGGCCCAGTTCATAGGTGAGCTGGTTGAACAGCGTCGCCGGCAGCGATTGCAGCGGATGCTCACCTTGCCAGGCGGCCAGCGCCTCGACCAGCTCACGCTCCTGCTGATCCGCCGCGGCGGCGCGCAGCTCGCCGAGGATCGGTGCCAGCAACCGCGGCCCGTAGGCTGTGGCGGTATCCAGTTGCAGGGCCTGGCTGTTGTGGATATCCCAGCGCACGTCCGGGGCGGCCAGCCGTTGGTTCAGACGTTGACCGCGCTCGGGCGGATTGTAGTAGCCGGGAATCTCGATGCCGCTGGCCGGCAGCGGCTGGAAGTTGGCCGAGACGATGTAGCCGCGCGCTGGGTTTTCTTCCTGCGGGTTGGCACTGAAGGGATGGAAACCGAGCTTGTCGGCGGCCTCGCTGCTGCCATCGAGGATGAACGCCGGGTTCACCCCGGCGGGGCGTATCGGCAGCCTGGCTGCGGCCCACCAGGCAATGTCGCCGCGGGCGTTGGCCCACACCAGGTTGAGGCCCGGCGCATGGATACGCTCGGCGGCGGCGCGGCCCTTTGCCAGGGTGTCGGCACGGTTTAAGCGGTAGAAGGCGTCGAGCAGCGGGTTCTCGGTTTCCAGAAAGGTCCACCACATGGCGACCGGCGTGGTGCCGGCGCTGTCGCCCAGAGCATCGTTGATGATCGGGCCGTGGGGCGAGCGGCGCAGCTTTAGGGTGACCGGCTCGCCATCCTTGACCTTGATGATTTCCTCGCGCTGCTGCAGGTCGACCCAGCGGCCCTGGTACCAGACCTGCTCGGGGTTGTTCGGGTTGCTGCGCTCGGCGATCAGGTCCATATCATCGTTCTGGAACATGGTCAGGGTCCAGGCGAAATCCCGGTTGTGGCCGAGAAACGCCACCGGGGTGGCCGGCTGATGATGGCCGTACAGCTCGAAGCCCGGCGATTTGAGGTGCGCCTCGTACCACACCGAGGGCGCCGAGAAGCGAATGTGCGGATCGCCGGCCAGCAGTGGCTTGCCGCTGGCGGTGCGCGCGCCGGAGATTGCCCAGGCGTTGCTGCCCTCGAACTGCGGCAGGCCGCTGTCGGCCAGGGCCTGATCGCTCAGGGCGGCGAGTTGGTCGAGCATCCGCCAGTCGTCTTTGCCGAGGGCTGTGTCGAGAACGCCCTTGGGGTGCCAGTCGAGATCGAAGATCTTCAGGTAGTCGCTACCCAGTTCATCACGAATGCGCGTCAGCAGCGGCTCGCTGCGCAGCGCCGCGGCGAAGCTGTAGGCCAGGTAGCCGGCGATGGACAGGGTGTCGGCGGCAGTGAACGGACGTTTCTCGATGCCCAGCAGGTCGAACTCCAGGGGCGCCGGGCGACTGTTCTGGTACTGGTTGATGCCGTCGAGGTAAGCGGCCAGCGCCTTGCCATGGGGACTCTCGGGGTCCAGCTCGCGGGCCTGCTGGTCGGCACGCTCGCGGATCTGCAGGGTGCGGAACAGGCGGTCGGTGGGCAGCAGCTTGGCGCCGAGCACTTCGGCCAGTTCACCGCGGGCCAGGCGGCGCAGCATTTCCATCTGGAACAGACGATCCTGGGCCTGCACGAAGCCCAGGGCGCGGTACAGGTCGGCCTCGTTCTGCGCTTCGATATGCGGCACGCCGCGCTCGTCATAGCGCACCTGCACCGGCGCGCCGAGGTGCTGCAGCACCAGCTCGCCGCTACGCAGCGGCTGCTTGTCGTACAGGTACCAGGCGCAAGCGCCGGCGACCGTCAGCAGCACGGCCGTCAGGGTGAAGATGATGCGTTTCATGCGGCCGTCCTTGTCTCACGCGGGTCGCCATGCTGCGGGCAATCCACGTCAACTGCAAGGCGGCCTGCTCAGGACGTGACCAGGTTGCGAATTAGCCGCTGCGGCTGGTGAGCTACTCGATTGATGAGGCGGGCACGGTCGTCGTCATGGCGCCCAATCGCAGAAACAACCGCTGGCCAGGTTGTTGTCCGCCAGCACCTTTCGACCCTCCAGCAACGCATCGAGCAGCGGTTCGACGAAGCTGTTGCCCGAGGTGCAATTGAAGCCGCTGCTGTAGGGGCCGAAGTAGGCCAGCTCGCCGCTTTGATCCCAGATCGCCACCGCAGGGCTGGCCGGCAGTCGCTGGCTGCCGGCCAGCCCGTCCATTGGCGGCAGCGCGCGCAATGCTTGCGGCAACTGCCCCTGGCTGCCGGGCTTCTGCACGGAATAGAACTGCACGCCACGCTCGCGGTAGCGCTCCAGCAGCTCACCGAGGTGCTGCTGATTGCCGACGTTGCAGGGGCAGGCAGGGTCCCAGAAGTGCACCAGGCGAATCTGGCCGGGGCCGGCCAGCTCCTCCGGCAGGCGTAGCTCGCTGCCGGAAAACAGCGCGGTGCGCTCGTCGAACGGGCGCAGATAACGGGCCTCGAACCACCAGAAGGCAGCGAGCATGGCGACCAGCCAGAGCGCGGCGATCAGGCAGGCGAGCAGGGTGGTGCGGCGAGAGCGGGCCATTGCCGACAGTGTCCGTTAGACGGTGCGGTAGCTTGCCATGGCGAGCCTGGCAGCAGAAGATCGTCACTCTAGCGCCAACCCGCAAGGGCGGCGCTGCCGTGAATCAATGAGTCGATGCTGCCGATGTCCGAACTCTTCCAACCCGAACCGCTGGTCGCCAGTCTGCGCCCGCTGGCCAGCGCTGCACCCCTGTCGGCGGCGGAACTGGCCTATCGGCAGTTCTATGGCTTCGTGCCGCGTGAGGCGATCGACAGCCGGCTCGGCTGGTTCGAGGTGGACGGCTACCGCATTGCAGCCCAGCTCTGGCAGCCCGTGGCGCCACGCGCCACCCTGCTGTTGCTGCACGGTTACTACGATCACAGCGGCCTGTACCGTCATGTGATCGAGTGGGCGCTGGAAGCCGGCTTCGCGGTACTGGCCGTGGACTTGCCGGGGCACGGGCTGTCCAGCGGGCCGCGGGCCAGCATCAAGGATTTCGCCGAATACCAGGCGGTGCTGCGCGCCGCGTTGAAGCAGGCCGATGCCCTGGGCCTGCCGGCGCCCTGGCACCTGTGCGGGCAGAGTACCGGCGGCGCGATCCTGATCGACTACCTGCTCAATGACCAGCCGCTGGCCGAGGTGGGTGAAACCATTCTGCTGGCGCCGCTGGTGCGGCCACGGCGCTGGAATTGGTCGCAGCTCAGCTACCGGCTGCTGCACCGCTTCGTGCAGGAAATTCCGCGGCGCTTCAGCGAGAACTCCAGTGACCCGGAATTCCTCGACTTCCTGCGTAACCGCGATCCGCTGCAGCCGCGGATCGTGCCGACCGTCTGGGTCGGCGCCCTGAGCCAGTGGGTGCCGCGCATCGAAAAGGCGTCGCGCAGCAAGCGCAGCCCGCTGATCGTGCAGGGTGAGGCGGATATGACGGTGGACTGGCGGCACAACCTGACGGTGCTGGAGAACAAGTTCAGCGCGCCGCGCATCCTGCGTTTGCCCGAAGCGCGGCATCACCTGGCCAACGAAGTGGCGCCGCTGCGAGAGCGCTACTTCACCTATCTCGGCGAGCAGCTGGATCGCGCTTACTGACCGACTGCCAGCCCGGAGCGGATCGCCGCCAGGGCCGCCTTGTAATAAGCCGCGCCTTCGCTGGACTGGGCGAAGGTGACGAACTCTTCCAGCTCCGGATCGGACAGCCCGCGATAAACGTGCAGCAGGGTGTTATCCAGGTCCTTGTCGATCTGGCTCATCAGGCGCTGGCGCTGGCCGTCGAGCAGCCCCTGGGCGGTACCGCCACCGAGCAGACCGGGAATCATCTGGCTGAGGCTGTCGGCCGCCACGCCGGCCAGGGCCAGGCTGATCTCCGCACCGGCCTCGCTGGCCGGAATGGCCTGGGCCAGGTGGCGGATCAGCAGGCGGCGGGTAGCATCGGCCTGGCTGAGCGGTAGGCCGTCGGCGTACTTGGCCAGTTGGTCGGGACGGGTGGCGAGCAGTTCGGCGCTGACGATCTTGCGGCCCAGGGGCGACTCGAAGAAACGCAGGGCCGGCGCCGGGTCGGGCAGGTTGGTGCGCAGGCTGCTTTCGGCGCGCTCATCCATGGCCCGGGCGGCGAAGCGGCGATTGCTGTTGTCCACCAGCGCCTGATAGACCGCCGGCGGCAGGCTCTTGCTGTAACGCGCCTGGGCGGCGCTCAGGGCATCGCTGAAATGCGCGCGCTGCTGCGGCCAGCCGGCTTTTTCATAGAGCTCGGTGTAGGTGTCGGCCGTGGCGGGCAGGCTCAGGAGCAACAGCAAGAAACAACACAACGCGCGCATACGAACTCCTGTCTGGGGCGGCTATTTTCGGCAGCCAGGCGGAGCTTGTCGAGGTGTACGCGACACAGGGTAGAATCGCGCCATGACGACAGACCTCTCCGATTCGCTGCTAAGCCGCATCATCGATGACCTTGCCGAATTCGGATGGTCGTTGCAAACCCAGTTCGCCCCCGCGGCGCTGACCCGCCAACTCGCTGAGGAATGCCGCCAGCGCATCGCCCAAGGCACCCTGGCGCCCGCCGGTACCGGCCGTGGCCACGCGGTGGCGGTGCGCGAAGGCACCCGCAGTGACCATATCCAGTGGCTCGAAGCCGGGCAGTCGCCGGCCTGCGACGGTTACCTGCAGTTGCTCGACGAACTGCGCGTGGCCATCAACCAGAGCCTTTATCTGGGGTTGGTGGACTACGAGAGCCACTTCGCTTTCTATCCGCCGGGCGGTTTCTACCTTAAGCACCTGGATCGCTTTCGCGACGATGATCGTCGCGCGGTGTCGGCCGTGCTGTACCTCAATGACGGCTGGCAGGTGGAAGAAGGCGGCCAGCTGCGGCTGTACCTAGCCGATGGCGAGGTGCGTGACGTGCTGCCCGAGGCCGGCACGCTGGTGGTATTTCTGTCTGCCGATGTGCCCCATGAGGTGCTGCCGGCCACTCGCGATCGTCTGTCCCTGACCGGCTGGTTCCGCCGCCGTGGTGACGGCGTGTTTTGAATCTCATATTGCAGACATGAAAAAAGGGAGGCCGAAGCCTCCCTTTTTCGTTACCGCGAGCGGCTTAGAACAGTACGCGGCTGCGGATGGTGCCGTTGACCTGCTGCAGTTTCTCCAGCGCCAGGTCGGAGTAGTCGGCATCGACGTCGATGACCACGTAGCCGACCTTGTCGTTGGTCTGCAGGTACTGGCCGGAGATGTTGATGCCGTTGTCGGCGAACACCTTGTTGATCTCGCTCATCACGCCCGGCACGTTGGCGTGGATGTGCAGCAGACGGTGCTTGCCCGGGTGCGCCGGCAAGGCCACTTCCGGGAAGTTGACCGAGGACACCGAGGTGCCGTTGTCGCTGTACTTGACCAGCTTCTCGGCCACTTCCAGGCCGATGTTGGCCTGGGCTTCGGCGGTGGAACCGCCGATGTGCGGGGTCAGGATCACGCGATCCAGGCCGCGCAACGGGCTTTCGAAGATGTCGTCGTTGGACTTCGGCTCGACCGGGAATACGTCGATGGCGGCGCCGATCAGGTGCTCATCCTTGATCGCCTGAGCCAGGTGGTCGAGCTCGACCACGGTGCCGCGCGCGGCGTTGATCAGGATGCCGCCCTTCTTCATGGCGCGGATTTCCGCTTCGCCGATCATCCACTGGGTGGACGGCAGCTCCGGTACGTGCAGGGAGACGATGTCGCACAGGCCGAGCAGGTCATGCAGCTTGCCGATCTGCTGGGCGTTGCCCAGCGGCAGCTTGGTCACGGTGTCGTAGAAGAACACCTGCATGCCGAGGGCTTCGGCGAGTACCGACAGCTGGGTGCCGATCGAGCCGTAGCCGACAATGCCCAGTTTCTTGCCGCGGATTTCGAAGGAGTTGGCTGCCGACTTGATCCAGCCGCCACGGTGGCAGGAGGCGTTCTTCTCGGGAATGCCGCGCAGCAGCAGGATGGCCTGAGCGAGAACCAGCTCGGCCACCGAGCGGGTGTTGGAGTAGGGTGCGTTGAATACGGCGATACCGCGCTCGCGGGCAGCGTCCAGGTCGACCTGGTTGGTACCGATGCAGAAGCAGCCGACGGCGACCAGCTTCTTGGCGCAGTCGAAGATCTCTTCGGTCAGCTGGGTGCGCGAGCGGATGCCGATGAAATGGGCGTCGGCGATCTTCTCTTTCAACTCGTCGCCGGACAGCGCGGTCTTGAGGTACTCGATGTTGGTGTAGCCGGACGCCTTCAGGGTATCCACGGCATTTTGGTGGACGCCTTCGAGAAGAAGGAACTTGATCTTGCTCTTGTCGAGAGAGGTCGTGCTCATCGGAGTACCTGTTGCCCCACTAATTTAAGTGTCAGGAGAAGGATCGGCGCACTCGCCAATCGGGCCGGCAAGTCGCTGTGCAGGGCGATTCGCGGGGGGCATATGCTAGCATGGCTTGCCTTTTCCTTGCTCGGTTGCGACCTGAACGGTTCTCAGGGCGACCATGAACGATTCGAGAGTTGCTATGACCGATCTCATGCCGATTGACGAACTCAAAACGCTGGTCGAGCCCGGCAAGGTGCTCACCGACGCCGCCTCCCTGGAAACCTATGGCAAGGACTGGACCCGGCAATACGCGCCGGCGCCCAGCGCCATCGTGTTTCCCAAGACCGTCGAGCAGGTGCAGGCCATCGTGCGCTGGGCCAATGCCCACAAGATCGCGCTGGTGCCGTCGGGTGGCCGCACCGGGTTGTCGGCGGCGGCCGTGGCGGCCAACGGCGAGGTGGTGGTGTCGTTCGATTACATGAACCAGATCCTCGACTTCGATGAATCCAACCGTACCGTGGTCTGCCAGCCGGGCGTGGTCACCGGCGTGTTGCAGCAGTTCGCCGAGGACAAGGGCCTGTACTACCCGGTGGATTTCGCCTCCAGCGGCTCCAGTCAGATCGGCGGCAATATCGGCACCAACGCCGGCGGCATCAAGGTGATCCGCTACGGCCTGACCCGCAACTGGGTGGCGGGGCTTAAGGTAGTCACCGGCACCGGCGAATTGCTCGAGTTGAACAAGGACCTGATCAAGAACGCCACCGGTTACGACCTGCGGCAGCTTTTCATTGGTGCTGAAGGCACTCTGGGCTTCGTGGTCGAGGCGACCATGCGCCTGGACCGCGCCCCGCGCAACCTCACCGCCATGGTGCTCGGCACCGCGGATTTCGACTCGATCATGCCGGTGCTGCACGCCTTCCAGAGCAAGCTCGACCTCACCGCCTTCGAGTTCTTCTCCGACAAGGGACTGGCGCGGATCATGGCCCGCGGTGACGTACCGTCGCCGTTCGACACCCCGTGCCCGTTCTACGCGTTGCTGGAATTCGAAGCCAGCAGCGAGGAAGTGGCCAGCGAAGCCCTGAGCACTTTCGAGCACTGTATCGAGCAGGGCTGGGTGCTGGACGGGGTAATGAGCCAGAGCCAGACCCAGCTGAAGAACCTGTGGAAGCTGCGCGAGTACCTGTCGGAAACCATCTCGCACCACACACCCTACAAGAACGACATCTCCGTCACCGTCTCCAAGGTGCCGGCCTTTCTGCGTGACATCGACGCCATCGTCACCGAGCACTACCCCGACTATGAAGTTGTCTGGTACGGCCATATCGGCGACGGTAACCTGCACCTGAACATTCTCAAACCCGAGCACATGGACAAGGAGGCCTTCTTCGCCTCGTGCGCACGGGTCAACAAGTGGGTGTTCGAGACCGTCGAGCGCTACAACGGCTCGATCTCCGCCGAGCACGGCGTGGGTCTGGTCAAGCGCGATTACCTGCAGTACAGCCGCTCGCCGGCGGAAATCGCCTACATGAAGGCGATCAAGGCGGTGTTCGACCCCAACGGCATCATGAATCCGGGCAAGATCTTCGCCTGAAGCCAATACAACAACAGGAGCGACCATGAGCTACCAGCACCAGTACATCGATGGCACCCGTATCCATTTCCCGCTGGGCAAGGTGGTGTGCGTCGGCCGTAACTACGCCGAACACGCTAAGGAACTCAACAACCCGCTGCCGACCGAGCCGATGCTGTTCATCAAGCCGGGCAGCTGCGTGGTGCCGCTGGAAGGCGGCTTCAGCATCCCGCAAGACCGGGGCTCGGTGCACTACGAAGTGGAAATCGCCGTGCTGATCGGCAAGCCGTTGTCGCGCAAGCCGAATGAAGAAGAAGTGCTCGACGCCATCTCCGGTTTCGCCCCGGCCCTGGACCTGACCCTGCGCGACGTGCAGAACAAGCTCAAGGACAAGGGCCACCCGTGGGAGCCGGCCAAGTCCTTCGACGGCGCCTGCGTGCTGGCACCCTTCGTGCCGGGTGACGCGGTCAGCGACCTGGCCGACATCGGCATCCGCCTGACCATCAACGGCGAGGTGCGCCAGGATGGCACCAGCGCCGACATGATCTTCCCGATCGTGCCGGTGATCCAGGAGATGGCCGGCCACTTCAACCTGCAGCCCGGCGACGTGATCCTTACCGGCACACCCGCTGGCGTCGGCCCGCTGAACACGGGCGACGAGCTGGTGCTGGATCTGGTCGGTCACTCGAGCTTTGCCAGCCGGGTGATCTGACAGGCGTAGCGCCCAGTCTACGGGCTGCTGAAAGGCAGAAGCAGACATCGTTGTTTCACCTGTGGGAACGGGCCATACCCGTGATTTTTCGCGGGCATGGCCCGCTCCCACAGATAATCACCAGTCCATCCTACGGGAACGATCGGCCGTTCACGCCACATGGCCCTGAAACCGCCCTCCTGCCAATTAAGCTTCGCTTAAGCCGCCTTTAAGCCTCGTTTCAGCTAGGCGACTTAACCTGACCCCGTCATCTACAGATAGAGGGTCATCCCCATGAAAGCTCCCGTTATCGCTCTGCTGCTCGCTCCGCTGTTCTCCACTGCCGCTCTGGCTGCCGGCTACACCGGCCCGGGCCAGGTCGCCCAGGTCACTACCGTTGAACAGGCTCTGAAAGCCGGCGACGATACGCCAGTGGTACTGCAAGGCCAGATCACAAAGCGCCTGCAGGACGAACTCTATGAGTTCAAGGACGCCACCGGCACCATCCACGTCGAGATCGACGACGAAGACTGGCCGCCGCAAGCCATCTCCGAGAAAGCCACCGTCAAGCTGACCGGCGAGGTCGACAAAGACCTGACCAGCCGTGAAATCGACGTCGATATCGTCGAGCTGGTGAAATAACCGCCACGCTGTTAGCTTCCCGTCACTGCACTGAATGGCCGCCTCTCGACACACCGAGGGGCGGCGTTGTCATTTCTGTCGTTGCATATGTGAGTTGCCATGGGCCCTGTGTTTTCAATCAAGCGTATTGTTCTGTTGCTGGTTGTTCTGTCTCTGGCGGCTATCGCTGTCGTGGGTTACGAATTCCGACTCTTTGAGCGGCTGTGGTTCAACGTCAACCAGCCCACCCAGGCGCCGGATCACTCGCTGTGGCTGAACGACTACGAGGTGGTGATCGAAGGCAAACGCCTCGAAGGCGTGAAAGAGGATGTGTCGGCGCTCACCTATGATCCGGATCGCAAGAGCCTGTTTACCGTTACCAACCAGAACTCCCGTTTGATCGAGCTCTCGCTGGAGGGTGAGGTGCTCCGGCAGATCGAGCTGGTGGGCTTTGGCGATGCCGAGGCTGTGGAATATGTGGCCCCCGGCCACCTGGTGATCGCCGATGAGAGGCCGCAGCGTCTGGTGGATGTGCGCATCGATGACGCCACCACTTCGGTGAACGCCGCCGATGGCCAGCAGCTGTCGGTGACACTGGATATGGGGCGCGCCAACAAGGGCTTCGAGGGCCTGGCCTACGATCTGGTGGGCAAGCGTCTTTTCGTCGCCAAGGAGCGCGATCCGCTGCGGATATACGAAGTAAAGGGTTTTCCGAACTTAGATCCTTCGGTACCCAGTTCGGTGCAGATCAGCGAAAACCTCAAGCGTGACGCCGCCATCTTCGTACGTGATCTCTCCAGTCTGCATTACGACAGCCGTACCGGCCATCTGCTGGCGCTGTCGGATGAGTCGCGGCTGGTCGTCGAGCTGGATCAGGATGGCAAACCGATCAGCAGCCTGTCGCTACTGCCCGGCCAGCACGGCCTGAAGAAATCAGTGCCCCAGGCCGAAGGCATCACCATGGATGATCAGGGCGTGCTCTACCTGACCAGCGAGCCGAATCTTTTTTACGTGTTCAAAAAGAAGGCCGAGTGATCGCTCTCTCGGCCTTCTTTTTATACCTGAGCGCTTAGCGCTGCAGCGACTTGACGCCTTCGGCGGTGCCGAGCAGCAGCAGGTCGGCGGGGCGGGCGGCAAACAGGCCGTTGGTGACCACGCCGACGATGGCGTTGATGTCCGCTTCCAGTTTCACCGGGTCGGTGATGCTCATGTTGTGCACATCGAGGATCACGTTGCCGTTATCGGTCACCACGCCTTCGCGATACACCGGGTCGCCGCCCAGCTTGACCAGCTCGCGGGCCACGTGGCTGCGGGCCATGGGAATCACTTCCACCGGCAGTGGGAAGGCGCCGAGCACCGGCACCAGCTTGCTGCCGTCGGCGATGCAGATGAAGGTGCGCGCCACCGCGGCGACGATCTTCTCGCGGGTCAGGGCCGCGCCGCCGCCCTTGATCAGGTTCAGGCGCTCGTCGCTTTCGTCGGCGCCGTCGACGTAGAACTCCAGGTCGCTGACTGTATTGAGTTCGTACACCGGAATGCCATGGCCCTTGAGGCGCGCGGCAGTGGCTTCGGAGCTGGCCACGGCGCCGTCGAACTCCAGCTTGTGCTTGGCCAGGGCGTCGATGAAGCAGTTGGCCGTGGAGCCGGTGCCGACCCCTATGATGCTCTTGGCGTCGAGCTTGGGAAGGATGAAGTCGACGGCGGCCTGGGCCACGGCTTGTTTGAGCTGATCCTGGGTCATGCGGGTTCCACGAGAAGGAAGGAAACGAGGTCGCGATTATAGCCGGCAAAACCCCGGAATTCGTATGGTCGCTCGGCGGATGGCTAGGTTAGACTCCGAGGTCCTCCATGAAGCCGCCTGCGATGCCCGCCATGCTCGAACAGTACGTCAAGAAGACCCTGACCTCCCGTGTCTATGACGTTGCCGTGGAAACCCCGCTGCAACCCGCTCGCCAGCTTTCCGAACGCCTGGGCAATCAGATTCTGCTCAAGCGTGAGGATCTGCAGCCGGTGTACTCGTTCAAGATTCGTGGCGCCTACAACAAGCTCGCCCAGCTCAGCCCTGAAGAACTGGCCCGCGGCGTGGTCACTGCGTCGGCCGGCAACCATGCCCAGGGCCTGGCCCTGGCCGCCAAACATATGGGCGTCAACGCCACCATCGTCATGCCGCGCACCACGCCTGAGCTCAAGGTGCAGGGTGTGCGCTCGCGTGGTGGCAACGCCGTTTTGCACGGCGATGCGTTCCCAGAAGCCCTGGCCTATTCGCTGAAGCTGGTGGAGGAAAAGGGCCTGGTCTACGTGCACCCCTATGACGACCCCCACGTGATCGCCGGCCAGGGCACGGTGGCGATGGAGATTCTTCGCCAGCACCAGGGCCCGCTGCACGCGATCTTCGTACCGGTCGGTGGCGGTGGCCTGATCGCCGGTATCGCCGCCTACGTCAAATACCTGTACCCGCAAACCAAGGTCATCGGCGTCGAGCCGGACGACTCCAACTGCCTGCAGCAGGCCCTGGCTGCCGGTGAGCGCGTGGTGTTGCCGCAAGTCGGGCTGTTCGCCGACGGCGTGGCGGTGGCGCAGATCGGTCAGCACACCTTCGATATCTGCAAGGATCATGTCGACGAGGTGATCACCGTCAGCACCGACGAGATCTGTGCGGCGATCAAGGACATCTACGACGACACTCGCTCGATCACCGAGCCTGCTGGCGCCCTGGCCGTGGCCGGCATCAAGAAGTACGTCGAGCGCGAAGGCATCACCGGCCAGACGTTGGTCGGCATCGACTCCGGCGCCAACGTCAACTTCGATCGGCTGCGCCACGTGGCCGAGCGCGCCGAGTTGGGTGAGAAGCGTGAAGCGATCATCGCCGTGACCATCCCCGAGCAGCCCGGCAGCTTCAAGGCTTTTTGCGAGGCCATCGGCAAGCGGCAGATCACCGAGTTCAACTACCGCTATCACCAGGACGGTGAGGCGCACATCTTCGTCGGCGTACAGACCCACCCGGAGAACGACCCGCGTGCGGCACTGGTGGAAAACCTGCGCAGTCAGGGCTTCCCGGTGCTCGACCTGACCGACAACGAACTGGCCAAGCTGCATATCCGCCACACCGTCGGTGGCCATGCCGCGGCGGTGCCGAACGAGTGCGTGTTCCGCTTCGAATTCCCGGAGCGGCCCGGTGCGCTGTTCAACTTCCTCGACAAGCTGGGCGGGCGCTGGAACATCACCCTGTTCCACTACCGCAACCACGGCGCGGCCGATGGCCGCGTGATGGCGGCCCTGCAGGTGCCGGAAGACGAGCGCCACCTGCTCACGCCAGCGCTGGATGCCATCGGCTATCCGTATTGGGATGAAACCGACAACCCCGCCTATAGGCTTTTTCTCGGTTAGTCGCGCTGCTCAATCCCGGTTGCGGAGGTTCGCCCCGTAGCCTGGGTTGAGCGAAGCGATACCCAGGGCCACTCTTTATAAAAATCGAAGGAAACCGTGATGGAGCATTATCTGCTGATCAGAGTCCTCCATGCGCTGCCCGGCATTCTGCTGCTGGCCGGTGTGCTGGCCCATGCCTTCATGCTCTGGAAAGCCTGGCGCGGCGGCGACCGGGAGGTGCTGCAACGCAAGCTGCGGCGTACCCGCACCATCAGCCTGCCGGTGTTCGCCGTGCTGGCGCTGAGCCTGCCGGTGACCGGCTGGTGGATGGTCAACCTGGCCGGCTGGCCGCTGAGCCAGCTATGGCTGCTGCTGGGCAGCATCCTGTTTGGCGTGCTGATGATCGTCGGCCTGTTGCTGCTCGGCCGCCTTGGCGCCTGGCAGGCTCAAGCCGAGGGCACGGTGCCCGCCAAGTCACTGCGCCTGGTGACGGTCTACACCGCGCTGATCGTCGTGCTGCTGGTGGTGATCATGGCGGTGATGGGTGCCAAGCCGCTCTAAGGTCAACGTCTTCCCTGGCGCTGCGCCACCAGCGGTTGTAGCAGCGCTTCGAGCTGCGGCTCGCTCAGCCGCGCCCGCAACGCCTTGTACAGCGCGCGGGTTTCCAGCAGGTTCCAGACCCGCAGCATGGTTTCCAGGGCGTCCAGCGGCTTGCTGATGAAATCCCGTGCGCCGAGGGCCAGGGCGCGCAGGCGCGTGGCACGCGTGACGTCGGCGGTCAGCACCAGTAGCGGCACGTAATCGTTCTGGGGGATGCGCCGGTTGAGCTGCTCCATCAGCGCGAAACCGTCGAAGTCCGGCATGTGCAGGTCGAGAATCACCAGGTCCGGCTCGAAGCTGTTGTACAGCTCCAGCGCCCGGGTCGGCTGGGTGCTGCTGAGCACGTTGTGCAGGCCTTCGCGGGCCAACAGCTGTTCCATCAGGTCCAGGTTGGGGCGCTGATCGTCGATGATCAGGATGCGGTAATCGTCGCTCATGGGGGCTCCGGCAGGTGCTGGTCGAGAAAGGCCAGAAAGGTAGGCACGTGAATGGGCTTGGTGAGAATCGCCGTGGCGCCGGCCTGCTGCATGGCGCGCCGGGCCGCGGTGCTGGCATCGGCGGTGATCATCAGCACGGCGATGGCGGCGGTCAACGGGTCGGCACGCAGGCGTTTGAGCACGTCGATGCCGGTCATGTCCGGCAGGTTGATGTCCAGCAGGATCACCCGCGGCAGGTGCTGGCGAGCCAGGTCGAGGCCGAGCTGGCCCTGCATGCTCGACAGCAACTGCACGCCCGGGCGGCGCTGCAGCAGGGTTTCGATCAGCGCCTGGCTGGACAGATTGTCCTCGATGCACAGCACGCGGGTCAGTTTGCCGCTCTCCGGCGCACTGATCGGCACGGGCGGCGCGCTTGGCCGCCAGGGATCGTCATGAGCCGCTACGGGCTCGACCTGTGCCGCCGGCAGGCTCAGCACGAAGCGGCTGCCGGTGCCCATCTCACTGATCACGTCGAGCGTGCCGTCCATGGCCTGCAGCAGGTTGCGGCTCAGCGCCAGGCCCAGGCCGGTGCCTTCACTGTGCTGGTCCGCGCCCAGGCGCTCGAAGGGCCGGAACAGTCGCTGCAGGTCAGCCGGCGCGATGCCTGCGCCAGTGTCGTTGACCGCCAGGGCCAGGCGCTCACCGCGCCATTCGATGTCCAGATGCACCTCGCCGCCTGGGCGGTTGTACTTCACCGCATTGGAGAGCAGGTTGAGCAGCACCTGGATCAAGCGCTGTCGGTCGGCCATCACACCAGCCGGCGTGGTGCTCGGTGGCAGCGGGCGCAGGCGGATGCCGGCTTCGTCGGCCAGTGGCGAAATCAGCGTCATGGCTTCATGCACCACGCCGTGCAGGTCGATGGCTTCCGGGCTCATCGGCAGGCGGCCGGCCTCGATGCGGGCGATGTCGAGCACTTCGTTGATCAGCGTGAGCAGGTGCTGGCCAGCGCGCAGGATGTGGGTGACCTGGGGTCTGGGCGATTCCAGGTCGAGCAGTTGGGCGAAGCCGAGAATGGAATTGAGCGGCGTGCGCAACTCGTGGCTCATGCGCGACAGGAACTCGCTCTTGGCCTGGCTGGCATTCTCGGCCTCCTCGCGGGCGGCGCGCAGGGCGATATCCGCGGCGCGGCGGTCAGTGATGTCGCGGGTGACCTTGGAGAAGCCGCGTAGCGTTCCGCTGGCGTCGTGCTGGGCGGTGATCACCACGCTGGCCCAGAAGCGTGAGCCGTCGCGACGCAGGCGCCACGCCTCTTCCTCGTAGCGGCCCTTTTCGGCGGCGACCCGCAGGGCGTACAGCGGGTGATGCGGGCGCTGCTCGGGGGGATAGAACAGCGAGAAATGCCGGCCGATGATTTCCGCTTCGCTGTAGCCCTTGATCCGCTCGGCGCCAGCGTTCCAGGTGGTGACGTGGCCGTCCGGGTCGAGGGCGAAGATGCCGTAGTCGCGCACGCCCTCGATGATCAGCCGCAGGCGCTCCTCGTTGTCGCGCAGGGCGCGTTCGCGCTGGGCCAGCAGTTGGCTGGCTTCTTCCAGGCTGGCACCCAGGCGGCCGATCTCGTCGCGCTCGTGGTGCCGCGGTTTCAGCGGGTTGCCGAGCGCCAGGTGGCGGGCACTACGTTGCACCCGCTGGACGCGGCTGACGATACCGCTGGAGAGCAGCAGCACGGCGACGATCGCACCGAACAGCCCGCAGCCGGCCGCCAGCAGGGTGGCCAGCAGCAGGCGTTGGCGATTGTCGGCGGCGTTGGCGGTGCGGTCGGCGAGCAGGGCGTCTTCACGCACGCGCATGGCGTCGATCTGGTCGCGCAGGGTGTCGAGCATGCGTTTGCTGTCGCCGAGCACGGTGGCGATCTGTTGTTGATCCTGGCGCAGGTCGACGTTGCGCAGCACGTCCAGGCCATGCAGCTGATTGCTGATCAGCGGCTTGATGCGATCCAGGCGCTGGCGTACTTCGGCATCGCGGATGTTGGCGTCCAGGCGCGCCAGCGCCGCTTCGATGCGCGGCTCGGTCTGCTGGTAGGCCGGCAGGAAGTCGTCGCTACGCGTCAGCAGGTAGCCGCGCACGCTGGCTGCGCCCTCGGCCAGCAGGGTCTGCACGGCCTGGATGTCGCCCTGCACCTGCAGCACCCGGCGTACGTCCTCCTCGGCGCGGGCGGTCTGCCGCTCGGTGAAGTAGATCAGCACCAGCGACATCAGCAGGATCACCAGCGGCAGCGAGATGCCGACCAGTGCCTTGCCGCGCAGTGGCAGATCCGCCCAGGCGTTGTCGATGCGCCGCATCATGGGGCGGCGCCCGGCCAGTCGGCGGCCGGTTGCGCGACCAGGCCCAGGGCGATGCCGCGCACCGCCGCCTGGGTACGGTCGGCCACGCCCAGCTTGGCGATCAGCCGCTCGACGTGGGTTTTCACCGTGCCGGCGGTGATGCCGAGCTTCTCGCCGATCTCGCGGTTGCTGAAACCGCCCGCCACCAGGCCCAGTACCTGTCGTTCGCGATTGGTGAGCGCGTCGCTAGGCGGCGCGCCGGCGTTGCTGCGATCGGCGATGCGCCGCAGCAGGCGGGCGCTGACTGCGCTGTTCAATGCCTCCTCGCCGGCGGCCACGCGGCGCAGGGCGGCGATCACCTCGTCGCGGGTGGCGTCCTTGAGCAAATAGCCCACGGCGCCTGCGCCGATGGCTGCCTCCAGGTGCTCGGGGCTGTCGTACATGGTGAACATCACCACTTTCAGGTGCGGCAGGCGCTGCTGCAGCAGGCGCGCGGCGCCCAGGCCGTTGAGGCCGGGCATGCGGATGTCGAGGATGGCGATGTCCGGCTGCAGGCTTTCGCACAGTTGCAGCGCGCTGTCGCCGTCCGCGGCCTGGCCGACCACCTCGAACTCGTCACAACCGCCGAGCATGGCGACGAAACCGGCGCGGGTCACTTCGTGGTCATCGGCCAGCACCAGGCGCAGGGGTTTCGTCATGGCGCGCGCTCCTCGGTGTCGGGCACCCGAGCCAGCAGGCGGGTGCCCCGGCCTGGCTCGCTCTGGCAGTCCAGGTGGCCGCCCAGCAGGCTGGCACGTTCGCGCATGGCGGCCAGGCCCAGGCCGTTGTTGCCGGTGATCGGCCGTTCGCCGGGGAAATCGAAACCACGGCCGTCGTCCTCGATATGTAGCTGCGCGCCCGCTTCGCTGTGGCTCAGGCCCAGGCGTACGTCGCACGGGCCGGCGTGCTTGAGGATGTTGTTGATGCCTTCCTGGGCGATACGGAACAGGGTGATTTCCACGTTGGCCGCCAGCCGTGCATCGCTGCGTTGCAGCCACTGCACACGGTAGCCGGCGTCACGCAGGCGGTCGGCCTCCTTGTCGAGGGCATGGAGCAGGCCGAAGTCATCGAGCAATTGCGGCCGCAGCCCGTTGATGGCCTGGCGTCCCTCACGCACGCAGCGCTGGGCCAGGTCGAGAATGGTGCCCAGCTCGCGCTGCTGGGCATCGGGAAGCGCGCTGCACTGGCTGGCGAAACCCTGCAGACGCTGGTGCAGGCCGGCCAAGGTCTGGGCGAGGCCGTCATGCAGGTCGTAGGCCACGCGCCGGCGCTCGTCTTCCTGGGCGTTGAGCAGGCGCCGCACCAACTCCGACATGGTGCGCTCGCGGGCGAGCAGATCGCCATGCAGGCGCTGGGTTTCCAGGTGAGCGGCGAACAACGTGGCCAGTAGTTGCAGAGACTCGAGATCCTCGTCGTCCGGCGGGTTGATCTTCACCGCGCTGGCCAGCAATACGCTGCCGAAGATTTGGCCCTGGGCCGTGGCCAGCGGCAGGCGGATGACCAGTTGCAGGCCGCCCTTGTCGATGAACAGGCATTGGGCTTGCGGCGTAGCGCTTTCGCTCAGGGCCAGCAGTGCCACCTGTTGCTCGCTGGAGAGGGCACCATGGCTGGCCAGCAACAGCTGGTCGCCTGCCAGGTCACTGGTCACCACGCCGCTGTCCAGGGCACAGAACGCGCAGGCGCGCTGCAGCACTCGCTTGCTCATCTGCGCAGGCGGAAGCGCCCCCAGTTCGCGGCCGGTATCGACCAGCAGGCTGAGGCGCGCGGCCCGGCTTTCCCATTGGCGGTACTGGCTGCGCAAGGCCAGGGCACTGCTGTCGTCATTGTGCATGGGGCTCTCCAGCGCGAACGGCGCGGGTCAGGTGGCGATCATCCCATTAAATCGACTCTACCCGCTGTTCGCCCATCTGCCGATCGGCATAGGCCGATGGCGCCAACTGGCCGATGGCGGATGAATACGAGCCAGGCACAGTGGCGTCGTCAACCCAAAACAGGAAACGATCATGAAAGTGCACGCCATCGCCGCCGCCCTGCTGTTCTGCGCCAGTACCCCACTGCTGGCCGCTCCCGAGCAACAACCGTATCGCTACGACAGCGTGGCGGCGGCACCAGCCGAAGCCGCCGATCGCGAGGTGGCCGGGCTGTTCGATCAGTGGAACCAGGCCCTGCAGAGTGGTGATGTATCCAAGGTAGTCAGCCTCTACAGCGCCGACGCCGTGCTGCAGCCGACCGTCTCCAACCGGGTGCGCGCCAACTCGGCGGAGATTCGCGACTACTTCGAGCACTTCCTGGCGCTCAAACCGGTCGGCGAGATCAATTATCGGGAAATCCGCCGTCTGGGCCCGACCACCGCCCTGGACAGCGGCGTGTATACCTTCCACCTGACCGACGCCGCCGGCAAGAAATCCGATGTGCAGGCGCGTTACACCTTCGTCTACACGCTTGTCGACGGGCAGTGGAAGATTCTCAACCACCACTCCTCGGCCATGCCCGAAGTGGCGCCGACCTCGGTGGCCAGCAAGGCCAAACACCTGTAAACGAAGCGTGCAGATGCAAAGAAGCCGGCGCCCTGTGCGCCGGCTTCTTTTTTTGCGCGGTAAAACCTCAGCGCAGCGACATCACCGGCCAGCCGCGCTTCTGCGCCTCGGCCAGCAGGTTCGGGTCCGGGTCGACGGCGACCGGGTGGGCGACCTGCTCGAGCAGCGGCAGATCGTTCATCGAGTCGCTATAGAAGCTGGCGCCGTCCAGGGTGTAGCCGTTTTCCTGCATCCAGCGGTTGAGGCGGGTGACCTTGCCTTCCTTGAAGCACGGCACGTCGGTGGTGCGCCCGGTGTAGCGGCCGTCGACCATCTCGCATTCGGTGGCCAGCAGGGTGTCGACGCCCAGGCGCGCGGCGATGGGTGCGGTGACGAAGCGGTTGGTGGCGGTGATGATCACCAGCTTGTCGCCGGCTGCACGGTGCTTGTCGAGCAGCGCCAGGGCCTTTGGCAGAATGATCGGTTCGATGCATTCGGCCATGAACTCGCGGTGCCAGGCATCGAGCTGGGCCATCTCGGTGCGGCCGAAGATAGCCAGGGTGAAGTTCAGGTAGTCGGTGATGTTCAGGCGCCCGGCCAGGTAGTCCTGGTAAAAGGCATCGTTGCGCGCCTTGTAGGTCGCGCCGTCGAGAATCCCGCGTTCGCACAGCCAGTCGCCCCATGCATGGTCGCTGTCGCCGCCAAGCAGGGTGTTGTCGAGATCGAATAAAGCCAAACGCACAGAATCACCTCTTCATACAGGGCCATGGAGGCGGCCAGAATAGCGGCTTTGCCGGCGCGGGGAAAACCGCGCGACGGGCCACGGCATGGCTCCGCCCGAGCGCGTTGCCGCTGTCGCGAGCTTTGTGGAACAATGCGGTGACATGCGTTTACGAGGTTGTGTGCCGTGATCGATCCTGATGGTTTTCGCCCCAACGTCGGCATCATTCTCACCAATGATGTCGGCCAGGTGCTTTGGGCGCGTCGAATTAACCAGGATGCCTGGCAGTTCCCGCAAGGCGGTATCAATGACCGCGAGTCGCCGGAAGAAGCGTTGTACCGCGAACTGAACGAAGAAGTGGGCCTTGAAGAGCAGGACGTGAAAATTCTCGCCTGCACACGGGGCTGGTTGAGGTATCGTCTGCCGCAGCGCCTGGTGCGCACGCACAGCCAGCCGCTGTGCATCGGCCAGAAACAGAAGTGGTTCCTGCTGCGCCTGACCTCCGATGAGCAACGGGTGCGTATGGACCTGACCGGCAAGCCCGAATTCGACGGCTGGCGCTGGGTCAGTTATTGGTACCCGTTGGGGCAGGTGGTTACATTCAAGCGCGAGGTCTATCGTCGCGCACTCAAGGAACTCGCACCGCGCCTGTTGGCGCGGGATTAGGCAGGTCAGCATGCTCAACACGCTGCGCAAGATCGTCCAGGAAGTGAACGCCGCCAAGGATCTCAAAGCGGCGCTGGGCATCATCGTGCAGCGCGTCAAGGAGACCATGGGCACCCAGGTGTGCTCTGTCTACCTGCTCGACCCGGAGACCAACCGTTTCGTGCTGATGGCCACCGACGGTCTCAACAAGCGCTCGATCGGCAAGGTCAGCATGGCGCCGAACGAAGGCCTGGTCGGCCTGGTCGGCACCCGTGAAGAGCCGCTGAACCTCGAAAACGCCTCCGAACACCCCCGTTACCGTTACTTCGCCGAAACCGGCGAAGAGCGCTACGCCTCCTTCCTCGGCTCACCGATCATCCACCACCGCCGGGTGATGGGCGTGCTCGTCGTGCAGCAGAAGGAGCGCCGCCAGTTCGACGAAGGCGAGGAAGCCTTCCTGGTCACCATGAGCGCGCAGCTCGCCGGGGTAATCGCCCACGCCGAGGCCACCGGTTCGATCCGTGGCCTGGGCAAGCAGGGCAAGGGCATTCAGGAGGCCAAGTTCATCGGTGTGCCGGGCTCGCCCGGTGCCGCGGTCGGTACTGCCGTGGTGGTGTTGCCACCGGCCGATCTGGAAGTGGTGCCGGACAAGAGCATCGACGACATCGATGCCGAGCTGAAACTGTTCCAGAACGCTCTGGAAGGTGTGCGCGCCGATATGCGCAACCTTTCCGAGCGCATGGCCACCCAGCTGCGCCCCGAAGAGCGCGCGCTGTTTGACGTTTACCAGATGATGCTCGAAGACGCCGCCCTCGGTAACGAGGTGGTCAACGTCATCAAGACCGGCCAGTGGGCCCAGGGCGCTCTGCGCCATGTGGTCAGCGAGCACATCAACCGCTTCGAACTGATGGACGACGCCTACCTGCGCGAGCGCGCCTCGGACGTACGCGACCTCGGCCGCCGTCTGCTGGCTTACTTGCAGGAGGCCCGTCAGCAGACCCTGGTGTACCCGGACAACTGCATTCTGGTCGCCGAGGAGCTGTCGCCGGCCATGCTCGGCGAAGTGCCCGAAGGCAAGCTGGTCGGCCTGGTGTCGGTGCAGGGTTCGGGCAACTCCCATGTGGCGATCTTCGCCCGCGCCATGGGCATTCCCACGGTGATGGGGGCGGTCGAGCTGCCGTATTCGAAGATCGACGGCATTCAGCTGATCGTCGACGGCTACCATGGCGAAGTGTTCACCAACCCCAGCGAGATCCTGCGCAAGCAGTATTCCGATGTGGTCGAGGAGGATCGCCAGCTCAACAAGGGCCTCGATGCCCTGCGTGCGCTGCCCTGCGAAACTCTCGACGGCCACAAGATGCCGCTGTGGGTCAACACCGGTCTGCTCGCCGACGTGTTGCGTGCCCAGGAGCGCGGCGCCGAGGGCGTTGGTCTGTACCGCACCGAAGTGCCGTTCATGATCAAGGACCGCTTCCCCAGCGAGAAGGAACAGCTGGCCATCTACCGCGAGCAGCTGGCGGCCTTCCACCCGCTGCCGGTGACCATGCGCACCCTGGATGTTGGCGGTGACAAGGGCCTGAGCTACTTCCCGATCAAGGAAGACAACCCGTTCCTGGGCTGGCGCGGCATCCGCGTGACCCTCGACCACCCGGAAATCTTCCTGGTGCAGGTGCGCGCCATGCTCAAGGCCAGCGAGGGCCTGAACAACCTGCGTATCCTGCTGCCGATGATTTCCGGCATTCAGGAACTGGAAGAATCCCTGCACCTGATTCACCGCGCCTGGGGCGAGGTGCGTGACGAAGGCACCGACGTACCGCTGCCGCCGATTGGCGTGATGATCGAGATTCCTGCCGCGGTCTACCAGACCCGCGATCTGGCCCGCCAGGTGGACTTTCTGTCGGTCGGCTCCAACGACCTCACCCAGTACCTGCTGGCCGTGGACCGCAACAATCCGCGGGTGGCCGACCTCTACGACTTCCTCCACCCGGCGGTGCTACAGGCGCTGAGCAAGGTGGTCGAGGACGCCCATGCCGAAGGCAAGCCGGTGAGCATCTGTGGCGAGATGGCCGGCGACCCGGCCGCCGCGGTGCTGCTGATGGCCATGGGCTTCGACAGCCTGTCGATGAACGCCACCAACCTGCCGAAGGTGAAGTGGCTGCTGCGTCAGCTGAGCATGAGCAAGGCCAAGGACCTGCTCGGCCAGGCCATGCGCATCGACAACCCGCAGGTTATCCACAGCACCCTGCAACTGGCCCTGCGCAACCTGGGGCTGGGCCGCATGATCAATCCGGCCTCGGATATTCAGGCTTAAGGGCCGCAGCAGCCGCTGTTCTAAGGGAGCGCGCGAGGACGCCTGGTTCATGCGCGCGACAGCTCCGCGGGCATGGCCCGCTCCTACAGTCCTCAACTGTCAGCTAGATCTCGAACCTCGCTTCTCCAATTGGGACGCCCTCAGCCCCGAAACTGCGCTCGATGATTCGCCGCCTTCCATCGCCATACCCAAACAACAACGTACTGGCGCGGGTGCCATAGGTCGGGCTGGCGATAAATACACTACCCAGCAGTCGCTCCAGCTCCATGCCCACGCCGGTATCCGGCAGCGCCGCGTCCTCGGGTTTCGTGGTGTCGGCCAGTAGCGCGAACAGCGCCCGCTCATCCGGCGCGTCGGCAAGTGCCGCCTTGGCGCGTTCGAGCTTGGGCCAGGGCGTATTCAATCCCGCATTGGAGACGCCATGGATGCCGGGCGTAAGCGCCGTGGCCTCACCGCTCTGTGAGTTGAAATGCCATAACGCCTGACAATCACCGATCAGCAGGTTGAAACCGCTGTATTCGTCCGCCTCGCCGCGCAGCTCTTCCAGAAAGGCTTCAGGCTCCAGGGGCGTCTGCAGAAAGCGCAGCGGCAGTTCGCCCCGCGAGCGCGAGCCCTGCTCGGCCTGCGGATCACGGATATTGGTCAGCGCCGCAAAACGGCCGCCAGGGCCGATGCCCAGCCAGGTGCCGCCGGCCTGCAGATCGCGCCCGGCGATCAGGCCAGGCATCTGCGGCCACTCGGCCATGGCGGCGGTCGGGCGCGCGTAGAATTCGTCGCGGTTGGCAGCGACCAGAAGCGGAAGATCGTGGCCGGGGCGCCAGGCGAGGGCGATCAGGCACATGCTTATTTCAGCCTGCTGCGCACGCCTGCGGCGTCGAGGATTTCGCCAACATGCACCACGACCTTGCGCGCCCCGGCGCCCATGCCGAGCTCCATCAGAATGCGCTCTTCCACTTGGGAAAGGCCGCCTTCCAGCCGCTCCAGTGGCTGGATCAGCAGCTTGGGAGCTGCGTTGAGAAAGGCCAGGCGCTTGGGCATCAGGCTTTGCACCGTCTTTGCGATCAAGCGGTCGGCGATGCTGAACTCGGCCACCAGCAGGCGTTGGTTGCTGAAGGGCGGGTCAGCCTCCACGACCGCCACGCAGCTGCTCTCCAGGTGGGTGAGGTGCAAATGGTTGCAGGCGATGCGCAGGTAAAAGGTATTGGCCACGGTGCAACTCGTTTGCTTGAAGAGCCCTCACTCTACGCAAAGCGGCGGGTGGCATCCATCGCCAAAACTAGAGGCTGCGGGCTGCTTCCGCTACCATGCCGCATCGCTTCACAGAGCACACCATGATCTTCCTTCTCTACATTCTGCTCGGTGCCGCCGCAGGCCTGCTGGCCGGGTTGTTCGGCGTCGGCGGTGGCATGGTCATCGTGCCGGTGCTGATCTTCGCCTTCACCGCTCAGGGCTTCGATGCGTCCGTGCTGACCCATATGGCGGTGGGTACCTCGCTGGCGACCATTCTGTTCACCTCGGTCAATGCGGTGCGCGAGCATCATCGTCGTGGCGCGGTGCGCTGGCAGATCTTCGTCTGGCTGACCGTGGGTATCGTGGTCGGCTCGGCATTGGGCGCGGCGACCGCCGAGCGTATCGACGGTCAGGCGCTGCAGAAGATCATCGGTGTGTTCGCCCTGTGCGTGGCGCTGCAGCTGGCACTGGATTTGAAACCCAGGGCCAGCGGCGAGGTGCCGGGCAAGGCCGGGCTGAGCGCTGCCGGTGGCGTGATCGGCTGGGCTTCGGCGATCATCGGCATCGGTGGTGGTTCGCTGACGGTGCCGTTCCTGACCTGGCGCGGTGTGCCGGTGCAGCAGGCGGTGGCCACCTCGTCGGCCTGTGGTTGGCCGATTGCCGCCGCCGGCGCGTTGAGCTACCTGTGGCTGGGCTGGGGCGACGTGCGTCTGCCTCACTGGAGCCTGGGTTACGTGTACCTGCCGGCGCTGCTCGGCATCGCCCTGACCAGCGTGTTTTTCGCCCGTACCGGCGCGCGGTTGGCCCATCGCCTGTCGCCGCGGGTGCTCAAGCGGTTGTTCGCCCTGTTGCTGTTTATCGTCGGCCTGAATTTTCTGTTGTGAGGAATCCTGATGCTGCCTTACCCGAATATTGACCCGGTCGCCCTTGACCTGGGCTTCCTGCAGATTCACTGGTACGGCCTGATGTACCTGGTGGGCATCGGCGGTGCCTGGTTCCTCGCCTCGCGGCGCCTGCACGCCTTCGACCCGACCTGGAGCAAGGAGAAACTCTCCGACCTGGTGTTCTGGGTGGCCATGGGGGTGATCGTCGGTGGCCGCCTCGGCTACGTGCTGTTCTACGACCTGCCGGCGTACATCGCCAACCCGCTGCTGATCCTCGAAGTATGGAAGGGTGGCATGTCGTTTCACGGCGGCCTGATCGGCGTGATGCTGGCCACCCTGTGGTTCGCCCGGCGCAATGGCAAGAGCTTCTTCGAGCTGATGGACTTCATCGCGCCGCTGGTGCCGATCGGCCTGGGCGCCGGGCGCATCGGCAACTTCATCAATGCCGAGCTGTGGGGCAAGGTCAGCGACGTGCCGTGGGCCATGGTGTTCCCGACTGGCGGGCCGCTGCCGCGCCACCCGTCGCAGCTGTACCAGTTCGCTCTGGAAGGCGTGGCGCTGTTCGTCATCCTGTGGGTCTACTCGCGCAAACCGCGCCCGACCATGGCGGTCTCCGGCCTGTTCGCGGTGTGCTACGGCATCTTCCGCTTCATCGTCGAGTTCGTGCGCGTGCCGGACGCCCAGCTCGGTTATCTGGCCTGGGGCTGGCTGACCATGGGCCAGGTGCTGTGCGTGCCGATGATCCTCGCCGGCCTGGGCCTGATGGTCTACGCCTACAAGCGCCAAGCTGCTGTGGAGGTGGCCCGATGAAACAGTATCTCGACCTGATGCGCCACGTGCGCGAGAACGGCACCTTCAAGGAGGACCGCACCGGCACCGGCACCTACAGCGTGTTCGCCCACCAGATGCGCTTCGACCTGGCCGAGGGCTTTCCCCTGGTGACCACCAAGAAGTGCCACCTCAAGTCGATCATCCACGAGTTGCTGTGGTTCCTGCAGGGCGACACCAACATCAAGTACCTGAAGGACAATGGTGTACGCATCTGGGACGAGTGGGCCGACGAGAACGGCGACCTCGGCCCGGTGTACGGCTACCAGTGGCGCAACTGGCCGGCGCCCAACGGCGAGTCGATCGACCAGATCAGCAAGCTGATCGAGATGATCAAGAAGAATCCGGACTCGCGCCGCCTGATCGTCTCGGCCTGGAACCCGGCCCTGGTCGAGCAGATGGCCCTGCCGCCGTGCCACGCGTTCTTCCAGTTCTACGTGGCGGACGGCAAGCTGAGCTGCCAGCTGTATCAGCGCTCGGCGGATATCTTCCTCGGCGTGCCATTCAACATCGCCAGCTATGCGCTGTTGACCTTGATGGTCGCGCAGGTCTGCGACCTGCAGCCGGGCGAGTTCATCTGGACCGGTGGCGACTGCCACCTGTACGCCAACCACCTGGAACAGGCCGACCTGCAGCTGACGCGCGAGCCGCTGCCGCTGCCGACCATGAAGCTCAATCCCGAAGTGAAGGACCTGTTCGCCTTCAAGTTCGAGGATTTCGAACTGGTCGGCTACCAGGCGCACCCGCATATCAAAGCGCCGGTGGCGGTCTGATGCATTTCCCGGGTGTCGCTTCGCTCAACCCGGACTACGTTCAAGTAACCTCGTAGCCTGGGTTAGCCGAAGGCGTAACCCGGGAATGCAATCGATCACTTGGGTAACGAAAACCGCTCGGCGATCTCTTCGACGAGCTCCCCCGGACCACTGATTTTCCACTCGAACCAGTTGTCCCACTCCAGCCGCAGCTCATCCAGGCCGTGGCGCAGGCGGTAGCTGTCGTAATCGATGCCCTTCTGGATGGCCAGCGGGCTGAATTGCTCGACCTGCCGCCAACCCTCGGCCTTGAGGGTGTCCAGGATGCGGTTGCCGACCTCCGTATCGATGTTTTCAAGGGTGACGTGCTGGCTCGTGTCTACTGGCTGACGCTCCAGGCGTCGCCGCCACCACAGGAATAGACGCCTCATGGTGCTGCCTCCCTGCCCAACCCCTCGGCCAGATGGTCGATCAGCACCCGCAGTTTGGGCGGCAGGTGGCGGGTGGGGTGATAGAGAATCCAGGCGGTGCCCTGGTACGAGCCGGTGTAGCGCCATTGCGGCAGCACCCGCACCAGCTCGCCACTGGCCAGCGCGGCGGCGGCGGTGAAATGTGGCAGGCAGGTGATGCCCATGTGGGCGAGCACGGCGTGCAGGCGTACTTCACTGTGGTTGCTGGCGAAGCGGCCGCTCACCGTCACTACGGCCTGCTCCGGCCCATTGCTGAAATGCCAGCGGTGGTCTTCCGGTGTTTCGTCCAGGTACAGGCAGGCATGATGCACCAGCTCGCCTGGGTGCTGGGGCGTGCCGTGTTGCTGCAGATACCTCGGGCTGGCGCAGAGCACCTGCTGGATGTGGCAAAGCGGGCGGCCGGCGAGGTTGGCCGGTGGCTGATCACCGATGCACACCAGCAGGTCGAAACGGTCGCTGATCAGGTCCGGGCTGCGATCGCTGAGGTTGAGGCTGACGTCCACATCCGGGTAGCGCTGCAGAAAGTCGTGCATCAGTGGCGAAACCAGAAAGCGGCCGAACGCCTTGGGCACGCTCAGCCGCACCTGGCCACTGGGCCGGGTCATCAGGCGTTCGCCGACATCCATTGCCGCCTGGGCGGCGTCAAGCATCTCCTGGCAACGCTCGAACACCTCGCTGCCGGCGTCGCTGAGGCGCAGGCGGCGGGTGGTGCGCTCCAGCAGGCGGATGCCTAGCTGCTGCTCCAGATGGGCGATCTGCCGGCTGACCGCCGATGCCGTGCTGCCCAGTTGTCGGGCCGCGGCGGAAAAACTGCCTGCCTCGACCACGCGCACGAACACGGCGAGATAGGGCAGCAGCTGAGGCGTCAGATTCGTTCGCATGGGGAATAAGTGTTGTTCGATATGGCTGGATTATCACGCCAGTGGACGCAATGGACAATGCGCACCTGTCTCGCTTTCAGGAACATGCCATGACCACGCTGATCAGCCGTTCACCGTCCCGCCTGCTGCAAACCAGCGACCTGCTCCTGTTGCTGGTCGCCATGGTCTGGGGCACCAGCTACGGCGTGGCCAAGGAGGCGCTGGTGTTCTATCCGGTGCTGGGCTTTCTCGCCGTGCGTTTCTGCCTGACCTTCCTGATCCTGCTGCCACAGCTGCGCGGCGAGGGGCGCCAGGCCTGGGCACCCGGCATCCCGCTGGGCGGCGTGATGCTGGCGATCTTCCTGTGCGAAACCTACGGCGTGCTGCACACTTCGGCGAGCAACGCGGCGTTTTTGATCAGCCTGTGTGTGGTCATCACGCCATTCGTGGAATGGCTGATGCTCGACCGCCGCCCCGACTCGCGGCTGCTGCCAGTGGTAGTGCTGTCACTATTCGGCACCTGGCTGCTCAGCGGCGGCGTCGACCTGCAATTCAATCTGGGTGACGGCCTGATGCTGATGGCGGCGTTGCTGCGCGCCGTGCTGGTATGCCTGACCGGCCGGCTGACCGCACACACTCAGGTGCCGGCCCTGGCGCTGACCGCGGTGCAGACCGGAGTGATCGGCTTTGGCTGCCTGCTGTTGGGCACTCTGGTGCTGCCCGGCGGCCTGCCGCCGCTGCCGACCGCGCCGGCGTTCTGGATCGGTAGCCTGTATCTGGTGCTGTTCGCCACCTTGTTCGCCTTCTTCGTGCAGAACTACGCACTGCGGCGCAGCAGCCCGACCCGGGTGTCGCTGTTGATGGGTAGCGAGCCGCTGTTCGGCGCGCTGTTCGCGGTGCTGTGGCTCAGCGAGCAGCTGAGCGTGCAGGCCTGGGTCGGCGGCTTTCTGATTGTCGCGGCAACGCTGTGGACGAGCTTGCTTAGGCGCTGAGATTTGCAAGGGTGGAAGGGTGAATCGTTTTCCACCCTACGGCCATGCCCACCAATTGTCGGGCGCATGACGCGCTCCCACGGGTTAATTGCCATTGCCTGGGTTAGCCGAGGGCGTAACCCGGGACGATGGCAAGGGCTTGCACAAATCCCCGGGTATCGCTGCGCTCAACCCGGGCTACGGGTTGCTGGGATGCAGATGGATGGCCAGCCATAGCGCGCCATCGCTGGTGCGCTCCACTCGATGGGGCGTGCCGGCGGGCAGGAACAGGTGGTCGCCAGCGGTCAGCGTGATCGCTTCACCGGCTACCGTCATGCTCGCCTCGCCGCGGGCCAGCAGTACCCATTCATCCTGTTCCTGCACGTAGTCCACCGACTTGATCCGTGACGAGCTGAGGATCCGTTCGATCTGCAGGTTGCGGTGGCTGAGCAGGGTGTCGAAGCGCTCGCCTTCGGCAGGCGGCTGGCTGTCATGGAACAGGTTGGCGATGGGCATAGGACGGGCTCGTGTTCAGCGGCGGCCGGGTTTGGGCACGCCGGCGACCAGCAGGTGGTGGTGATTACGGCAGTAGAGTTCTTCGTACCAGCCGTAGTGGGGATCGTTGCAGTAGCCATGTTGCAGGCAGGCCGGCAGATGCGCGAGGTCGCTCTTGAAATCGTCGCGCAGGGCGGCGAACAGCGAGTCGGGCGGTTGCCGCTACTCAATTCGCGGGCCAGCACCGCGGCCAGCTCTGCGCAGAAGGTCATGACGCGCTCGGCACCGAGCCGATTTCCCGAGCCAGGCGCTCGACCTGTTCATGGCGTTCAACTTGATCGACCCGGGCGCCCGGGTTCAGCGACGACCATTCCGGCCGTGCGCGGGCAACGCGCAGGGCGCCCGGCAGCTTGCCTTCGCGCCACTGGCTGTCTTGCAGGGCGCCGAGGCGCACCGCTTCGACGGCCGCGTGGCCGCGTTGATCCAGTGCGGCCAGCAAGTGCTCCTGGCGCAGCGCGAGCAGGCGCAGCACGGCGTCGTCGACGGTCAGCTCGCGTTGGCCCTGGAGCTTGCCCTTGAGGCGCGAGCCGTAGTTGCGCAGGGTCTGCGCGCCACCGCCGAGCAGCGCGCCAGCCAGAGCGGCGGTGCCCAGGGTCAGGCCGCCGACCAGCAGATCCACACCCGCGCCGGCCGCGGCACCGGCTGCCGCGCCACCGCCCAGGCGGATGCCCAGTTGCTTGATGGTCTCCGGGTTGAACAGATCCTCGCCCCAGCGGCCATTGAGCAGGGGCAGATCCTCGGTGCGGGCGTCTTCGCGGCGAAAGGCATACAGGCGCAGCAGGGCTTCCACGCAGCGTTGCTCACGCTGGCGCACCTGGGTGCGCAAATCCTCGATGGCGCTTTTTTCCATCTCCGGCTGGTTGGCGACGCTGCGCCGGCAGGCGGCGCAGTCGATCAGCAGCTCGGCGATCAGTCGCTTGGCGCTGCGGTGGCGGGCCACGCGCTGGGCTTCGTGATCGTCGATCAGGCGCTGCAGTTGCGGGCGCGACTTCTCGTGCATCAGCGCCAGGCTTTCGTACAGGCGGCGCTCACCATCGAGCGGCGGCGCCACGCTGTCGAAACGCACCAGGGCATGCAACCCCAGGCGCGCCAGGGCTTCTCGCCAGTCGTCCTCACGGTGGTTGGCGCTGGCCACGAAATTCAGCACAGGCAGCAGCGGCCGGCCACACATGGCCAGCACGTTCAGCTCGTCGCGGTACTTGGCCAGCACCGGCTCGCGGGCGTCGATTACATAAAGGCCGGCGTCCGAGGCCTGCAGCTGACGCAGCACCTTGGCTTCCTGTTCGAAGCGCTGGCGCGCCTCGCTGCCTTCCATGAAGCGCGCCAGTCGCGCCGGGCCGTCGAGGCGCTCGCCGGGGCGGTCGAGCCCGTCGAGGTAATCGAGCAGGGCGATGGCATCTTCCAGGCCGGGCGTGTCGTAGAGCTCCAGCAGCGCCTCGCCATCCACCGACAGGCGCGCGCCCTCGACGTGGCGGGTGGTGCTGGGGCGATGGGACACCTCGCCAAAGCCGACGTCACGGGTCAGGGTACGCAGCAGCGAGGTCTTGCCGACGTTGGTGTGGCCGACCACGGCGAGTCTCAGAGCCTGGGTCATGGTCGCTGGCCTCCCAGGGCTCGCCACAAGGGTGCGGTTTCTACGCGATGCTTGTGGCCATCGTAGGGTGGATGACGCTTCACCCATCCACCGCGCTCCGCAGTTGCACGGCTGATGAAAAGACTGTCATCCCCCCAGCGGTTCTTTTCAGTCATGGCCGGTCTCCAGCCAGGTCAGCGGCGAGCTGCCGCGGTGGGCCAGCTGCAGGTCGTCCAGCGCCTTGTGCCAGTCGCCGAGGCGCTCACTGTCGAGGGTCTCGCCCTGGGGCGGCTGCAGCAGCCAGATACGTGTTTCGCCGGCACTGCGAGCCAGTTCGGCGAGCAGCGCCAGGCTGCCGCGATCCGGTGAGCGCCGTGGATCGCAGGCGATTGCCAAACGCGCCGGCGGAAAGCGGGTGAGCTGGTCGAGCAACTGACGGCGCTGCTCACGGCTGTCGATGATTCCGGCGTCGGCCACCGACCTGGGCAGCGCCGGCGGCCAGGGGCGGCGGTCGTCCAACTCGATCGCCACCAGCAGTGCGCCGTCGCTTGCGGCCACGCCGGCAGCCGGCTGCACCTGATGCAGCTGCGCTGGTTCGGCATCGCAGATGCCTAGGCGTTCGCTGTTGGGCTGTAGGCGGTCACGCAACAGGTCGTAGCCGGGTTGCGACAGATCCAGGGTCAGCCTGGCCGTGCCGGCTCGCCAGCGCCACAGGCACACCAGGCCCAGCAACAGGCGTGGCAGCAGCCCGTAGATCGCCAGCACGCCGATCAGCCAGCCGGCCCAGGCGTGGCGGGCGGCTTCCAGCGGCAAAGGGCTGTCGCCGCTGGCGCGGATGGTGGCGGCATCGGGCACCGGAAAACCAAGCAGGCCAGGCAGTGCGCCCAAAGCCTGGGTCAGGGCGACGAATGTGTCGCCGCCGAGCAGGGTGGTTTCCCAGACGAAGCCATAGCGGCGGGTGGAGAGCAGCGCCAGCAGCATCACCAGGGCGGTGGTCAGCGCCACCAGCCAGAGGCCGTGTACGGCCATGCCGACCAGCCAGCGATTGAGGCGCTGGCGACGCAGCAGCAGAACCAGGGCCGGGCCGGTGTGCAGTGCGCTGGCATCGCGGGCCAGCTTTTCGCTGAGCCACAGCCACAGACGGCCGAGCACCGCGCCATGACCGCCACCGAACAGCAGGCCGAGCAACCAGCCCAGCAGCATCAGAATATGCAGGCCGAGCAGGCTGCCCAGGGCCCAGAACACGTTCACCGGCGTCTGCCCGTCACCCAGGGCCGCTACCGCCAGGCCGGCGCCACTGGCCAGGGCCAGCAGGCCGAGCAGCAGCAGGGCCAGGCGCGCGCCTTGCAGCCAGTGGCGCTGCGCCTGCACCTGGCCGTCACGTTCGGCCAGGTGCAGGGCGCGGTGTTCGATACGGGTGACCAGGTCACCGCCCGCTACCTGGGCTCGGCGGTTGGCTTCGCTGTCTTCGAGCAGGCCGGCATGTTCTTCGCGCAGGCGCACGGCCTCGCAGAGCCAGAGGCGTTGCAGCTTGGGTAGGGACACGCGATCTCCCGGTGAGTGTCAGTCTCCGGGAGCATACCCGCTGCGTGGTGAATGACAACAGCTCGCAGTTAACGGCCGGCGGCGTCGCGCAGGCGCACGGCGATATCCGGCTGATCGATGAACAGGCCATCGATGCCCGTGGCCAGGAAGGCGCGCAGCTCGGCGTCGATGTCGCCGCGGGTGGCCGGGTCGTTGCCGCGTTGCAGGTCGGTAGGCAGGAACTGGTTTTCGGCGCGGAAGGTGTAGGGATGAACCTTGAGGCCGGCGGCATGGGCATCGGTGACAAAACGTGTCGGCTCACCCAGGCTGCCGTCTGGTTGGCGTGGGATCACGTAGCCCTTGTCCGGGCCCACGCCGTTGGCGTACTCGGCCACTGCCTTCAATCCAGCGGGCGTGGCCATCTGCGCGTAGGTCAGCGGATTGCCCTGGACGACCTGATCCTGTGGCTGGCCCTTGCCGTACAACTGCACCAGGCGCAGCGGGCTGAGCTGGCGCAGGGCCTTGAGGTTGCTCACTTCGAACGACTGAATAAACACCGGTGCCTCTGAGTCCCGATAGCCGTTGCGGGCCAGCGCCTCGACCAGAGGCTTCTCCATGGCCAGCCCGAGCTGCTGGAAGTGCGCGGGGTGCTTGGTCTCGATATACAGACCGATCTCGCGGCCCTGGCTGACCTGCAGCGCCTTCACCAGGCCGATGATTTCCTGCAGGGTCGGAATCTCGAACTGGCCATCCAGGCGCGTGTTGCCCGGGCGGATATCGGGGATGCGTTCGATGGCGCGCAGGCGTTTGAGCTCGGCGGCGGTAAAGTCCTCGCTGAACCAGCCATCGAGCTCGACCCCATCGATGCGCTGCTTGCGTTTGCGGTCGGCGAACTCCGGGTGCTCTGCCACGTCGGTGGTCAAACCCAGCTCGTTGTCATGGCGGGCGAACAGCTGGCCGTCCTTGCTCATCACCAGGTCCGGCTCGATATAGTCGGCGCCCTGAAGCACAGCGACCGCGTAGGCGGCCAGGGTGTGTTCGGGCAGGTAACCGCTGGCGCCGCGATGGGCGATGATCAGTGGCTTGCCGTCGTCGGCGCGCTTGGCGGCGGGGGCCGTCGGTTGTTCCGCGCTGGCGGTGAAGGGCAGGGCGAGCAGGGCGCTGAGCAGCAGCGCGCGGGGCTTGTTGGTCGGCATGGAGAGGGCTTCCTGGCGATTTGAAGGGTTAGCCTGCACCATCAACCATGGCGCGCGCATGACAATGCAGCAAGTCATGCGACGGCACGCGGCCCTCTGCTATGCTCGCCGCCATGACGACTCGACTCCCCCTCTGCCTGATCGCCGCTCTCGCCGAAAATCGCGTGATTGGCCGCGATAATCAACTGCCCTGGCACTTGCCGGCGGATCTCAAGCACTTCAAGGCCATGACCCTCGGCAAGCCGATCATCATGGGTCGCAAGACCTGGGATTCTCTCGGTCGGCCGTTGCCGGGGCGTCTCAACCTGGTGGTCAGTCGCCAGGCAGGCCTGCAGCTCGAAGGCGCGGAAGTCTTCGCCACGGTCGAGGCCGCGCATCAGCGTGCCGAAGCCTGGGCGCGCGAGCAGGGTGTCGACGAGGTGATGCTGATCGGCGGTGCCCAGCTTTATGAACAGGCGCTGCCGGAGGCCGACCGCCTGTACCTGACCCGGGTGGCGCTGCAGCCGGAGGGCGACGCCTGGTTTCCGGCCTTCGACGAGGCGCAATGGCAGCGCGTCGAGTGCGACGAGCATGCGGCCACCGATGAGGCACCCGCGCATCGTTTCGAAACCTGGGCACGCCGCTAGCCCGCCACGGCGCCGCGCTTAAACGCGTTTCGGCGCTTCGCTGGGCTCGGCCACTTCGTCGCGGTCGTCGATGAATTCGGTTCGCGGCGAACCGTCGGCGTTGAGCTGGAACACCCGGCTCGGCTGGCCCTTGGCATTGAAGAACACCTGACCAAGACCAGCGGAATTCCACAGTCGCTCGCCCGACCTGCTGTGTTTGGGAATGTGCGGGAAAACTTGCATGCGGCGGCGCTTGGTCAGCCAGTTGAGTGGTGACCAGGGCGCGTACAGCCAGCGATTGAGGCGGTCGAAGACGTCCAGCAGACGGCGTGGGAATTCGTTCTTCACGCCGCTGCTGGTGATCTGCCAGATGGTCGGGCCGCGCAACCGGTGCCGCACCTTGACCTCGTAGAAGAACGAGTAGTGCACGTCGCCGGACAGCACCACGTAGTCTCGGGGTGTGCGCGAGTGGCGGAAGATGTTCATCATCACGCTGGCCGCGCCGCGGTGGGCCATCCAGTTTTCCGCATCGACCATCAGCGGGTGGCCGGCCCAGCTGAATATCCGCTGCACGGCTTCGATCAGCTTGACCCCGAACATCGGCGCCGGCGAGACGATGATGGCGCTCGGGTGGTCGAGCAGGTTCTGTTGCAGTTCGCTGAGCGCTTCCCAGTCGAGCAATCCGGATGGGCGCTTGAGTTTGCGCTCGCTGCGCCAGCGGCGGGTGCGGGTATCGAGCACCAGCAGCGCCGGGCTGCTGGGCAGCACGTAATGCCAGTGCTGGAAACTCATCAACTCGTCGATCAGGCGATCCTGGGCCGGGCTGTCCAGCCCGGTGTCTCGCGCTCGCTCGCACAGCGCACGAGCATTGGCCAGCGGTTCTGCGAAAGCATCCGGGTCATTGCCCCAACCCTGGCACAGCAGGTAGCCGATCAGCGCGTTGCCGATGATGCGCTTGGAGAAAGGATGGCCGTAGGCGGTTTCCTCCCACTGGGCCGACAGGTTCCAGTCGTCGGTGATGTCGTGGTCATCGAAGATCATCAGGTTCGGCAGGTGCGCCAGCACCCGCGCCACGTCACCCAGGTCGTCGACGAAGGCCGCGATGCAGGCGCGCTCGCTGTCGTAGCGCTGGGCGTCTTCGGCGTCCAGCGCGGGCGCCGCGTTATCGAGCAGTTGCCAGGGGGTGGGCGACCAGACCAGCAGGTACATGGCCAGCACTTCGGCCAGGGTGACCAGGTGGTTGTCGGCATTGCTGCTGGTGAAAATGGGTTTTTCCGTGCCACCGAAGAAGCGCTCGCGCAGGGTTTCGTTGCTCTTCAGCGCCGGCAGCAGATCGGCGCGGTGGTAGTAGCTGGCCGGGTGTCGATACAGGTCGGCACTGTCGTCGATGACGGCGCCTTCGAGCCGTTCGTGGTACAGGCCCAGGCGCTCGATCAATTGGTGGATGGCGTACAGCATCGGGCCGGCGACATCGTCGACATACACCTGGTCACCGCTGTGCATCAGCAGCGCGGGCCGTTCGTGGGGCGCATGGGGCGTGGCCAGCAGGCGGTCGGCACACAGTAGCCCGTCATTGGCGGCATGGTGCGGTTTGCGGCAGGAGCCATGCAGCAGGTGATCGATGCGCGCGCGCAGCACGAAATTGGGACAGGTCGCGCCGTCATATAGCAGGTGCGTGGCCCACTCGGCGATGCCTTGGGTGCCGTCGATCAGCAGGTCGTAGTCGATCCGGGTGTCCTGGGGCAGCGGCGTGTCGAGGTGCAGGTCGATCAGGTGGATGACCGCGTGCTCACCGACCACCAGGCGCTGGCAGGCATCGTCGCCCAGCGGGTAATCACCGGCGGGCTGCTCGCCTGGCGCCAGGCGCAGCGTCAGTTGTAGCGGGCGGCTGGCGACCAGCCAGAGTACCAGGCGGCCCGGCTCCAGCCGGCGCAGTAGCGGGCCGGCGAGTACGGCGGGCAGGTCGGTAGCGAGGGCAGAGTCTGGCAACGGCATCCTGGATCGTTCGCGGCCGCTGTTCATTCAGCGGGCCTGGGGTCTGGAGAATCAATAAGGACATGGCGCTTGGCCATTGGTTCTGCTGTCACAAAAGCTTCATGGTTCACTGCGCGGCCTTGCGCAGTTCATCCAGGTCGAGAATCTCGATTTCGCCGTAGGTCAGCCTGACGATACTGCGGGCCTGCAGATCCTTGAGTACGCCATTGGCGGTCTGCCGAGAGATGGCCAGCATCGCCGCCAGTTGCTCCTGGGACAGGTGGATGATGTGCCGCGGGCCCTGGGTTTCGCCATAGTCCTCGGCGATCAGCAGCAGGCGCCGCGCCAGGCGCTGCGCGGCGGGCAGCAGGCTGATTTCCTCGAGTGCGATGAAGGCCAGGCGCACCTTGTGAGCCATCAGCAGGGCGAGGTCGCGCCAGTAGGCGGGATGCGTGTCGAGCAGGGCCAGCAGGCCAGCCTGGGATACGTGGAGCACGGTGCTGGCGCCTTCGGCGACAGCGTCATGGGTGCGTGGCTGGCCGTCGAACAGGGCGATCTCACCGAACCAGTGCGGCGCTTCCACCAGCACCAGCAGCGCTTCCCGGCCGTCGGCACCCACGCTGCCGACGCGCATAGCGCCCTTCAATACGGCGTACAGCCCGCTGGGCGCGTCGCCACGGCTGAACAGGCGTTGCCCGGCCTCCAGGCTCAGCAGCTTGCCTTGCGCCAGCAACGCCTGTTGTAACGCTGGCGGCAACGCGGCGAACCATTGGCCTTGATGCAAGGTATCGCGCAGATCGTTCATGGAAATTCCGCTTTGTCGGCTAGCTGACAGTGCTGGCGCACGAGCCGCGCCATGATTAGGCGGCACGTACCCCGAGAGGATAACAACAATGAAAACCCTGGTGGATCACCTCGCCCAATATGCGGCCTATCACCGTGATCGGCGCAATATCGTTACTCACTTCGTCGGCATTCCGATGATCGTGCTGGCCGTTACCGTGCTGCTGTCGCGACCGGGCCTTTTGGTGGGCAGTCTGTGGCTCTCGCCGGCCACCCTGGCCGCGCTGCTCAGCACGCTGTTCTATTTGCGCCTGGACGTCCGCTTCGGTGTGGTGATGGGCGCGTTGCTAGGGTTGTGCCTGTGGTTCAGCGCCGGCTTGGCGATGGCCGGCACGGCGCTGTGGCTGAGCATGGGCCTGGGTTTGTTCGTGGTCGGCTGGATCATCCAGTTCATCGGCCATTTCTACGAAGGCCGCAAGCCGGCATTCGTCGACGACCTGATGGGGCTGATCATCGGGCCGCTGTTCGTGGTCGCCGAGGCGGCCTTTCTGATTGGCCTGCGCCAGGACGTCGAGCATCAGGTGGTCGAGCGGGCCGGGCCGACCTGCATACGTGAGCGCAAGGTGGCCTGAGAGAAAGCAGCGTTTGTGGGATGTTGTGGTGGCGGGCAGGCGCTTGGTCCTTGCCCGCAAGTCGCGCCAACAGGAACTGGGCAATTACGCCGAGTCAGAGGCCCCGCAACTCCTGTGGGAACGGCCCATGGCCGTGATTTCGCGGGCATGGCCCGCTCCCACAAAGCTGGGCAGTTCGCCAAGCCAGAGATCTTCCGCGTTCTCCTTGAATCGTCCGGGCGAAGGCATAAATGAAAACGCCCTGGCTGCGTGGCCAGGGCGTTCTCGCCTGCGACTCTTGTTACACGCCGGTGCTCACCGGCTTGCCGCCCTTGGGCTTGAAGTACAGGACGGTGCCGCGGCCCAGGTTGTTGAGGGTCAGGTGATCCTTGGCCACTTCGGCTTCGATCAGCTCTTCCTGGCCCTCGACCTTGAGGGTGATGCGGGTGATGGCGCCAAGCAGGCGGATGTCGCGTACTTCGCCGGCCTGATGGCCTTCCAGCGCCTCGCTGGACAGGCTCACTTCGTGGGGGCGGAACAGCACGTGGTGGTCGTCGCCGACGTACAGACGGTTGGCATCACCGAGGAAGTGGTAGACGAAGTCGCTCGCCGGTTTCTCGTAGACCTCGGCCGGCGAGCCGATCTGCTCGACCACACCCTTGTTCATCACCACGATGCGGTCGGCCACTTCCATGGCTTCTTCCTGGTCGTGGGTCACGAACACGCTGGTCAGGTGCACCTCTTCGTGCAAGCGCGCCAGCCAGCGACGCAGCTCCTTGCGTACCTTGGCGTCGAGGGCGCCGAAGGGTTCGTCGAGTAGCAGCACCTTGGGCTCGACCGCCAGGGCGCGGGCCAGGGCGATACGCTGGCGCTGACCACCGGAGAGCTGCTCCGGGTAACGGTCGGCCAGCCAGTCGAGCTGCACCAGGCCGAGCAGATCGTGGACTTTCTTCTTGATGGTGCTTTCGTTCGGGCGCTCGCCCTTGGGCTTCATGCGCAGGCCGAAGGCGACGTTGTCGAACACCGTCATGTGGCGGAACAGGGCGTAGTGCTGGAACACGAAACCGACCTTGCGATCGCGCACGTCATGTTCGGAAACGTCTTCGCCGTGGAACACGATGTTGCCGCTGTCCGGGGTTTCCAGGCCGGCGATGATGCGCAGCAGGGTGGTCTTGCCACAGCCGGACGGGCCGAGCAGGGCGACCAGCTCGCCGCTCTGGATGTTGAGGTTGATGTCGTTGAGCGCCTTGAACTGGCCAAAGTGCTTGTTGATGCCGCTGACTTCGATACTCATGGGATACACCTGTGTCGGTCTGGCCGGTTCGCGCAGGGGCGCGGCGCCGGCAAAAGGGTTTCAGTCGTCGTTGGCCTTGAGCTGGCGGCTCAGGCGCGCTTCGCTCCACTGGCGCAGCAGCAGAACGATCAGGGCCATCACCAGCAGCAGGATGGCGACGCTGAACGCAGCGACGATGTTGTATTCGTTGTAGAGAATCTCGATATGCAGCGGCAAGGTGTTGGTGTAGCCGCGGATGTGGCCGGAAACCACCGATACCGCCCCGAACTCGCCCATCGCCCGGGCGGTGCACAGCACCACGCCGTAAATCAGCGCCCATTTTACGTTAGGCAGCGTGACATGCCAGAACATCTGCCAGCCGTTGGCGCCGAGCAGGCGCGCGGCTTCCTCTTCGGTGGTGCCCTGTTCCTCCATCAGCGGGATCAGCTCGCGGGCGACGAAAGGGAAGGTCACGAAGATGGTCGCCAGCACGATGCCCGGCACGGCGTAGACGATCTGCAGGTTGTGGTCCTGCAGGTAGGGCGCGAGAAAACTCTGCGAACCGAACAGCAGCACGTAGATCAGGCCGGCGACCACCGGCGATACCGAGAAGGGCATATCGATCAGGGTGATCAGCAGGCTCTTGCCGCGGAACTCGAACTTGGTCACCGCCCAGGCGGCGGCCACGCCGAACACCAGGTTGAGCGGCACCGAGATGGCGGTGGCCAGCAGGGTCAGCTTGAGTGCGGAAATGGCGTCCGGCTCGCTGATGGCTTCCCAGAAGAATGCCAGGCCACGGCTCAGGCCCTGGCTCAGCACGATGTACAGCGGCAGCAGCAGGATCACTGCGAATACCGCCCAGGCCACGACGATCAGGGCGATGGCGCCGGGGGAGCGGCTCGCTGGGCGCGCCGCGTTCTTGCCAAGGGTTGCAAGGCTCATGACGGGCTCCTCAGAGTTGCGGCTGGATGCGGCGCTGCAGGATGTTGATCAGCAGCAGCAGGATGAACGAGACCACCAGCATGATCACGCCGATGGCGGTGGCGCCCGGATAGTCGTACTGGTCCAGCTTGGAGACGATCAGCAGCGGCAGGATCTCGGTCTTCAGCGGTATGTTGCCGGCGATGAACACCACCGAGCCGTACTCACCCACGCCCCGGGCGAAGGCCAGGGCGAAACCGGTCAGCCAGGCGGGCAACAGGCTGGGCAGCAGCACATGGCGAAACACCTGGAACGGCTTGGCGCCCAGGCAGGCGGCGGCCTCCTCGACTTCCTTGGGAATGTCGGCCAGCACCGGCTGCAGGGTGCGCACCACGAACGGCAGGGTGACGAACACCAACGCCAGGGTGATGCCCAGCGGGGTGTAGGCGATCTTGAAGGGAAACAACGAGCCGATCAGGCCGTTGGGCGCGTACAGCGCGGTCAGGGCGATACCGGCAACGGCGGTGGGCAGGGCGAACGGCATGTCGACCATGGCGTCGATCAGGCGGCGGCCGGGAAAGGTGTAGCGCACCAGCACCCAGGCGATGATGGTACCGAGAATGCCGTTGAGCAGCGCAGCCGCCAGGGCGGTGCCGAACGACAGTTTCAGGGAAAACTGCAGCTGACGGTTACCCAGCAGGCTCCACCATTGTTCGGCGGATAGCTGCATGGAAAACACGAACATGGCTCCCAGCGGGATCAGCACGATCAGCGCCAGGTAGGTAAGCGTGTAGCCCAGGGTCAGCCCGAAGCCGGGTATGACCGAGGAGGTTCGACGAGACATGGAGAATCCTTTTGATCAGGTCCACAGCAAAGCCCGTCGCTTCCGGGAGCGACGGGCCAGGTCGATCAGCTGTTACTGGTTGATCTTTTTGAAGATGTCATCGAACACGCCGCCATCATCGAAATATTTGGGCTGCGCCGAGCTCCAGCCGCCGAAATCCTTGTCGATGGTGACCAGCTCCAGGTCCTTGAACTGGCCCTTGAACTCGGCCGCCACCTTGGCGTCACGCGGGCGGTAGAAGTTCTTCGCGGCGATGCGCTGGCCTTCTTCGCTGTACAGGTACTGCAGGTAGGCTTCGGCGGCCTTGCGGGTGCCCTTGCGGTCGACGTTCTTGTCGACCACCGCCACCGGCGGCTCGGCGAGGATGGACAGCGACGGGGTGACGATTTCCAGCTGGTCGCCGCCCTCTTCGGCCAGCGACAGGTAGGCCTCGTTTTCCCAGGCCAGCAGTACGTCGCCCAGGCCACGCTGTACGAAGCTGATGGTCGCGCCACGGGCGCCAGTGTCGAGTACCGGGGCGTGGCGGTACAGCTCGGTCACGTATTCCAGGGCCTTCTCGTCGCTGCCGTACTTCTTCTTGGCGAACGCCCAGGCGGCCAGGAAGTTCCAGCGTGCACCGCCGGAGGTTTTCGGGTTCGGGGTGATGACTTCCACGCCATCCTTGACCAGGTCATCCCAGTCCTTGATGCCTTTCGGGTTGCCCTTGCGTACCAGAAACACGATGGTCGAGGTGTACGGCGTGCTGTTGTCGGCCAGGCGCTTCTGCCAGTCCTTGTCGATCAGCGGCTGGTTGAGGTTCAACGCATCGATGTCGCCGGACAGCGCCAGGGTCACCACGTCGGCCTGCAGGCCGTCGATCACCGCGCGAGCCTGCTTGCCGGAGCCGCCGTGGGACTGCTGGATGGTCAGCGGCTCGTTGCCCAGTTCCTGCCAGTGCTTGTTGAAGGCCTTGTTGTATTCCACGTACAGCTCACGTGTCGGGTCGTAGGACACGTTGAGCAGGGTCTGGGCGGCGGCCGGGCCGGCAACCAGGGCGCTGGCAAGTGCAGCGAGTGCGAAACGGCGGATGGACATGGTGAAGCTCCTAAATACTGAATTCGGCGTTGTGTGCCTGGCGGTGCGATGTCTGCTCTCTAGGCCGGCATTCGCGGGTTACATCGGCAGTACTGGTAGCGGTTCATGCGTGGCTGCCCGTGGTCGGGTTGGCGAAAGGCGCTCAGGCGTTCTTGCTGCCGGGCTGCTGGAGGCGGAATTTTTCCTTGCGCTCGATCTGCACCACCTGGCCGTTGTGCACGGTGATTTCCACCGAACCGAACTTGAGGCCGTTCAGAGCGCTTTGGATTTCGCGCAGGATGGTGGCGTCATCCTGGCCTTCCAGATTGCGAAGCGTGGCGGTCATGGTTTTGGCTCCTTGCCCTCGAATCGTGGTGCGACGGCTGTCGGTGGCGGGGCGTGGAGCGGATACTAAGCAGCCTGAAATATTCTTAAAAATACTGTTTAAGAACATTTATAGATCGTTCGGGAATATGCCGTAATTTACATTCAGCCTGTCGCCCGATTGTTCTCCATGGAATAAGTAAAGAATTTCTTATTCTTTTTGGATTGGCTAGTGCGCTTCTACACTGCAGGCCATGTAGATAGGAGGGCGCTCTGATGCGCAGTGAAACTGTTCGCTACCTGATCGTGCCGGGCTGGCAAGGCTCGGCCGATGACCATTGGCAGAGCCACTGGCAACGCAGCCTGCCCAATAGTGCGCGGGTCGAGCAGGTGGACTGGCTGACCCCGCGCCGTGAGGATTGGGTAGCCGCGCTGGAGCGCCAGATCGCCGCCGACCCGCGTCCGGCCATCCTGATCGCCCATAGCCTGGGTTGCGTCACCGTTGCCCACTGGGCGGCCCAGGCTTCGCCGGCATCGCTACGGCGTGTGCGCGGCGCGCTGTTGGTGGCGCCAGCCGACGTGGAACGCGGCAACTGCCCGGAGGCGTTGCGCAATTTCGCGCCGATCGCACGCCAGGCGCTGCCCTTTCCCAGCCAACTGGTGGGCTCCGACAACGATTCGGCCGCCAGCGCGGCCCGTGCCATCGAGCTGGCCCGCGACTGGGGCAGCGAGGTCGCCATCCTCAGCGGCGCCGGGCATATCAACGTGAAGTCCGGTCACCAGCGTTGGGATCAGGGCTTCGCCTATCTTTTTCGTCTGCAAGGCCGTATCGAGCAACAGCTGCGCCTGCGTGCCTGACCGGTCGCGCGCCGCGCGTTCGGCTCGCGGCCTGATCGTCATGGAGAGTTTTTATGAGCCTGTCTACGGCGGCTGATCCGTCGCTGCTGATCTTTCCCGACGCCGACAAGAGCCCACTGAGCATACGTGCCAAGGCACTGGTCTTTATCGACCCGCGTACCCGGCAGCTACGTGAGGAGGTCGAGCGCCTGGCCGGCTTGCCCGTGCCGGTGCTGATCCAGGGCGAAACCGGCACCGGCAAGGAATTGCTGGCCCGCCATATCCACCGCGCCAGCGAGCGCCCTGGCCTGTTCGTGACCCTGAGCTGCAGCAGCCTGAGCCCCAACCACGGCGAGGCCGAGTTGTTCGGTTACAGCGCGGGCGCTCATCAAGGCGCACCGAGCAGCCGCGCCGGCTGGCTGGGTTCGGCCAATGGCGGCACCCTGTACCTGGACGAGATCGCCGACCTGCCCTTGGCGCTGCAGGCGCAGCTACTGGCCGTGCTGGAAACCGGCGAGGCTTGGCGCGTGGGAGCGTCGGCGCCCACGCCTGTGGAGGTGCGACTGGTTGCGGCCAGCAGCATCGACCTGTGGCGGGCGGTAGCGGCCGGCAAGTTCGACGAGCGACTGGCCCATTACCTCAGCGACGGCCGCCTGGAACTACCGCCGCTGCGCGAGCGGGTCGGCGATGTATTGCCCTTGGCCGAATACTTCCTGGGCATCTACGCCCAACGTCTGCGCCTGCCGCTACCGGGCATCAGCCTGGCCGCCCAGGCGTTGCTGGAACGTCATGACTGGCCCGGCAATACCCGGGAGCTGGAGAACGTGGTGCACTTCGCGCTGCTGGTCTGCGACGGCGACGAGCTGGACGTGCGCCATATCAACCTGCCGACCGCAGCGCCTTTGAAGCGGGTCGAGCATGCTCTTCAGCAACTGTTCGATGAAGGCGATGCTCAGCAGCTGGCCTCGCTGCGTGAGTTGCTACGACGCACCGAGCAGCGAATTGCAGTTTGATGGGGCGTAGGGGGGTTGAAGGCGCCTGCTCCGGTGTTGGAGTGTCTCCGGTGTCGCTGCGCCGTAACCCACCATCGGTGCAACGCGCTCTATCGGTTGGTGGGTTACGCGGCGGTCCGAAATTGCGGTTAGCCCATCCATGATTCAACGCCGCTTCACCCACCCTACGAATTAGCGGTGCGTGGTGATCCTGTGGGAGCGCGCCATGCGCGCGACTGCTTCGCGGGCATTGCCCGCTCCCACATATCGGCTAAGGCGCGGCCTGCAGCTTTTCACCTTTACGCGCCTACGACGCCAGCAACGACACCGATTTCACCTGCGCCCACAGCGCCTGACCGGCGTGGATACCCAGCTGGTCGAACGAATAGCGGGTGATGCGCGCGATGATGCGCTGCTCGCCCAGCTGCAACTCGACCAACCTGTGCGCCTGATTGGGCAGGTCGAACCAGCCTTGCACCGTCACCGGCAGCAGGTTGAGCACACTGCTGTCGCGAGCCTGTTCGAGGCTCAGGCTGACGTCGCGGGGCTTGATCTTGACGCGCACCGAACTTCCCGCTGGCAGCGGCGCGTGTGCCAGCCGCAGGCTTGCCGTGGTGCCGGTGAGGTCGATGCCGAGCAGCCCATAGTGGGCATCATGGTGGGCGACCAGTCCATCTATCACCGCCTCGGCGTCGTCTTCGAAGATGAACGGCAGGTCGCTGCGGATCAGGGTTTCCTTAAGCGGCCCGCTGGCCGTCGCCCGGCCTTCGTCGAGCACCACCAGGTGATCGGCCAGGCGCGCCACTTCGTCTGGCGCGTGGCTGACATAGATAATCGGAATGTCGAGCTCATCGTGCAGGCGCTCCAGATAGGGCAGCACCTCGCCCTTGCGCTTGAGATCCAGCGCGGCCAGGGGCTCGTCCATCAGCAGCAGGCGAGGACTGGTGAGCAGGGCGCGAGCCATACCGACGCGCTGGCGCTCACCGCCGGAGAGGCGATCCGGCAGGCGTTCGAGCAAGTGGCCGATGCCGAGCAGCTCTACTGCCTGTTCGAAGGGCACGCGCCGCTCGGCCGTGGCGATGCGCTTGAAGCCGAACTCCAGATTGCGCCGCACCGAAAGGTGGGGAAACAGATTGGCGTCTTGGAACACGTAGCCGACCGGACGCTGGTGGGCCGGCAGCCAGATGCCATTGGCGCTGTCCTGCCAGGTTTCGCCGTTGACCTGCAGATAACCGCTGGCCGGCCGCTCCAGGCCGGCGACGCAGCGCAGCAGGGTGGTCTTGCCCGAGCCTGAGTGACCGAACAGCGCGCTGACACCACGGCCTGGCAGCTGCAGGTCGACATCCAGGGTGAAGCCCGGATGGGCGAGCGTGAAGTGGGCGTTGATCTGCCTGTCGCTCATATCCAGGCCCTCTGGCTGCGCCGGTTGCTGGAATAGAGCGCCAGCAACACCAGAAAGGAGAACGCCACCATGCCACCGGCCAGCCAGTGGGCCTGGGCGTACTCCATGGTTTCCACATGGTTGTAGATCTGCACCGAGGCGACCTGGGTCTTGCCGGGGATGTTGCCGCCGATCATCAGCACCACACCGAACTCGCCGACGGTGTGGGCGAAGCCGAGAATCGCCGCGGTGAGAAAGCCCGGCCGGGCCAGCGGCAGTACCACGCTGAAGAAGGTATCCCAAGGGCCGGCGCGCAGCGTGGCGGCAGCTTCGAGCGGGGCGCGGCCCATGGCCTCGAAGGCGTTCTGCAGCGGCTGCACCACGAAGGGCAGGGAATAGAACACCGAGCCGATCAGAAGCCCGGCGAAGGTGAAGGTCAGGGTGCCCAGGCCGAGGGCCTGGGTCAGTTGGCCGAAGAAGCCGTTGGGCCCCATGCTGATCAGCAGGTAGAAGCCGATCACCGTCGGTGGCAGCACCAGCGGCAGAGCGACGATGGCGCCAACCGGCCGCTTCAGCCAGGACTCGGTGCGCGCCAGCCACCAGGCGATGGGCGTGCCGACCAGCAGCAACAGCAGTGTGGTCAGGGTCGCCAGCTCCAGGGTGAGGAGAATGGCGGCGAAGTCGTTGGGGCCCAGGGGCATTGGGTGGCCTTTCAAGAGTTGGTGGTGAGACGGGTGCCAAAGGCGGATGCCGATCTTCCGATGCAGGTTCCGGCATTGCAAACGGAGGGCTGTAAAAGGCAGGAGCGGACATCGGGCGCCGCCGCTCTTGTAGGAGGAGCTTTAGCTCCGAGCTTTATGAGGGTGCAACGAGCTCGGGGCTAGGGCCCTTCCTACGAGTTATGTGAACGAACGCTCATAGCAGCCTCTTGCGGCACCGACCCGCAGAAGATCTGCTGACATGCTCTCTACAGCTTGTAGCCATAAGCCTTGATGATCTCGGCGGCTTTCGGCCCTTTCAGGTACTCGATCAATGCCTTGGCGGCCGGGTTGGCTTCGCCCTTCTTGAGGAGCAGCGCATCCTGGCGGATCGGCTGGTACATCGTCTCCGGCACCACCCAGGCCGAACCGCTGGTGATCTTCCCGTCCTTGTAGACTTGGGAGAGGGCCACGAAGCCCAGCTCGGCGTTGCCGGTGGAGACGAATTGCAGCGCCTGGGTGATGTTCTGTCCCTCGACGATCTTGCTCTTGAGCTTGTCGCTCAGGCCCAGCTTGTCGAGGGTCTGGGTTGCCGCTAGGCCATAGGGCGCGGCTTTCGGATTGGCGATGGACAGGTGCTTGAAGTCGCCTTTCTCCAGCACCGCGCCCTGGTCATCGACGAAGCCAGCTTGCGGCGACCACAGAACCAGCGTGCCGATGGCGTAGGTGAAGCGTGAGCCCGGCACGCTCTGGCCCTCCTGCTCGAGCTTGGCGGGCGTGCTGTCATCGGCGGACAGGAACACTTCGAACGGTGCGCCATGGCTGATCTGCGCGTAGAACTGCCCGGTGGCGCCGTAGGAGGCCTGCACGCTGTGCCCGGTGTCCTGCTCGAATGCACGGGCGATGGCCTGCATCGGCGCGGTGAAGTTGGCGGCGACGGCCACTTGGACCTGATCGGCAAAGGCGCTGCCGACCATGGCGAAGCTGGCGCAAAGGGTGAGAAGCGGGCGGGCGAGACGGTGGCGCATGACGGGCTCCTGAGCGCGGGGCCACGAACTGGGGCCACTGGCGATACCGCTATATACAAAAATATATGGCGATAGGGAAGCCGAACAGCCAGGTATCGAGCGGCTAATGTGAAAAAGGGGAAGAAACAAAAATGCCAGTCAGCGAACTGACTGGCATTTTCGGGGAGCGACGTAAGCGGGCGTCAGCTTATTTCAGCCACTCGGCCACGCGATCCGGGTTCTTCTCGATCCACTGCTTGGCCGCTTCGTCCGGCTTCACGCCGTCGCGGATGGCCAGCATCACCGAACCCACTTCCTCGGCGCTCCAGGAGATCTTCTTGAGGAAGGCAGCCGCTTCCGGCGCCTTGGCTTCCAGGCCCGGGTTAGCTACGGTGTCGACGTGCTCGGCTTCACCGAAAACGTTTTTCGGGTCTTCAAGGAAGCGCAGTTTCCATTGGGCGAACATCCAGTGCGGGATCCAGCCGGTTACCACGATCGGCTTCTTGGCTTTTTCGGCACGGGTCAGGGCAGTGGTCATGGCCGGGCCGGAGCTCGGCATCAGCTTCATGCTCTTGAGGTCGTATTCCTTGATCGCTTCTTCGGTGCGGCGCATCACGCCGGCGCCGGCATCGATACCGGTGATCTTGCCATCGAAGTCCTTGGCGTATTTTTCCAGGTCGGCGATGGTCTTGGCTTCAACGTATTCGGGAACGATCAGGCCGATCTTGGCGCCGTCGTAGTTGGTGCCCAGTACGGTCACCTTGTCCTTGAGCTTCTCGTAGTACTCGCCGTGGGTGGCGGGCAGCCAGGCGGAGAGGGTAGCGTCCAGGTCGCCGCGGGCGACGCCCTGCCACATGATGGCCGGCTCGACGGGCTGCAGGGTCACGTCGTAACCCAGTTTGGTCTTGAGGATTTCACCCGCAACGTGGGTGACGGCGACGCTATCGTCCCAGCCATTCACGTAGCCGATCTTGAGGGCTGGTTTGTCCGCCGCCATGGCGCTGGACATGCCCAGTGCCAAAGCGGCGACACCGAGACTCTGTAGGCAGAGACGTTTGAAATTCTTCATAAGGTGTAGCTCCATCAGTGAGTGGCAGTTCAGGTGGTTTACTGGCTCGTTCTGATCGCGGGCCTTGCGGCTCTGGCTGCACAGGGCCAGGCCCCGTGGACAGCTTGCGCCGAGGGCTGCCCCCCGGCAGACAGGCGATGCGCGAGGCAGCGCCGGTCTGTACGTGACCCGGCTGCAGGCAGCCGGGCCGCGGTTTGCGCGGGCGCTTACAGCCCGACGAATTTCTTCACGGCAGCGGCGCCATCCTGACCATCGAAGGTGGTCACGCCCTGCAGCCAGGCGTCGAGCGCCTGCGGGTTGGCCTTGATCCATTCCTTGGCGACGGCGGCTGGGTCCTGCTTGTCGAGCACCTTCTCCATCAGCTGGCTTTCCATCTCGACGTTGAACTGCAGGTTGTTCAGCAGTTTGCCGACGTTGCCACAGCGCTGTTCGTAGTCGGTCGGCACCACGGTGTAGACCTTGGCGGCGCCGTAGTCGGGGCCGAACACGTCGTCACCACCGGACAGATAGGTCATGTCGTACTGGGTGTTCATCGGGTGCGGCGCCCAGCCCAGGAACACCACCGGCTCCTTCTTGCGGATCGCCCGTTGCACCTGCACCAGCATGCCGGCTTCGCTGGACTCGACCATCTTGAAGTCGCCCAGGCCGAACTGGTTTTTCTTGATCATGCCGTCGATCAGCAGGTTGCCGTCGTTACCCGGCTCGATGCCGTAGATCTTGCCGCCCAGCTGATCCTTGAACTTGGCGATGTCCTGAAAGCTCTTCAGGCCCGCTTCGGCCGCGTAGGTCGGCACGGCCAGGGTGTACTTGGCGCCTTCCAGGTTCGGCTTGGCCAGCACCTTGACGCTGTTGTCCTTGGTGAAGGGCTCGATCACCGAGTCCATCGACGGCGCCCAGTAGCCGAGGAACACGTCGATCTGCTTGTTCTTCACACCGGTGAAGGCGATTGGCACCGAGGCCATGGTCTTGCGCGGCGTGTAACCCAGACCTTCGGTCAGGGTCATGGCCACGCCAGTGGTGGCGGCGATATCGGCCCAGCCGATTTCTGCGAAACGGACCTGCTTGCAGCTCGCCGGCTCTTGGGCCCAAGCGCCCTGCACGAGGGCGCAGGACAGCAGACCGACACCCGCTACTTTGTGAAATACGTTCATCCGCGAATCCTTGTGTGAGTGAAAGGAAGCTCAGTATGGCCTTTTACTGGCGCTGTAGTCGCGCACCCAGCCAGCTGAACCAACCGCCACGGCTTCCGGCGGTTTGCGGAGTACCGAAACTCTCGGTGATGCGGTCGAGGATGATCGCCAGCAGCACCACGGCCATGCCGCTTTCAAAGCCCAGGCCGATGTCCAGACGCTGAATACTGGCCAGCACGTCGTTACCCAGGCCGCCGGCACCGACCATCGAGGCGATGATCACCATCGACAGGGCCATCATGATGGTCTGGTTGACGCCCGCCATGATCGACGGCATGGCGTTGGGCAGCTGCACCTTGAACAGCAACTGGCGACCGTTGCAGCCGAAGGACTGGCCGGCCTCGACGATTTCCTTGTTGACCTGGCGGATGCCCAGGCTGGTCAGGCGCACCGCCGGGGGCATGGCGAAAATCACCGTGGCGATGATCCCGGGCACGCGGCCGAGGCCGAACAGCATGGCCGCCGGAATCAGGTAGACGAACGCCGGCATGGTCTGCATGAAGTCGAGAATCGGTCGGATGATGGTCGATACGCGCTCGCTCTTGGCGGCCCAGATGCCCAGCGGAATACCGATCAGCAGGCTGATCAGGGTCGCCGAGAAGGTCAGGCCGAGGGTCACCACGGTCTGCTCCCAGAAGCCGGTCATCACGATCAGCACGAAGGCCACGGTGGTGAACAGCGCGAAACGAAAGCCGATGCGCCACAGGCCCAGGGCCACGAAGATGCCGATCAGCAGCCAAGCCGGCGGCAGCATCAGTACGTTTTCGATCGCTTCGGAGAAGCCGCTGACTACGCTGCCCATGCTGTCGAACACGCCGCTGTAGTTGTCCAGCATGTGCTGAACCGCGTCGTTTACCCAGCTGCCCAGATCCAGTTTTTCGCTCATGTCATTCTCCCTGCAGGCGGGTCAGGAGGCGGCCCTTGCTGATGGCGCCGCTGTAGTGGCCATCCTGGTCGACCACGGGGATCGGACCTTCGTTGTCGACCAGGCGGTTGATCACCTGATCCAGTGGCAGGTCCTCGGGCACCGGGTTGATGGCCTTGAGCACCGAGCTGTCCAGAGCCGGCGATTCGCCGCCTTCGACCAGCAGGGCGATCTTCTCCAGGCTGATGGAGCCGCAAAAGTTGTTCTGCTCGTCGACCACGAAGGCGTAGTGCTTGTCCTGCTCCTGCAGCTCGCGGCATACGGTTTGCGCATCCGGCGCCTTGCCGTTGTGCACGTACACCGGAACGCTGTCGGCCTTGAGCTGGCCGGCGGTGAGGTAGCGGCTGGTGTCGACGGTGTCGAAGAAGTTGCGCACGTAATCGTTGGCAGGATTGTCGATCAGCTCCTGCGGGGTGCCGACCTGAATCAGCTTGCCGCCTTCCATGATGCCGATGCGGTTACCGATGCGCATGGCCTCTTCGATATCGTGGGACACGAAGATGATGGTGCGGCGATGGGTCTTCTGCAGCTCCAGCAGAATGTCCTGCATCTCGCGGCGCTTGAGCGGGTCGAGGGCGGAAAACGCCTCGTCCATGATGATCATCGACGGGTCGACGGCCAGGGCGCGGGCCAGGCCGACGCGTTGCTGCATGCCGCCGGAAAGCTCGTGAGGGAATTTGTTGGCGAAGGTGTCCAGGCCAACCTGCTTGAGTACCTGCATGGCGCGCTCTTCGCGCTCCTTGCGGCCCTTGCCGGCCACTTCGAGACCGAAGGCGGCGTTCTCCAGAACGGTACGCGAGGGCATCAGGGCGAAGGACTGGAAGACCATGCTCATGTCGCGGCGGCGCAGATCGATGAGCTGATCCTTGGGGAGTTTGGCGACGTTCTGGCCGTCGATGTAGACATTGCCGGCGGTGGGTTCGACCAGCCGGTTGATGAGGCGAATGAGGGTGGATTTACCCGAGCCCGAGAGGCCCATCAGTACGAAGATTTCCCCTTCTTCGACGCTGAAAGTAACGTCACTGACGCCAATGACGGCGCCCTTTTCAGCAAGAATCTTGTCTTTGCTCCAGCCTTCCTTGAGCAGATCGATGGCTTCTTGCGGCTTGTCGCCGAACACCTTGTAGAGGTTTTCGACGACGATTTTTCCAGACTGCATGGGATGGTTCCCCTTCAGTAGACATCAGAGCAGTCACACGCAGCCTGCCGCGCACCCACCGGGCGCCCGCCATGCCATGAGGACTGGTCTTGCTTGTGGGTATATACACGGTTCCAGGTTTTGGACAGCGTTCTGTCTCATGGCGTTCTGCAGGCACCTGCGCACACCCCAGAGCCGCTGCCGAAGCGAGCGTCGCTGGTGAACGTGACAGATGAAGTAATGCATTGCCGTGCTGCAAACTGCTTTCCAAACCCTCTGGCAGTGTTACGAAGCCCAATCCTTGGGTGTTCACATCTCATCCGAGATGCGCGTACATCCGAAATTTCTTGTTGGTCTGGCGCCCTGTTGCGGTTGCCAGCACTTATCTGTTCTTCGGTCCGGAGCGGAGGGCCCCAGTCTGCCTCCCTGGTCAAGAGCGGCAGCGACGAAATCGGCTGACTCAACGATATAGTCTTGCGGTCGCGGCAATTATCGAATTGCGACCCTGACGTGTTGGGCGACGACAACAAAGGCGCCGTGCTAAAAAAACCATAACAGATTTTTTCTGCTCTTGGCCAAGGCTGCAGGCCCCGTATGGCGCGGTTCTTGGCTTTTCGGAAGGGGTGCAGGCCAGGTGCCGCGGGGGCTACAGCGGATTTTCAAAAAACGTATGTAAAGCTGTCTGTAGCCTGCCAAAAGCGTATCAGCGGCAGTCGTTTTCAGGTCGCATGGCGACGTCTTTCATCGCGCTACTCGGCTTTGATTGCGCATCAGCGGTGCCGCTCGTTGCTGTTTTTTGGCCACTGGCTGCCGCTCGCGGATCTGACAAAACCTCATGTATCGAACCGGTTGAAATCGATAAAGCCGTGAACATTTTTTGATCGATTTAGCGCCTTTCTGCCTGATTTTGGTGCAGCGCTTGATTGGCCGATATGGCGCCTGCGTGACCGGTCAGTCACATTCTACTCGGCTTACCTGGTTACCCTTACGCAGAATAGGGAAACACCGTTACGTCAGGCGCTGCTACCAAAATGCTCAAACCGCTGTGGCATGGCACTTTGCGCCCGTTCATAACCTTGCTCGCGCGCTTTGCCAAAGCCCATCAGCGGGGCCTTTCAGCGGTCGCAATTTCTTTGTTGAACGCTCGTTCAATGTCGGCATGGCCTTTGCGTGATATATGCCATCTGCTTGACTGCCTGTCAGCCGTAACTACAAGAAAACAGAGCCTCGTCATAGAAGGCTCGCCACCGGATTTAGCGTGAGGGTTCGTTGATGTCCCACTCCAACCAGGGAGCACAGCTCCAGAATCGTGTTCCCCAGTCCATTGGTTTTCTGCTGTTGGACAATTTCACCCTGATTTCCCTGGCATCGGCGGTGGAACCCCTGCGCATGGCCAACCAGCTCTCCGGCAAGGAGCTGTATCGCTGGCATACCCTGACCCACGATGGCCATCCGGTGTGCGCCAGTGACGGCCTGAAGATCACCCCGGACGCCAGCATCGCCAGCGCTCCGGCGCTGAGCGCGGTGATCGTCTGCGGTGGTGTGGATATCCAGCGCAGCGTGACCCGCGAGCACGTACAGTGGCTGCAGGCGCAGGCGCGTCAGGGCCGGCAGCTGGGCGCCGTGTGCACCGGCAGCTGGGCGCTGGCCAAGGCCGGTCTGCTCGACGGCTACGATTGCAGCGTGCACTGGGAATTCCTCGCTGCCATGCAGGAGGCTTTCCCCCGCGCGGCCATTACCACCCGCCTGTTTTCCATCGACCGCAACCGCAACACCTCGTCCGGTGGCACCGCGCCGATGGACATGATGCTGCACCTGATCGGCCGCGAGCATGGCCGCGAGCTGGCGGCGGCGATCTCCGAGATGTTCATCTACGAGCGCATTCGCAACGAGCAGGATCACCAGCGCGTTCCGCTCAAACACATGCTCGGCACCAACCAGCCGAAGCTGCAGGAAATCGTTGCGCTGATGGAAGCCAACCTCGAGGAGCCGATCGATCTGGACCAGCTGGCGCTCTACGTTGACGTATCGCGTCGCCAGCTCGAGCGGCTGTTTCAGAAATACCTGCATTGTTCGCCGTCGCGTTACTACCTGAAGCTGCGCCTGATTCGCGCCCGTCAGCTGCTCAAGCAAACGTCGATGTCGATCATCGAAGTGGCGTCGGTGTGCGGCTTCGTATCCACGCCGCACTTCTCCAAATGCTACCGCGAGTACTTCGGCATTCCGCCGCGTGACGAGCGCGCCGGCAGCAGCGCCAATGTGGTGGCGCTGGTTCCGGTCAGCGATGAACTGCTGCACGAATCGTCATCGGCCATGGCGGCGCTTAGTCGCGCCCAGGGCGAGTCGACCTTCGCCAGCGTGCGGGTGATCTGACCCGCCATTCTGGCTGCGCTGCGCAAAAAATGCGCAATCGGCGCAGACGCCCGCCATCCGCGGCGTCTGCGCTGCCTTTCACAGATTATCCACAGTTATGCACAGAGTATTTGTGCGCAAGATACCGGTGAGCCGAAGACCGCGGGGCTTGCCGATCAGACCTGCCTGAAACCCAATCAAACCGGCCGTTTCGCTGAGCGTACCGGTTAGCGTCTGGGCAATAAATCGTCAGTTGGCGGAGTGCCCGATGTGCTCTGGCGTTGCGCGGTTATCCAATAGCTTATCCACAGGCCTGCGCACAGCATTTGGGGGCAACGCCTGCGCCCGAGGTTACGGGTGCAGGGCGCTTGCTGGGGTATCAGCTACGTGGCACCAGAGCCGGCAGCAGTTTGCGGGAGATGGCTTCGCGTACGGTTGGCAGCACGGTCGCGCTGCCGGCAAGAATGTCTTCGACCATATGGCGCAGGGCGAGGGCGCGTTCCGGGCACAGGCCGGTGACCGCATATTCGCAGGCCTGTTCGGCGGTGGCGCCGCTGGGAACGCTGAAACCCAGGGCGACCAGGCGTTCGCGTAGATCTTCCTGATCGATCAGTTCGGCATGCATCATCGTGACTGTCCTCGTGGCAAGTTCGAAGTCGGCGTACCGTCAGCGCAGCACGCCCTCATCCAGCAGTAGCTTGAAGATAGCCTCTGCGCCTTCCTGTGGCGAGACGCCAGTGATCACCTGGCCACCACCGCCGGCCGCTTTTGCCGTCGCGGCCTTCATGCGCTCGGCGCCGGTCTTGGCCTTGATCACCTTTAGGCGCTTCGGGCGCGGGCGGGCTGGCTGCCACTGGGCATTGGCGTAGAGCGGATCGTCGACCAGTTCCACGGCTTCGCGCTCCAGGCTGCCGCGGCGTGCCGGGCCGAAGGCGCTCTGCCGCGCCGCCGGTGCGGCGGCATCGACACTGGCGACGAATGGCAGGCGCACCTTGAGGCGCCGCCGCTGACCACGGGGCAGGGCTTGCAGCACCTGGGCGCTGCCGCCTTCGATACTTTCCACTTCGGCCAGGCCAACGATTAGCGGCCAGCCCAGGCGTTCGGCCAGCAGGTAAGGCAACATGCCCGAGCCCTCGCCGGTTTCCGCCTGGCTGCCGGTCAGCACCAGCTGCGCCTTGGCCAGTTGCAGGTGTTCGGTCAGCGCCGGCAGGGCGTCGGCCTCGCTGCTTTGTTCAAGCACGGTCAGGCCGGGCAGGCCCATGCCCAGGTAGGCGCGCAGGGTCTCTTCCTGCGGGTCGCCGGCATGCACCACGTTGAGTTTTTCACCGGCCAGACGCAGGCCCAGTTCGACGGCGCGGGCATCCTGTTCGGCGCGCCGCGGGCGGCCCGAGGCAGGGTGCGAGCCGATGGAAACCAGGGTGACGACGTTCAGATCAGCCATGCCGGATCTCCAGCTGTGTGTGCGATTTCGCGGGCATGGCCCGCTCCCACCAGAAGCGACCGAGAGACTTATGCGGCATCGCGTTTGGCTCCGTTGCGGTGGGCTTCCACGCGTTCGATCAGCGCCTGAAGGATCGCTGCCGAGTCGCCGATCACCGCCATGTCGGCGCGCTTGATCATGTCGCAGCCCGGATCCAGGTTGATCGCCACCACCTTGTCGCAGGCGCCGATGCCCTGCAGGTGCTGGATCGCCCCGGAAATGCCGACCGCCACGTAAACCCGGGCGGTAACCCAGGTGCCTGTAGCGCCGACCTGGCGGGCGCGGGGCATGTGGCCATCGTCCACTGCCACCCGCGAGGCGCCTTCGGTGGCACCCAGAGCGACGGCGGCGCGGTGAAACAGCTCCCAGTCCTTCACGCCGTTGCCGCCGGAGAGAATGAATTCGGATTCGGCCATGGGAATCTGCGCCGGGTCGACGGCGACCGAGCCCAGGTCTTCGATGCGCGGCAGGTTGCGCGGCACTTGCGCCGACAGCTCGACCGCGCGCGCTTCATGGCGGGTTTCGCTGACCGGCTCGGCGCACTCGGCGGCGGCCAGAATCAGCCGCGGCGCGGCCTGAGCGATGTCCTCGCGGCCGGCACCGGCACGGCCGGTGCTCTGGCCGTCCTTGACCTGCCAGACGCGGGTTGCCGGGCGCTCGCCGAGGCTGGAGGCCAGGCGACGACCCAGCTCGCCACCGCCCGTGCGGCTATCGGGCAGCAGCCAATGGCGCGGGGCGAACTGACTGTCGACGGCGCGCAGGGCCAGTACCCTTTGCTCCGGCGAGTAGCCGCTGTATTCGTCGCCTTCCAGGTGCAGCAGGCGGTCGATGCCGGCGCTGTCGAAGGCCGACTCCTTGTGCTCGCCGAACACCACGGCCAGCACGGCACCATCCTTGCCGGCCAGTTGATGGGCGAGGCCGAGCAGATCCTTGTCGTGGCTGCTCAGGCGGCCGCCCACCATATCCGGCACCACGGCGATGATGAAAGCCGGCTGCTCGACCACATGCAGCGGCAGTTGCACGGTCGCGCTGCTGCTCTGACGCTTGGAGCTGCCGCCCTGCTGGGCGCCGCTGCGGTCGATACGCTTGAGGCCTGCCGGGCCGATGAAACCGGCGGCCGCGGCGTGCGGATTCTTGCGGACGATACCGTTGGGGCCCATCCACTGAATCTGCTGGGGCTGCAGGGCCGCGTGCAGCGGGTGCAAGCGATTGCGGGCGATGCGCTCGGCCCGCGGGTCGCGGCGGATGATGTCACTCATGGCGGGCTCCCGTCGGACGGCTCGGTTTTGATGGGTTGGCACCCATCCTACGGAGCGGGCTTGGTGGGATGGGTGATGACCCATCACCCATCAGTGGTACGTCGATATTCATGCGACCTCCACGGCGGCGGGCTGAGCGGCCGGGCGCTTCTGCGGTACATCGGCTTCGATCAATACGTCGGCGACCAGCTCGGCGATGTCCTTGATCTGCGGGCGCGGTTCGACCACGCCTTCGAGCATCACGGTGCACTGCGGGCAGCCGACGGCGACCAGCTCGGCGCCGGTCTCCTTGATGTCGACCATGCGCATGTCGGGAATCCGCTGCTTGCCGGGAATATCGGTGATCGGCGCGCCGCCGCCACCGCCGCAGCAGCGCGAGCGGAAGCCCGAACGTTCCATTTCCTTCACCTCGATACCGATGGCCTTGAGCACGGCGCGCGGGGCTTCGTACTCGCCGTTGTAGCGGCCCAGGTAGCAGGGGTCGTGGTAGGTGACGGAGCCGCCCTTGTGCTTGCCAAGATTCAGGGCACTGCGCTGCAGCAGGGTTTCGATGAAGGTGCTGTGGTGCATGACCTGATAATTGCCACCCAGAGCGCCGTACTCGTTCTTCAGCACGTGGAAGCTGTGCGGGTCGCAGGAGACGATGGTCTTGAACTGGTATTTGTTCAGCGTGGCGATATTGCGCTTGGCCAGTTGCTGGAAGGTCGCTTCGTCGCCCAGCCGGCGGGCGACGTCACCGCTGTCGCGTTCTTCCAGGCCGAGCACGGCGAAGTCCACGCCCGAGGCCTTGAGGATCTTCACGAAGGCGCGCAGGGTGCGCTGATTGCGCATGTCGAAGGCGCCGTCTCCAACCCAGAACAGCACCTCGGCGCTGCCCTTGTCGGCCATCAGTGGCAGGTTCAGGTCCGCGGCCCAGTTCAGGCGGCCGCCCGGTGCGAAGCCGCCGGGATTGTCGGTGGCGATCAGATTTTCCAGCACCTCGGCACCCTTGTTCGGCGTCGAGCCCTTTTCCAGGGTCAGGTGACGGCGCATGTCGACGATGGCATCGACGTGCTCGATCATCATCGGGCACTCCTCGACGCAAGCGCGGCAGGTGGTGCACGACCACAGCGTGTCGGCGTCGACCAGGGCCTTGCCCTGCAGCGAAACGATCGGCTGGTGCGGGCCACCGCTGTGCTCACCCAACGGCTTGCCGGGGTAGGGGCTGCCAGCGAAGTTGGCGTCGTTGCCACCGGCCAGGCCGATGACCATGTCCTGAATCAGCTTCTTGGGGTTCAGTGGCTGGCCGGCGGCGAAGGCCGGGCACATGACTTCGCACTTGCCGCACTGCACGCAGGCGTCGAAGCCGAGCAACTGGTTCCAGGTGAAATCGGTGGGCTTTTCCACGCCCAGCGGGGCTTTCGGGTCATTCAGGTCCAGCGCTTTCAGGCCGGTTGAGCGACCACCGCCAAAGCGCTCGCTGCGACGGTGCCAGGCCAGGTGCAGGGCGCCGGCGAAGGCGTGCTTCATCGGCCCGCCCCAGGTCATGCCGAAGAACAGCTCGGACACGCCCCAGGCCACGCCCACGGCGAGAATCACCGCCAGCACCCAGCCGCCAAAGTCGGGCGGCAGGATGCCGGCCACCGGCAGGGTGGCGATGAAGAAGCTGCCCGCGAACATCAGCAGGCTTTTCGGCAGGCGCATCCATGGGCCTTTTGAAAGGCGCGAGGGCGGATTCAGGCGACGCTTGGCGACGAACAGGGCGCCGGTGAACATCAGCACCGTGGCCGCCAGCAGGGCGAAGCCGAGGATGCGGTTATGCAGGCCGAAACCATGCACCACGATGGCCAGTACGGCCGCCAGCACGAAACCACCGGCGGTGGCCACGTGGGTCTTGGACATGTACTTGTCGCGCTCGACCACGTGGTGCAGGTCCACGAGGTAGCGGCGCGGCATCTTCAGCAGGCCGCCGATCCAGTCGACCTTGGCCGGCCGGCCGCGGCGCCACATGAGAAAGCGCTTCGCCGCGCCGATGACCGCAAGGGCCAGGGCGGCGAAGAGCAGGATGGGGAGAATGGTGTTCAGCATCGGTCTGTCCTCACCGGACGAGAGGTGGTGGGAGCGGGCAGGCTCGCAACTGGGCGCAGCCTTGGCACGAATCAATCGCGGGCATGAACTAGGCGTCCCCGCCCGCTCCCACAAGGGCGTCGTTTAGATTAGAAGTCCTTGCAAAGGCGCAGGGCGTCGTAGATCGCCGCGTGCACGTTGCGCTGGGCCACGCAGTCACCGATACGGAACAGCAGGTAGCCCTCGCCCGTCTCGGAAAGGCACGGCTGCGGCTTGATCGCGAACAGCGCCTCGACGTCGATCTGGCCCTTGTTGCGCGAGCCGTCCTTGAGCGCGTAGTACAGGCGCTCGTCCGGGCGCACACCGTTTTCGATGACGATCTGATCGACCACCCGCTCTTCCCGGGCGCCGGTGTATTCGTTCTCCAGCACCGCGACCTTCTTGTCGCCCTCGGCGTAGACCTTTTCCAGCATCAGGTCGCCGGTCATGACCACTTCCTTGGGGTACATGCTGCGGTAGTAGGTCGGGAAGGTGGTGCCGCCCATGGCCACGCCGGGCTTGATGTCGTCGGTGACGATCTCGACCTGGCAGCCTTTCTCGGCCAGGTAGTCGGCCGCCGACATGCCGGTGAATTCGCAGATGGTGTCGTACACCAGCACGTTCTTGCCGGGCTCGACCTTGCCGCTGAGGATGTCCCAGGCGCTGACCACCAGGCCTTCGGCCGCACCCCAGTGTTCGTTCTGCTCGAGGAAGGCGTGGCCGCCGTTGGCCAGCACCACGATGTCCGGGCGCAGGTCGAGGATGGTCGCTTCATCGGCCGCCGTGCCCAGGCGCAGGTCCACGCCCAGGCGGGCGATTTCCAGCTGATACCAGCGGGTGATGCCGGCGATCTGGTCGCGTTGCGGGGCGCGGGCGGCGATGCTGATCTGCCCGCCGAGGCTGTCCTGCTTCTCGAACAGGGTCACGTCGTGGCCACGTTCGGCGGCCACGCGCGCGGCTTCCATCCCGGCCGGGCCGCCGCCGACGATCACCACCTTGCGCTTGGCGCCGGTGGTTTTCTCGATGATGTGCGGCACGCCCATATATTCGCGGCTGGTCGCGGCGTTCTGGATGCACAGCACGTCCAGGCCCTGGTACTGGCGGTCGATGCAGTAGTTGGCGCCGACGCACTGTTTGATCTGGTCGATCTGGCCCATCTTGATCTTGGCGATCAGGTGCGGGTCGGCCATGTGCGCGCGGGTCATGCCGACCATATCGACATAGCCGCCTTCGAGGATGCGCGTGGCCTGGTTCGGGTCCTTGATGTTCTGCGCGTGCAGCACCGGGACCTTGACCACTTCCTTGATGCCGGCCGCCAGGTGCAGGAACGGTTCCGGCGGGAAGCTCATGTTGGGAATGACGTTGGCCAGGGTGTTGTGGGTGTCGCAGCCTGAGCCGACCACGCCGATGAAGTCGAGCATGCCGGTGGCGTCGTAATAGGCGGCGATCTGTTTCATGTCCTCGTGGGACAGGCCGTCCGGGTGGAACTCGTCACCGGTGATGCGCATGCCGACGCAGAAATCGTCACCGACTTCGGCGCGTACGGCCTTGAGCACTTCCAGGCCGAATTTCATGCGGCCTTCGAAGGTGCCGCCCCATTCGTCGGTACGCTTGTTCACCCGCGGCGACCAGAACTGGTCGATCAGGTGTTGGTGCACGGCGGACAGCTCGACGCCGTCCAGGCCGCCTTCCTTCGCGCGGCGCGCCGCCTGGGCGTAGTTGCCGATGATGCGCCAGATTTCCTCGACCTCGATGGTCTTGCAGGTGGCGCGGTGTACCGGTTCACGGATGCCGGACGGCGACATCAGGGTCGGCCAGTGGTAGCCATCCCAACGCGAGCGGCGGCCCATGTGGGTAATCTGGATCATGATCTTGGCGCCGTGCTTGTGCATGGCGTCGGCGAGATTCTGGAAGTGCGGGATGATGCGGTCGGTGGACAGGTTGACCGAGCTCCACCATTGCTGCGGGCTGTCGATGGCCACCACGGAGGAGCCGCCGCAGATCGCCAGGCCGATACCGCCCTTGGCCTTCTCTTCGTAGTATTTGACGTAACGCTCGGTGGTCATACCGCCGTCGGTGGCGTACACCTCGGCGTGCGCCGTGCTGAGTACGCGGTTACGGATGGTCAGTTTGCCGATCTGGATCGGCTGGAACATTGCTTCGAAGGCCATGACCTTCTCCTCGAATCGGCGGCTAAGCGTTCACGTTTTGTTTTTATGGGTGGGAGGGGCGATCGCAGGCGTTACCCGCTCCCACCTGAATGATTTAGAGCGGGCGCGTCACGAACAGGCCATCGTCGTGGCCTTCTTCGGATCCGCCGTATTCCTGCAAGGTGACGGTGCGCAGGCTGCTGCCCTTGGCGGCCAGGATCTGGTCGATGGCGCCGGAGAACCAGCCGGTGAACATGTAGTCCACCTTGCGGCCGACCTTGCCGTACACGTACACGAAGGCCGAGTGCTTGAGCTTCACTTCCGCGTAACCGGCGTCGATGTCCAGCTTCTGGATCTCGAACAGGCCCCAGCCGCGCTGCGACAGGCGCTTCATGTAGTGCTCGAATACCGCCGCGCCTTCAATGCCGTGGCATTCGGCTTCCTTCTCGCACCAGTGCCAGGCGGATTTGTAGCCGGCCTTGTAGAGAATCTCGGCGTACTTGTCGGCACCGAGTACTTCCTCGATGCCGCGGTGGTTGTTGACGAAGAAATGCCGCGGCACGTACAGCATCGGCAGGGCGTCGGTGGTCCATACGCCGGTTTCATCGTCGACCTGGATGGGCATTTCGGGGGCGTGGGTGGCCATGTTTGGAACTCCTGAGTTTGAATCGTAGGAGCGACTTTAGCCGCGAGCCTCAAGGCGCACGCCGTCCCAGCGGACGGATCGCGGCTGAAGCCGCTCCTACGGAAATTGAGATGGAAGGGCTTACTCGCCCCAGACGTCGGCCAATACGCGCACCCAGTTCTCGCCCATGATCTTGCGCACCACGCGCTCGGAATGGCCGCGTTTGAGCAGGGTTTCGGTGAGGTTCGGGAACTCGCCGACGGTACGGATACCCAGCGGGTTGATGATCTTGCCGAAGCTGGTCAGGCGGCGGGCGTAGCCCTTGTCGTGGGTCAGGTACTCGAAGAAATCCTGGCCGTGGCCCTGGGTGAAGTCGGTGCCGATGCCGATGGCGTCTTCACCGACGATGTTCATCACGTACTCGATGGCTTCGGCGTAGTCGTCGATGGTCGAGTCGATGCCCTTGGCCAGGAAGGGTGCGAACATGGTCACGCCAACGAAACCGCCGTGGTCGGCGATGAACTTCAGTTCTTCGTCGGACTTGTTGCGCGGGTGCTCTTTGAGGCCGGAAGGCAGGCAGTGCGAGTAGGTCACCGGCTTCTTCGATTCGAGGATCACTTCCTCGGACGTCTTGCTGCCGACGTGGGACAGGTCGCACATGATGCCCACGCGGTTCATCTCTGCGACGATCTCGCGGCCGAAGCCGGACAGGCCGCCGTCGCGCTCGTAGCAGCCGGTGCCGATCAGGTTCTGGGTGTTGTAGCACATCTGCACGATGCCCACGCCGAGCTGCTTGAACACCTCGACGTAACCGATCTGGTCCTCGAACGCATGGGCGTTCTGGAAGCCGTAGATGATGCCGGTCTTGCCCAGCTCCTTGGCCTTGCGGATGTCGGCGGTGGTGCGTACCGGCATCACCAGGTCGCTGTTCTCGCGGATCAGCTTGCTGCTGGCGGCGATGCTGTTGACGGTGGCCTGGAACCCTTCCCATACCGACACGGTGCAGTTGGCCGCGGTCAGGCCGCCCTTGCGCATGTCTTCGAAGAGTTCACGGTTCCACTTGGCGATGATCAGACCGTCGATGACGATGCTGTCGGCGTGCAATTCGGCTGGGCTCATCAGGCGGCTCCCCTTGAATGAATGCACCAGATTCGCTGCTGGCGCTTTGTGGGCAGCATATGCCTCGACGCCTGGGCGACCCGATGCAAAAACGACGGGGGGATTGCCGAAAGCGTCAAGCCGAGGTCGTGGGTGGATATGTCGCCAGGGCGTGCCCTGTTGCGGGGTATGGGGTGGCGATGAAGTGGACAAAAGGCTATCTGGGCTGTTGCGCATTCATCTGTGGGAGCGGGCCATGCCCACGAATCGCGCGCATGGCGCGCTCCCACAAAAGCGCAGACGGGCATGGCCTAGGCGGCATGCTCCCTAATAGTCTGGCCTATGGACGATTCAAGACCGCCCAGCCGCACCTTCACGCCTATCCTGGCGCGGACTCACAGCAAACCGCGCCCGGTAACGCCGGGCGAAATAGGACGCCGAGTCGAAGCCGCAGGCCAGCGCCACCTCCAGCACGCTTAGGTCGCTCTGACGCAGCAGCTGGCGGCCCTTGTCCAGGCGTAGGGCCAGGTAGAAGGTGACCGGCGTGGTGTTCAGGTGCTGGCGGAACAGCCGCTCCAGCTGGCGCGTGGTGATGCCCACGGTGTCGGCCAGTTGCTGCGGGGTGCGCGGCTCCTCGGTGCAGCGCTCCATTTCGCCGATCACCAGGGCCAGCTTCTTGTCGTGGATGCCGTAGCGGCTGCTGATCTGCATGCGCTGGTGGTCCAGCCGGGTGCGGATGCGGCCGAGCACGAATTGCTCGGACACCTGGATCGACAATGCCTCGCCATGGTCGCGGCCGATAAGGCCGAGCATCAGGTCCAGGCTGCTGGTGCCGCCGGCGCTGGTGATGCGCCGGCCGTCGATCTCGAACAATTCCTGGGTCGGTTGCAGCTGTGGATAACGTTCGCGAAAGGCCTCCAGCGCCTCCCAGTGCAGGGTGAAGCGCTGCCGGGCGTCCAGCAGCCCGGCCTCGGCCAGCACGAAGCTGCCGGTATCGATGGCCCCGAGCACCTGGCACTCGCGATCGGCGCGGCGCAGGCGGTTCGCCAGCTGCGGGCTGAAGCCGGCCAGCGGATCGAAACCGGCGACCACGAACAGGCTGTTGCCCGCCCACTCATCGTCCAGGGTGCCGTCGACGTTGAGCGACATGCCGTTGCTGGCCGGCACCGCCTCGCCGTTTTCGCTCACCAGGCGCCAGTGGTAGTGGGGCGCATGAAAACGGTTGGCGACCCGCAGCGGTTCGATGGCCGACATCAGGCCCATCATCGAAAAGCCGGGCAGCAGCAGAAAACAGAAGTGGTGAGCCATGGTGGCGCTCCGGGTCGGGAGGCTTCTATCTAACAGTGAGGGTGATAGGTGGGCAAGTCGTTATGTTCTGGTTTTGTGTCGATATAGTGCGAATTCCCTGGTCATTAACGGCGTAGCTTGGCCCTATCGGAATACCGCTGTTCCGATCGCACGGTACTAAAAACCAGAAACTAAACCGTTGAGGAGCCCGCTCATGAAAACGCTCACCGCGTTCGCAGCCTGCTGCGCCGTCACGCTGTTCAGTTCGCCCCTGCTGGCCGCCGAAGAAGCCGGCTGCAAGACCGTACGCCTCGGCGCCGTCGGCTGGACCGACGTCGTCGCCACTACCGCCGTGGCCAACCAGCTGCTGGAGGGCCTGGGCTATGAAACCAAACAGACCCAGGCTTCCCAGCAGATCATCTTCGCCGGCATCCAGAAGGGTCAGGTCGATGCCTTTCTCGGCTACTGGAAGCCGATCATGGATGACAACATCAAACCCTTCCTCGACGCCGGCGCCGTGAAGGTGGCTGACAAACCTTCGCTGGACGATGCCGTGGCGGTGCTCGCCGTGCCCACCTATGCGGCCGAGCAGGGCATCAAGACGCTGGCCGATATCGCCCGCTTCAAGGATCAGCTCGACGGCAAGATCTACGGCATCGAGGCCGGCTCGGGCGCCAACACGGCAATCCAGAAGATGATCGACTCCAACCAGTTCGACCTTGGCGGCTTCAAGCTGGTGGAGTCCAGCGAGGCCGGCATGCTCGCTGCCGTTGGCCGCGCGGTGCGCAACCAGAAGCCGGTGGTGTTCTTCGGCTGGAAGCCGCACCCGATGAACCTGCAGATGCCGATCACCTACCTGACCGGCACCGAAGATGTGTTCGGCCCCAACGACGGTGCGGCGACGGTTTCCACCGTGACGGCGCCGGACTACGCCCAGCGTTGCCCCAACGCCAACCGCCTGCTCACCAACCTGCGCTTCACCAGCGCCCAGGAGGCCGAGCTGATGCAGCCGATCATGGATCGCCAGGCGCCTGATAAGGTGGCGCGCGAATGGATCGCTGCCAATCCGCAGGTCGTCGCCGCCTGGCTGGATGGCGTTACCAGCCGTGACGGCAAGCCTGCTGCGCAGGTTCTGAAACTCAACCAATAACCTTACCCGCCGTCGTCACCGCCTTCGCTGCGGGGGCGGCGTTCGCCCTGAATAAAGGAGCACAGTCGTGAACCACGAAGTCATCATCACCTGCGCGGTCACCGGCGCCGGCGACACCGTCGGCCGTCACCCGGCCATTCCCGTCACGCCGAAACAGATCGCCGAGGCCGCCATCGAGGCGGCCAAGGCCGGTGCCACCGTCGCCCACTGCCATGTGCGTGATCCGCACACCGGCAAGCCGAGCCGCGACGTGGCGCTGTACTGCGAGCTGGTCGAGCGCATTCGCGAAAGCGACACCGACGTGATCATCAACCTCACCGCCGGTATGGGCGGCGACCTGGAGATCGGCAAGGGCGAGCAGCCGCTGGAGTTCGGCACCGGCACCGACCTGGTCGGTCCGCTGACCCGCCTGGCCCATATCGAAGCGCTGCGCCCGGAAATCTGCACCCTGGACTGCGGCACCCTGAATTTCGGCGATGGCGATTTCATCTACGTGTCCACCCCGGCGCAGCTGCGCGCCGGCGCCAAGCGCATCACCGAGCTGGGCGTGAAGGCCGAGCTGGAGATCTTCGACACCGGCCACCTGTGGTTCGCCAAGCAGATGCTCAAGGAAGGCCTGCTCGACGACCCGCTGATCCAGCTGTGTCTGGGCATCCCCTGGGGCGCGCCGGCGGATACCGCGACCATGAAGGCGATGGTCGACAACCTGCCGCCAGGCCTGACCTGGGCCGGCTTCGGCATCGGCCGCATGCAGATGCCGATGCTCGCCCAGGCCATGCTGCTGGGCGGCAACGTGCGCGTGGGGCTGGAAGACAATATCTGGTTGGCCAAGGGCGTGCCGGCCAGCAACGGCTCCCTGGTCGAGCGAGCGGTGGAAATCGTCGAGCGCCTTGGTGGCCGTGTGCTGAGCCCGGCCGAGGGCCGGGAAAAAATGAACCTGAAAAAACGCTGAGCCATCGCCTGGAGCTTGCCATGCCCTTCGTAACCGACATCAAGATTTTCGCTGCCCTGGGCACCGGCGTGATCGGCGCCGGCTGGATCGCCCGTGCCCTGGCCCACGGCCTTGACGTGCACGCCTGGGACCCGGCGCCCGGCGCTGAAGCGGCCCTGCGCACACGCATCGCCAATGCCTGGCCGGCGCTGGAAAAGCAGGGCCTGGCGCCGGGAGCGTCGGTGCAGCGCTTGCGCTTTTTCGCCGACCTCGACGCCTGCGTGCGCGACGCCGATTTTATCCAAGAGAGCGCCCCCGAGCGGCTCGACCTCAAGCTCGATCTGCATGCGCGGATCAGCGCCGCAGCACGAGCGGATGTGATCATTGGCTCCAGCACCTCGGGCCTGTTGCCCAGCGAGTTCTACGCCGAGGCGCGCCACCCCGAGCGCTGCGTGGTCGGCCACCCGTTCAACCCGGTATATCTGTTGCCGCTGGTCGAGGTGGTCGGCGGCGAGCGCACTGCGCCCGAGGCGGTGCAGGCGGCCATAAGCATCTACAGCGCGCTGGGCATGCGCCCGCTGCACGTGCGCAAGGAGGTGCCGGGCTTTATCGCCGATCGCCTGCTCGAAGCGTTGTGGCGCGAGGCGCTGCACCTGGTCAACGATGGCGTGGCGACCACCGGCGAGATCGACGACGCGATCCGCTTCGGCGCCGGCTTGCGCTGGTCGTTCATGGGCACCTTCCTGACCTACACCCTGGCGGGCGGCGACGCCGGCATGCGCCACTTCATGGCCCAGTTCGGCCCGGCGCTGAAGCTGCCCTGGACCTACCTGCAGGCCCCCGAGCTGACCGAGCAACTGATCGACGACGTGGTCGCTGGCACAACGGTGCAGCAGGGCCAGCGCAGCCTTGCCGAGCTGGAACGTTACCGCGACGACTGCCTGCTGGCGGTACTCGGCGCGATCCGCGAAACCAAGGCCCGCCACGGCTTCGACTTCGAGGACTGAGCATGCTGTCCGTTACCTACAAAACCGCCGTGCAGCACGACTGGGTCGACTACAACGGCCACCTGCGCGACGCCTATTACCTGCTGATCTGCAGCTTCGCCACCGACGGGCTGATGGACCTTATCGGCCTCGACGAGGCGGGCAGGGCGCGCACCGGGCACACGCTCTACACCCTGGAGTGCCACCTCAATTTTCTCGCCGAGGTGAAACTTGGCGTCGAGGTTCAGGTACGCACCCAACTACTCGGCCATGACCGCAAACGCCTGCATATCCACCACCTGCTGGAGCGCTGCGACGACGGCCAGGTGGTGGCCGAAAGCGAGCAGATGCTGATGAACATCGACACGGCGACTGGCCGCTCGGCGCCGTTCGCTGGCGACGTGGCCGGGCGAGTCGCTGATCTGGCCGAGGCGCAGCGTGGAGCGCCGCGTTCCGCATATGTGGGGCGGGTGATTGGCTTGCCCTGAGCCTTTCTCGTGACGCAAAAAAGCCCCGCCAGGTTTAGCTGACGGGGCTTTTTGTTTTCGGCCGCTTACTGCGTCTTCACATCCCGCAGATACGGCGCCGGCGCGGCGCCCAGGTTGCTGAGCATGCGCTCGCTGTACCAGTCGATGAAGTTGACCACGCCGAACTCGTAGGTTTTCGAGTACGGGCCGGGCTGGTAGGCGGTGGAGTTGATGCCGCGCTGGTTTTCTTCGGCCAGGCGACGGTCCTGGTCGTTGGTGGCGTCCCAGACTTCGCGCAGGCGGGCGACGTCGTAGTCTTCGCCTTCGACGGCGTCCTTACGCACCAGCCACTTGGTGGTGACCATGGTTTCCTGGGCGCTGATCGGCCACACGGTGAACACGATCATGTGGTCGCCCATGCAGTGGTTCCAGGAGTGCGGCAGGTGCAGGATGCGCATCGAGCCTAGGTCCGGGTTCTGGATGCGGCCCATCAGTTTCTTGCAGCCCTGCTTGCCGTCCATGGTCATGGACACGGTGCCCTTGAGCAGCGGCATGCGCACGATACGGTTGCGCAGGCCGAAGCCGGCGTGCAGGTATGGAATCTTCTCGGCTTCCCACTTGGCGGCGGATTCGGCCACGTGGTCCTTGAACGACTGGGTCGCGCGGGGATCGTTGGTGTCGTCCCATTCCAGCAGAGTGTTGAGCAGTTCCGGGTGCGAACCGTTGCAGTGGTAGCACTCGCGGTTGTTTTCCAGCACCAGCTTCCAGTTGGCCTTTTCCATCAGGGTGGTCTGCACGGCCACCTTGGCATTCTCCATGTCGTACGGTTCCATGTAGTGCGCCAGGGTGGCGAGGAACTCGTCGATGGCCGGTGGGTTCTCGGCCAGGGAGATGAAGATGTAGCCGCCGGCGGTCTTGCAGTTCACCGGTTTGAGGTTGTAGTCGGCCAGGTTGAAGTCGGCGCCCATTTCGGTGCCGGCGAACAGCAGGCGGCCATCCACTTCGTAGGTCCACTGGTGGTACGGGCAGACCAGCTTGGCGACCTTGCCCTTGTCGCTGGTGCACAGGCGCGAGCCGCGGTGGCGGCAGACGTTGTGGAAGGCATGCACGACGCCCTCGGCGCCGCGGATGACGATGATCGGGTTGTTGCCGATCTGCAGGGTCAGGTAGTTGCCCTTGGCCGGAATCTCGCAGGTCATGCCGGCGATCAGCCATTCCTTGTGGAAAATCTCCTGCATGTCGAGCTGGAACACCCGCTCGTCGTTGTAGAACGGCTGCGGCAGGGAAAAGGTGCGCTCGCGGTTCTGCAGCATTTCAGCAGCTGCGGCGCGGGCCGGTTCCAGCGGGTCGCCAAGGCTCAGGGTAGAGGTGACGGTCATCGGAAAACTCCTCGTGGCGGACGCGGGTGCGGCCGCTATGAAATAGGCTGGTGCGGTTGACGCAAGGTGGCGTCGCCTGGCCCGGATCGCCTGCCGAATGGCGCATTGCTCAGGGGGCTGCGGCGCACGCTCTTATCCTGTTCGGCTTGGGGGCGAGTGTGGAGCTCGGCGCGGGACGAACCTTATCCATGGGCGACATGGCCGAATCAGTTCCCGACTGGATACGCCAGTGTCTACGGGGCAGGTCGCGGTGAGCATGCCGATGTCGCTGGCAGGTAAATGAGGCCCAGATGCGTTGCGCACAATCGCGGCAAAGAATGGGCCGGTGAGCGGCCTGCGTGCGCGAGAGAACCGACATGTCGAACGACTTCCTCTATCCCGTCACTACCCAGACCTGGAGCAACGGCCGCCACCTGGTGCGCTGCGTCAAGGTCATCCAGGAAACATGGGATGTCCGCACCTTCTGTTTCATGGCCGATCAGCCCGTGCTGTTCTTCTTCAAGCCAGGGCAGTTCGTCACCCTGGAGCTGGAGATCGATGGCCAGCCGGTGATGCGTTCGTACACCATCTCCAGTTCGCCATCGGTGCCTTACAGCTTCTCGATCACCATCAAGCGGGTGCCGGGCGGCAAGGTCTCCAACTGGTTGCACGACAACCTGTCCGAAGGCCAGGAGCTGGCGGTGCACGGCCCGGTCGGGCTGTTCAACGCCATCGATTTCCCGGCCGACAAGGTGCTGTTCCTTAGCGGCGGGGTGGGCATCACCCCGGTGATGTCGATGGCGCGCTGGTTCTACGACACCAATGCCAACGTCGACATGGTGTTCGTGCACAGCGCTCGTTCGCCGAAGGACATCATCTACCACCGCGAGCTGGAACACATGGCCGCGCGGATCGCCAACTTCAACCTGCACGTGATCTGCGAAAAACACGGCCTGGGCGAGTCTTGGTCAGGTTACCGCGGCTACCTCAACCAGCCGATGCTGGAGCTGATCGCGCCGGACTACATGGAGCGGGAAATCTTCTGCTGTGGCCCGACGCCCTACATGAGCGCGGTCAAGCGTCTGCTCGAAGCCAAGGGCTTCGACATGAGCCATTACCACGAGGAGGCCTTCGGTCCGGTGCCCGCCGAAGTGCGCCAGGAGGTCAAGGAACTGGCCGAGCTGGCTGCCGATGCACCGGAAGTGCCGGTTGGCGAGCGCAATCAGGTGTCCTTCACCAGCACCGGCAAGAGCATTCAGGTGGCTCCGGGCGAAACCGTGCATGCCGCGGCGGCGAAGCTTGGCCTGCATATTCCCAAGGCCTGCGGTATGGGCATCTGCGGTACCTGCAAGGTGCTCAAGACTGGGGGCGACGTGGACATGGAGCATAACGGCGGGATCACCGACGAGGATGTGGCCGAGGGTTACATCCTGTCCTGCTGCAGTGTGCCGCGTAACGATGTGAGCATCGATTACTGATCCGCTGATCAAAAGATGATCAGTGCGCTGTAGCGCCCGGCTCATGGGCGCTGCAGGGGCAATCCAACAGTTTGTCCACAGCCCGGCGCACAGTAATTGTGTGCAAGGTTGGCAGGTGGTTTCCAATCGCTTGATCGGTCGCTCGCAGGGATTGGGAAAAGCACGCAGGCTGCTGCAGATTTGGCTGTGACGGCCACAGAAGAGCTCGCGGCTGAAGCCGCTCCTACGCGCGCTATGCCACCCCGCTCGAACAGCTTATCCACAGAGCTATTCGCACTCTTATACAGGCTTCTGACAGACCTCGGCTGAGAAGGTGTTGGTTCGCCTGTTCAATTTTTGATCATGTCCATGTAGGCCTCGCCGATAGTGGCTTGCAGCCTGATGGCGACAGCTTGTGCACAGCTTGATCCACGAAGTCTGGGGAAAGCGCGCTGTAGGTTATTCACCATGCTTCAGGCGTCATGTCGCCGCGAGCCGATAGATGATGCTCTTCTACGGTTGGTCGAAAATTGATCATTGCTGTTAAAGCTCCGTGATTAATGGGCTGCAGCCCATTCGAAACAACTTATGCACAGAAACGCGCACAGTTTCTGTGTGTAGATAAGTTGCCAGCTTATTGATGCTGCTCGTTTTTTGCTCGATAGGCTGAAGGCCTCTGATGGCGAGGCTTGCAGCGCTTTGCCGACAGCTTATCCCCGTTATCGTCCCCGATTGCTGGGGACGAATGTCCACAGGCGGTAAAAACCTTCGAGTGCGCATTGTGGATTACCGCGCCCCGAAATCCACTGATCGAAATTTGATCAAGCTGCTGTAGGCCTTTGCTAGCAAGGTCTGTAGCAACATATGCACAGCTTTTGAAAGCCCTCCTGCACAGCGATTGTGCGTAACCCCATGTGCAAACCATTGAAATAGAACGTTTTTTGTACGATTGCCTGGAGCCACCGTGCGCCCTGGCCTGCAGCCTTATGCCGACAGCTTATGCACAGCGCCTTCCACCGGATCTGGGGATGCGGGAATTGATTACGCACAGGCGGCGGCAAAGTTACGCGCAGCCAATGCTTCGAATTACGTGCCTAGGCATTCGTTTTGGTTGGGATAACGATTTTATCCACAGAAGTGCAGGAGGAGCTGCAGGGGAGGATCACTGCGGAACGTAGATGCGTTGGGCCGGCGCGCTGCCGGCCCAACGCATTGCTCAGGCGGCCATGACTTCGCGGATATCCGCGGCCAGCTGGCGCACCCGTGCTTCCTCGGTATCCCAGGAGCACATGAAGCGCGCGCCGCCGGCACCGATAAAGGTGTAGAAGCGCCAGCCGCGGGCGGTTAGGGCGGCGATGGCCGGTTCGGACATCTGCAGGAACACGCCGTTGGCCTCGACCGGGAACATCAGGCTGACGCCCGGCACGTCTTCCACCAGTTTGGCGAGCAGCTGGGCGCAGTGGTTGGCGTGATTGGCGTAACGCAGCCAGGCGTCCTCCTGCAGGATGCCGACCCAGGGCGCCGACAGGTAGCGCATCTTCGAGGCCAGCTGGCCGGCCTGTTTGCAGCGATAGTCGAAGTCTTCTGCCAGGTCGCGGTTGAAGAACAGGATCGCCTCACCGACGGCCATGCCGTTCTTGGTGCCGCCGAAGCACAGCACGTCGACGCCGGCCTTCCAGGTCAGCTCGGCCGGCGTGCAGCCGAGAAAGGCGCAGGCGTTGGAGAAGCGCGCGCCGTCCATGTGCAGGTTCAGGCCCAGTTCGTCACAGGTCTGGCTGATCGCCTGGATCTCCTCGGGGCGGTACACGGTGCCGACTTCGGTGGCCTGGGTCAGGGTGACCACGCGCGGCTTGGGGAAGTGGATGTCCTTGCGCTTGAGGGCGATCTCGCGGATCGAGGCCGGTGTCAGCTTGCCGTGTTCGGTGCGGGTGGTCAGCAGCTTGGAGCCGTTGGAGAAGAACTCCGGCGCGCCGCATTCGTCGGTCTCGACGTGGGCGGTCTCCGAGCAGATCACGCTGTGGTAGCTCTGGCACAGCGAGGCGAGGGCCAGGGAGTTGGCGGCGGTGCCGTTGAAGGCGAAGAATACGTCGCAGTCGGTCTCGAACAGGCGGCGGAAGTGGTCGGCGGCGCGGGCCGTCCATTCGTCATCGCCGTAGGCGCGCTGGTGGCCCTGGTTGGCCTCGGCCATGGCCTGCCAGGCCTCGGGGCAGATGCCGGAGTAATTGTCGCTGGCGAATTGCTGGGCGTTGTCGGGCATTGAGGGGTCCTTTTCTGCATCGCCCCGTGCGGGCGTATGCCGGTACTTTATCCCGCCGCACCGCTGCGTCGCACTCGCCGGAGCGACATATTGTTCCATGCCCAGGCGCGCCATTAATTGTGAACTCACGGGCGCCGATGGGCTCACAAAGCAGAGAGTTCATTACCAGGACTCACCGATCCCAAGCTACAGGAGCCCACCATGAGCTACCGTCATCTGATCGCCCTTTTCGCACCGCTCGCTTTCGCCCTGCCGGCCGCCGCCGCTCAGCAGTGGTCGCCGGAAGCCAAGTCCACCTTCGTGCAGGAATGCGTGAAGGGCGCTCAGTCCGGCCACTCCCAAGAAAAGCTCACCGCCTTCTGTGACTGCGCCGCGACCAAGGTCAGCGAGGAGTTCAGCGAGGCGGAAATGGCCGAGATGAGCAAGCAGGTTCCGCCGGACGCGGCCCTGCAGAAGCGTCTGGTCACCGCATCGAGCAGCTGCAACGCGAAGCTGCAGTGAGCCTTGAGGGCGGCGTAGGTTCTACGCCGCCCTTTCTGTTTGCGCCTTGGCGCTGGCTGCCTCTACCTTGATGCTTCATCCGTCAGCGTGATGGGCGTGCATGCCTTCCTCTTTCCCGCACAATCTTCCCTCCGGCCGCGACGCGGCCCTCGATCTGATCAAATGGCTGGCGCTGCTGACCATGCTGATCGATCACCTGCGCCATGCCTGGCCCGAGCTCTACTTCCTCTATGTACCCGGCCGCCTGGCCTTTCCGCTGTTCTGCCTGGCCATCGCCGCCAATGTCGCACGGCCCAGGGCTGACGATGCCGGCGGCGTGACCGCTCGTTACCTGGGTTGGCTGCTGCTGTTCTCGCTGATCTCCGAGTGGCCGTACCGGCTGCTGGTGCCGACCGCCGAATCGCTCAACGTGATGCCGACCCTGGTGCTCGGCCTGCTGATCGCCAATGCCGTGCAGCGCGCCGATATCCAGGCGCGCTGGCTGGGCGCCGGCGCGCTGGCAACTGCCGTGCTGGCCCACGAGTGGCTGATGTTCGGCGTGTTCGGCGCGCTGTTGCCGGCGGCCTTTCTGCTTGCTTTGAGGGGCTTCAGGGCGCGCTGGTTGCTGCCGATGCTCGGCTGCCTGGCAGCCAACTACTGGGCGCCGTTCTATGCCGATGCGGCCCGTGGCGATCCCTTCGCCTGGAGCGTGCTGGTCATGTGCCTGTTCGCGCCATTGCTGGGCCTGCTGCTGTTGCGCTTCCGGCCGCCATTCCCCGTGCCGCCGGTCAGGCGCTGGGCTTACCTCTTCTATCCGGCGCATTTTCTCGTCCTGGTGGCGCTGCGCAGTCTCTAAACGGCTTGTTCGGGCATGCACAAATGCGACGCCTGGGCATGTCGCAAACACAATCTCCCGTGGCGTACATAGGCATCTGGCTCGCCAGGGCCAGTCATACCATCGCTGCAACAAGACTCATACCGAGCAACCGCCAGATGCGGCGCCGCGAGGCGCCCCGGGGAGATACGTGATGTTCAGCAAGCAAGATCAGATTCAAGGCTACGATGACGCCCTGCTCAGTGCCATGCAGGCCGAGGAGCGTCGTCAGGAACATCACATCGAGCTGATTGCCTCGGAAAACTACACCAGCAAGCGCGTGATGGAAGCCCAGGGCAGCGGCCTGACCAACAAGTACGCCGAAGGCTATCCAGGCAAGCGCTACTACGGCGGTTGCGAGCATGTGGATAAAGTCGAGGTGCTGGCCATCGAGCGCGCCAAGCAGCTGTTCGGTGCCGATTACGCCAACGTGCAGCCGCACTCCGGCTCTTCCGCCAACTCGGCTGTCTACCTGGCACTGCTGCAGCCCGGCGACACCATTCTGGGCATGAGCCTGGCCCACGGCGGCCACCTGACCCACGGCGCCAAGGTGTCGTCCTCGGGCAAGCTGTACAACGCCGTGCAGTACGGCATCGATACCGATACCGGGCTGATCGACTACGACGAAGTCGAGCGCCTGGCCGTCGAGCACAAGCCGAAGATGATCGTCGCCGGCTTCTCGGCCTACTCCAAAACTTTGGATTTCCCGCGTTTCCGTGCCATCGCCGACAAGGTCGGGGCTTACCTGTTCGTCGACATGGCCCACGTAGCCGGTCTGGTCGCCGCCGGCCTGTACCCGAACCCAGTGCCGCTGGCTGACGTGGTCACCACCACCACCCACAAGACCCTGCGTGGCCCGCGTGGCGGGCTGATCCTCGCCAAGGCCAACGAAGAGATCGAGAAGAAGCTCAACGCTGCCGTATTCCCAGGCGCCCAGGGCGGCCCGTTGATGCACGTGATCGCTGCCAAGGCGGTGTGCTTCAAGGAAGCGCTGGAGCCCGGCTTCAAGGACTACCAGGCCCAGGTGATCAAGAACGCCCAGGCCATGGCCCAGGTGTTCATCGACCGCGGTTTCGACGTGGTCTCCGGCGGCACCGACAACCACCTGTTCCTGCTCTCGCTGATCAAGCAGGGCATCACCGGCAAGGACGCCGACGCCGCCCTGGGCCGCGCCGGCATCACCGTCAACAAGAACGCCGTACCCAACGACCCGCAGTCGCCGTTCGTGACCTCGGGCCTGCGCATCGGCACGCCAGCGGTCACCACCCGCGGCTTCAAGGAAGCCCAGTGTCGTGAACTGGCAGGCTGGATCGCCGACATCCTCGAGCACCTCGGCGACGCCGATGTCGAGGCCCAGGTGGCTGGTTTGGCCGCCGGTCTGTGCGCCGATTACCCGGTTTACCGCTGAGACACAGTCGTTACGCAGGTTCGGCACCGTAGGATGGGTGCAACCCATCGATCACTGATGGGTTTCACCCATCCTACGGTTCTGTGATTCAGGTACGCACCTGCAGGCAAGCAGAATTCAGGAGTTACCCATGCAGCGCTATTCCGGCTTTGGCCTGTTCAAGCATTCTTTCAGCCACCATGAAAACTGGCAGCGTATGTGGCGCAACCCGACGCCCAAGCCGGTTTACGACGTGGTCATCGTCGGCGGTGGCGGCCACGGCCTGGCCACGGCCTACTACCTGGCCAAGGAGTTCGGCGTGAAGAACGTCGCCGTGGTCGAGAAGGGCTGGCTGGGCGGCGGCAACACCGCGCGCAACACCACCATCGTGCGTTCCAACTACCTGTGGGACGAGTCCGCGCACCTCTACGAGCACGCGATGAAGCTTTGGGAAGGCCTGTCCCAGGATTTGAACTACAACGTCATGTTCTCCCAGCGCGGCGTGTTCAACCTTGGCCATACCCTGCAGGACATGCGCGACATCGAGCGCCGGGTCAGCGCCAACCGCCTCAACGGTATCGATGGCGAAGTGGTCGATGCCAAGCAGGTGGCGGAGATGATTCCGTACCTGGACTGCTCGAAGAACACCCGCTACCCGGTGCTCGGCGCTTCGCTGCAGCGCCGTGGCGGCGTTGCCCGTCACGACGCCGTGGCCTGGGGCTTCGCCCGCGCGGCCGACGCCCTGGGCGTCGACCTGATCCAGCAGACCGAAGTGATCGGCTTCCGCAAGCAGGATGGCGCGGTGATCGGTGTGGAAACCAGCAAGGGCTTCATCGGCGCCAAGCGCGTCGGCGTGGTCGCTGCCGGTAACTCCGGGCACCTGGCCAAGCTCGCCGGCTTCCGCCTGCCGCTGGAATCGCACCCGCTGCAGGCGCTGGTCTCCGAGCCGATCAAACCCATCATCGACACGGTGATCATGTCCAACGCCGTGCACGGCTACATCAGCCAGTCCGACAAGGGCGACCTGGTCATCGGCGCCGGCATCGACGGCTACAACGGCTACGGCCAGCGCGGCTCCTACCCGACCATCGAGCATACCCTGCAGGCCATCGTCGAGATGTTCCCGGTGCTCTCGCGGGTACGCATGAACCGCCAGTGGGGCGGCATCGTCGACACCACGCCGGACGCCTGCCCGATCATCGCCAAGACGCCGGTCAAGAACCTGTATTTCAACTGCGGCTGGGGCACCGGTGGCTTCAAGGCCACGCCGGGCTCGGGCAACGTGTTCGCGGCCAGCCTCGCCAAGGGCGAGATGCATCCGCTGGCCAAGGCCTTCTCCATCGAGCGCTTCCACAACGGTGCGCTGATCGACGAGCACGGCGCAGCCGGTGTGGCGCACTGATTAAGGCGCCCTCTCTCGCTGAGAGAGGGACGATGGTTTTCTGGAGGTCCCGAACATGCTGCACATCTTCTGCCCACACTGTGGCGAACTGCGTTCCGAAGAAGAATTCCACGCCGGTGGCCAGGCGCACATCGCCCGCCCGCTGGACCCCAACGCCTGCACCGACGAGGAGTGGGGCGAGTACCTGTTCTTCCGCGACAACCCGCGTGGCATCCACCACGAGCTGTGGATTCACGCCGCCGGCTGCCGCCAGTACTTCAACGTCACTCGCCACACGGTGAGCTACGAGATTCTCGAAACCTACAAGATCGGCGAGCGCCCCAGCGTGACTGAGGCCACCGTCGCCGCGAAAAAGGCCGCTGACCAAGGAGTAACGGCATGAGCCAGGTCAATCGTCTTTCCCAGGGTGGCCGCATCGACCGCAGCCAGCCGCTGACCTTCAACTTCAACGGCCAGACCTACCAGGGCTACGCCGGTGACACCCTGGCCGCCGCGCTGCTGGCCAACGGCGTCGACGTGATCGGCCGTAGCTTTAAGTACTCGCGCCCGCGCGGCATCATCGCCGCCGGTGCTGAAGAGCCCAATGCCGTGCTGCAGATCGGCTCCACCGAGGCGGCGCAGATCCCCAACGTGCGTGCCACCCAGCAGGCGCTGTACCAGAACCTGACCGCTACCAGCACCAACGGCTGGCCGAGCGTGAACACCGACCTGATGGGCATTCTCGGCAAGGTCGGCGGCGGCATGATGCCGCCCGGGTTCTACTACAAGACCTTCATGTACCCGCAGAACCTGTGGCTGACCTACGAGAAGTACATCCGCAAGGCCGCCGGCCTCGGTCGTTCGCCGAAGGAAAACGACCCGGACATCTACGACTACATGAACCAGCACTGCGACGTGTTGGTGGTCGGCTCCGGCCCCGCCGGCCTGGCCGCAGCCCTGGCGGCTGGTCGTAGCGGCGCGCGGGTGATCCTCGCCGACGAGCAGGAAGAGTTCGGTGGCAGCCTGTTGTCTACCCGCGAGATGCTCGACGACATGCCGGCCGCCGACTGGGCCGCCAAGGCCATCGCCGAGCTGGAAGGCATGCCGGAAGTGACCCTGCTGCAGCGCGCCACGGTCAACGGCTACCACGACCACAACTTCCTGACCATTCACCAGCGCCTGACCGACCACCTCGGCGAAGTCGCACCCATGGGCCAGCCGCGTCAGCGCCTGCACCGTGTGCGTGCCGGCCGCGTGGTACTGGCCACCGGCGCCCACGAGCGTCCGCTGGTGTACGGCAACAACGACGTGCCCGGCAACATGCTGGCCGACGCCGTGTCGACCTACGTGCGCCGCTACGGCGTGGCGCCTGGCCAGAAGCTGGTGCTGTCGACCAACAACGATTATGCCTACCGCGTGGTGCTCGACTGGCTCGATGCCGGCCGCCAGGTGGTGGCCGTGGCCGATGCGCGCAACAACCCGCGCGGCAGCTGGGTCGAGGAAGCGCGCCGGCGTGGCGTGCGGGTGCTCACCGGCAGCGCCGTGGTCGAAGCGCGCGGCAGCAAGCGCGTTACCGGTGCGCGCATCTGCGCCATCGACGCCGCCAAGCACAAGGTCACCAGCCCAGGCGAGACCGTTGATTGCGACCTGATCGTCAGCTCCGGTGGCTACAGCCCGGTGGTGCACCTGGCCTCGCACCTGGGCGGTCGCCCGGTGTGGCGCGAAGACATCCTCGCTTTCGTACCCGGCGAAGGCTTCCAGAAGCGTTACTGCGCCGGTGCCGTCAATGGTGTGTTCGGCATGGGCGACAGCCTCGCCGATGGCTTCGAGGCCGGCGCCAAGGCGGCTGCCGATGCGGGCTTCCAGCCGGTCACCGGCACTCTGCCGAAAGCCGAGAAGCGCATCGAGGAAGCCTCGGTCGCGCTGTTCCAGGTGCCCCATGATAAGGGCACTTCGCGGGCGCCGAAGCAGTTCGTCGACCAGCAGAACGACGTCACCGCCGCCGGCATCGAGCTGGCCACCCGCGAGGGCTTCGAGTCGGTCGAACACGTCAAGCGCTACACCGCGCTGGGCTTCGGTACCGATCAGGGCAAGCTGGGCAACATCAACGGTCTGGCCATCGCCGCCCGCTCGCTGGGCATCAGCATCAGCGAAATGGGCACCACCATGTTCCGCCCGAACTACACCCCGGTGACCTTCGGCGCCATCGCCGGCCGTCATTGTGGTGAGCTGTTCGAGCCCAAGCGCTACACCGCTCTGCAGAAATGGCACCTGCAGCAGGGCGCCGAGTTCGAGGACGTCGGCCAGTGGAAACGCCCCTGGTACTTCCCGAAAAACGGTGAGGACATGCACGCCGCCGTGGCCCGCGAGTGCAAGGCCGTGCGTAACGCGGTGGGTATTCTCGACGCCTCGACCCTCGGCAAGATCGACATCCAGGGCCCGGATGCCCGCGAGTTCCTCAACCGCGTGTACACCAACGCCTGGACCAAGCTGGACGTGGGCAAGGCCCGCTATGGCCTGATGTGCAAGGAAGACGGCATGGTCTTCGACGACGGCGTCACCGCCTGTCTGGCCGACAACCATTTCGTCATGACCACCACCACCGGCGGCGCAGCCCGCGTGATGGAGTGGTTGGAGATCTACCATCAGACCGAATGGCCGGAGCTGAAGGTGTACTTCACCTCGGTCACCGACCACTGGGCGACCCTGACCCTGTCCGGCCCGAACAGCCGCAAGCTGTTGGCCGAAGTCACCGACATCGACCTGGACAAGGACGCCTTCCCGTTCATGACCTGGAAGGAAGGCAAGGTCGGCGGCGTGCCGGCTCGCGTGTTCCGTATCTCCTTCACCGGTGAGCTGAGCTACGAAGTCAACGTGCAGGCCGACTACGCCCTGGGCGTTCTCGAGCAGATCGCCGAGGCCGGCAAGAAGCACGGCCTGACGCCTTACGGCACCGAGACCATGCACGTGTTGCGCGCCGAGAAGGGCTTCATCATCGTCGGCCAGGACACCGACGGTTCGGTCACCCCGGACGACCTGGGCATGGGCTGGTGCGTTGGCCGCACCAAACCTTTCTCGTGGATCGGCTGGCGCGGCATGAACCGTGAGGACTGCCTCAAGGAAAACCGCAAGCAGCTGATCGGCCTCAAGCCGGTGGACCCGAACAAGGTGCTGCCCGAAGGTGCGCAGCTGGTGTTCGATCCCAAGCAGCCGATTCCGATGACCATGGTCGGCCACGTCACCTCCAGCTACATGAGCGCCGCGATGGGCCATTCCTTCGCCATGGCCCTGGTGCGTGGCGGCCTCAAGCGCATCGGCGAGCGCGTTTACGCGCCGCTGGTCGATGGCAGCGTGATCGAAGCCGAAATCGTCAGCCCCGTGTTCTATGACCCGAAAGGGGACCGCCAGAATGTCTAACGTCAACGTCTACAAGCAACGCCCCGACGACATCGCCGGGCAATCGCCACTGCACCACGCCGGCCTGCACGAACTGGCCGGCAAGGGCCGCGCCGGCGCCGGGGTGACGCTGCGCGAGAAGAAACTGCTGGGCCATCTGGTGCTACGCGGCGACGCGTCCGATGCCAACTTCGCCGGCGGCGTGCACAAGGCCCTGGGCCTGGAACTGCCGAGCGCGCTGACCCTGGTTGCCAACGGCGACACCTCGCTGCAGTGGCTGGGCCCGGATGAATGGCTGCTGATCGTGCCTGGCGGCAGCGAGTTCGAGGTCGAGGGCAAGCTGCGTGAAGCCCTGGATGGCCAGCACATCTCGGTGGTCAATGTCAGCGGCGGGCAGACCCTGCTGGAACTGTCCGGGCCGAAGGTGCGCGAACTGCTGATGAAGTCCAGCAGTTACGACGTGCACCCGAACAACTTCCCGGTGGGCAAGGCCGTGGGCACCGTGTTCGCCAAATCCCAGCTGGTGATTCGCCACACCGGCGAAAACACCTGGGAACTGCTGATTCGTCGCAGCTTCTCCGACTACTTCTGGCTGTGGCTGCAGGATGCCAGCGCCGAGTACGGGTTGGCTGTGGAGGCTTGAGGACATTGGAACCGGGTGGACGACGCTTTTTTCGTCCACCTTGGGATCGCAACGGTGGATGGGTCGGGCCGCGTAGGTGAAGCGTCATCCACCCTAAGTGACTGGGGGGCATGCCCGCTCTCACATTATCGAGTACAGACCCCGCTCCTGCTTTGCTTCACCACTCCCAAAGGCTGCGTATGGACGCAGCCAATGACGCTCCCCGTCGTGCACTGCCGGTCGGCGCATGGGAGCGATCTGCATAAGGAATCGCTTTCATGAGCCGCACCCCCGACACCTGGATTCTCACCGCCCACTGCCCGAGCCTCCTGGGCACCGTGGATGTGGTGACCCGCTACCTGTTCGAGCAGGGCTGCTACGTCACCGAGCACCACAGCTTCGATGACCGCCTGGCCAGCCGCTTCTTTATCCGCGTGGAATTTCGCACCCAGGCCGATTTCGATGAGGCGACCTTCCTCGCCGGCCTCGACGAGCGCACTGCGCCGTTCGACATGCGCACCGAGCTGACGCCGCCGGGCTACCGCGCCAAGGTGGTGATCATGGTCTCCAAGGCCGACCACTGCCTCAACGACCTGCTCTACCGCCAGCGCACCGGCCAGTTGCCGATGGACATCACCGCCATCGTCTCCAACCACCCCGACCTCAAGCCGCTCGCCGACTGGCATGGCATTCCGTATCACCACTTTCCCCTCGACCCCAACGACAAACCCGCCCAGGAGCGCCGGGTGATGCAGGTGGTCGAGGACACTGGCGCCGAACTGGTGGTGCTCGCCCGCTACATGCAGGTGCTGTCCGCCGATCTGTGCCGCAAGCTCGACGGTCGGGCGATAAACATCCACCACTCGCTGCTGCCCGGCTTCAAAGGCGCCAAGCCGTACCACCAGGCGTACCAAAAGGGCGTCAAACTGGTCGGCGCAACGGCGCATTTCATCAACAACGACCTGGACGAAGGCCCGATCATTACCCAGGGAGTCGAAAGCGTCGATCATGCGCACTACCCCGAGGATCTGGTGGCAAAAGGCCGCGATATCGAATGCCTGACCCTGGCCCGCGCAGTCGGCTATTTCCTCGAGCGGCGGGTATTCCTCAACGCCAATCGCACCGTCGTCCTCTAACCGGGAGCGGTGCCGCACAGAGAACGGCGGCTGTCGGTTTTGCATCCGCGGCCGCGCCACACGCTAGCTAGTCTGGCTAGACCATCGACATCCGTCCTGCCCAATAACGGCGGGTGCCGATACAGACGCTCACTCCAGTACAAGGCCCGCGCGACCTGACGTCGCGCCTTTGTATCCACAAGAAGAAAGGAGATTCATATGTCTGGTAATCGCGGTGTCGTCTATCTCGGCACAGGCAAGGTCGAAGTTCAGAAGATCGACTATCCGAAGATGCAGGATCCGCGCGGTCGCAAGATCGAGCACGGCGTGATCCTCAAGGTCGTTTCCACCAACATCTGCGGCTCCGACCAGCACATGGTGCGTGGCCGTACCACCGCTCAGGTCGGCCTGGTGCTCGGCCACGAGATCACCGGCGAGGTGGTCGAGAAGGGGAGCGACGTCGAAAGCCTGAAGATCGGTGACCTGGTTTCCGTGCCCTTCAACGTCGCCTGCGGCCGCTGCCGCTCCTGTAAAGAGCAGCACACCGGTGTGTGCCTGACCGTCAATCCGGCCCGTGCCGGCGGCGCCTACGGCTACGTCGACATGGGCGACTGGACCGGTGGCCAGGCCGAATACGTGCTGGTGCCTTACGCTGACTTCAACCTGCTCAAGCTGCCGGACCGCGACAAGGCCATGGAGAAGATCCGCGACCTGACCTGCCTGTCCGACATTCTGCCCACCGGCTATCACGGCGCGGTGACTGCCGGCGTTGGCCCGGGCTCCACCGTTTACGTGGCCGGTGCCGGCCCGGTCGGTTTGGCCGCCGCCGCCTCGGCGCGCCTGCTCGGCGCCGCGGTGGTGATCGTCGGTGACGTCAACCCGGTGCGCCTGGCCCATGCCAAGGCCCAGGGCTTCGAAATCGCCGACCTGTCCAAGGACACCCCGCTGCACGAACAGATCGCCGACCTGCTCGGTGAGCCGGAAGTCGATTGCGCCGTCGACGCGGTGGGCTTCGAGGCCCGCGGTCATGGCCATGCCGGTGCCCAGCACGAAGCACCGGCCACCGTACTCAACTCGCTGATGCAGGTCACCCGCGTGGCCGGCAAGATCGGTATCCCCGGCCTGTACGTCACCGAAGACCCGGGCGCGGTGGACGCGGCAGCCAAGATCGGCAGCCTGAGCATCCGTTTCGGCCTCGGCTGGGCCAAGTCGCACAGCTTCCACACCGGCCAGACCCCAGTGATGAAGTACAACCGCGCATTGATGCAGGCCATCATGTGGGACCGCATCAACATCGCCGAAGTGGTGGGCGTGCAGGTCATCAGCCTGGACGACGCACCGCGCGGTTACGGCGAGTTCGATGCCGGCGTGCCGAAGAAATTCGTCATCGACCCGCACAAGATGTTCAGCGCTGCCTGAAGCTGAAAAAGCGGAGCCCAAGGGCTCCGATTTTCTTTGCTGATTGTGCCCATGCTCTGCGTGGGCATGCCACCCGTGACGCTCTGCGTCACGATTTACGTACGGACGCAGAGCGTCCTACAAATGCGTTCCCACGCAGAGCGTGGGAACGATCATTATTCTTTCTCTAGACGGCCGGTTCGGCTGCTACCCTGTCAGGCTCGACCTGCAAGGAGCACCTCATGAGCTTTGACCGACGGATTTCCCTGATCACCCTCGGCGTGGCCGATGTACAGGCCAGCGCCGCCTTCTACGAACGCCTGGGCTGGACGCGCTCGTCTGCTTCTCAGCAGCAGATCGTCTTCATCAAGCTCAAGGGCCTTGCCCTGGGATTGTTCTCCCGTGAGGAGCTGGCCAAGGACGCCAACCTGCCGGAAGCCGGCCCAGCGGGCTTTTCCGGCGTGACCCTGGCGCACAATCTGCAAAGCCCGGAAGCCGTGGACGCCGCCATGGCTCTTGCGGTTGCCGCTGGCGGCCGGCAGGTCAAGGCGCCGGAGAAGGTGTTCTGGGGTGGCTATTCAGGGTACTTCGCCGACCCGGACGGGCACCTCTGGGAGCTGGCGCACAACCCCTTCGCGCCGCTCGACGAGGCCGGCCATATGATCCTGCCGGATTGATCGTTCCACTAGCGCTGCAGCAGGTTCAGCCCTTGGCTTCCTGCTTCAGCCGGGTGATCAGCGTATCCTTCTCCTCCCACAAGCCGCTGACCCAGTCCTGCACGTAAAGGCGGAAGTCAGGGTCGTTCTGGTAATCGCCCTGCCACAGCGCCGGCTCCAGCGGCCGGGTGCGGATATCCATGATGACCTTTGGCACCTGGCCGCTGATCAGCTTCCAGAAACCGGGCGGCGTGTCCTCGGCATAAACGATGGTGACATCCAGAATCGCGTCGAGCTGCTCGCCCAGGGCCGCCAGCACGAAGGCCACCCCGCCGGCCTTGGGCTTGAGCAGGTGCTGATAGGGCGAGCCCTGTTGGGCCTGTTTGGCGGGTGTGAAGCGCGTGCCTTCCAGGTAATTGACTACGGTAACCGGCAGATCCCGAAACTTCTCGCAGGCACGGCGAGTGATTTCCAGGTCCTGGCCTTTTAGGTGCGGGTACTTCTCCAGCTTGGCCTTGCTGTAGCGCTTCATGAAGGGATAATCCAGCGCCCAGAACGCGAGGCCGAGAAACGGCACCCAGATCAGCTGCTGCTTGAGGAAGAACTTGAAGTAGGGCGTCTTGCGGTTGAAGGCCTGCACCAGGGCGGGAATGTCGACCCAAGACTGGTGGTTGCTGATGATCAGGTAGGAGGTGTCCTGGCGCAGCTCGGCGTTGCCGCGGATATCCCACTGGGTCGGCGTGAGCGCCGCGAAGATGCGCTTGCAGTTCTCGGCCCAGGCTTCGGCGATATTCATCACCAAGCGCGAACAGGCCGCCTTCAGCGCCTTGCCGGGCAGCACGAACTTGCCCAGAGCAATAAGCATCATCGGTCCAATCAGAACCAGCGTATTGAGCAGCAACAGCAGGATGACGGTGATGCCGGTGAGCAGACGGCGCATGACAGCTCCTTGTGGGCACGAGGTGTTCATCATAGGCAGAGCGCATGCTGGCGCCAAACCGTTGCTTAGGGCAAGGCGTTACCGGATGTCCCGTTGGCGCGGACGATGGTCTGCTTTTGTGGGAGCGGGCCATGCCCGCGATTTTTCGCGCGCGTGGCGCGCTCCCACAGGGATTGGTCTGTCAGTTAGGTAGGTTGGACACGCTCTTCTTGTCCACCATCGCGATCTTGGCGCGGAGGACGGGTAGTGAGAACGGGCCATGCCCGAGATCTTTCGCGGGCATGGCCCGCTCCCACAGGAAATGTGCGGTGGCTGCTGCCACAACACACCTGTCTAAACGAGTCGCTCAGAACAACCGAGCCAATAGCGCCGTCACGGCCGTCTCCACCCGTAGAATCCGCTCACCCATCTGCACTGGCTGCAAACCCGCCTCGGCCAGTTTCTCGACCTCGTAGGGAATCCAGCCGCCTTCCGGGCCGATGGCAAGGGTTACCGGTTGCTCGACGGCGCGTGGGCAGGCCGGGTAGTCGCCGGGGTGTCCGGTCAGGCCGAGCGTGCCGGCGGCCAGCTGCGGCAGCCGATCCTCGACGAAGGGCTTGAAGCGCTTCTCGATGATCACCTCGGGCAGCACGGTATCGCGGGCCTGCTCCAGGCCGAGGATCAGCTGCTCGCGAATCGCTTCCGGCTCCAGAAAGGGCGTCTGCCAGAAGCTCTTTTCCACCCGGTAACTGTTGAGCAGCACCAGCCGCGGCACGCCCATGGCGCTGACGCTCTGCAGCACGCGCTTGAGCATCTTCGGGCGCGGCAGGGCCAGCAGCAGGGTGATCGGCAGCTTGGTCGGTGGCGGCTGGTCGAAGGCGACCTGCAGTTCAGCGCTCGTGGCATCTAGCTGCAGCAGCTGGCCGCGGCCCATCTGCCCGCCGAGGCGGCCGACGCGCAGGGTGTCGCCGTTCTCGGCGCGGTGCACCTCATTGAGATGGGTCAGGCGGCGGCCGCTCAGGCGCACCCGGTCGGCGGCGATGAAATCACCGTCCTCGAGCAGCAGCAGGTTCATGGCTGGACGCTGGGCGGCTGGTCGGTCGGGGCGTTGTCGTCTTCTTCATCTGGCTCGCCGCGGCGCGTGCGCACCATGCTGCCAGCCAGGATGCCCAGCTCGAACAGCAGCCACATCGGCACGGCGAGCAGGGTCTGGGAGAAGATGTCCGGCGGGGTGAGGATCATGCCGACCACGAAACAGCCAATGATCACGTAGGGGCGGATCTTGCGAAGGTATTCGACGTCGACCACGCCGATCCAGATCAGCAGCACCACGGCCACGGGAATCTCGAAGGCCACGCCGAAGGCGAAGAACAGCGTCATCACGAAGTC